>CAYJJK010000021.1:26703-32005 GCA_964370445.1 uncultured Oscillospiraceae bacterium | reverse complement strand
CAATATTGGTGCAAAATGAGATAAAATAAACCACTGTGGCCACCACAGCACGCTCAATGCTACGCATCAAGCTGAGGTATGTGGTGGTAAAACCAATAAACAAATAGCTTACAGCGATGATGCGTAAATATACAGCCCCTTCGTCCCCCACAGCCTCATCCGGCGTAAAAATACGCAAAATTTCCACCGGAAACAGCATGGCCACCGTAAAAAACAACAGTGAAAGTGCCATGGAAATCACCAAAGACATGCTGATGATTTTTTCGATTACGCGCAAATCTTGCCTACCCCAATACTGTGCTGTAAGAACTGATGCGCCCGAGGCAAGGCCAAATAAAATGAGCATCAAAATAAATTGCACTTGCCCTGCCAATGATGCGCCAGACAAAACCACCTCGCCCACGCTGCCCAGCATGATGACATCAGCGCTTTGCACGCCCACATTGATTAAATTTTGCAGGGCAACCGGCACAGCCAAGGCCAGCACCTGCTTAATAAAAAGTTTTCGGTTTACTTCTTTTTGCTGCATATCCCACCCCTTCCCCCATGGCAAAGAAAAACACCCGGCATTTGCGGGTGTGCGTGAAAGAGTCATCACTTGCCAGGGTGGCACATGGGATGTGTTCACGATACACACAGGGCTAATGTATATAGTATACCGCATTTGCGTCTTATAAGATAGCCCTGTGCAAAAAAATGTGCTCTTTTGTGATATCGATGCTTTACCCGCCCTCTTTGTGTGTGCTATACTTCTTTGTAGTATAGACGGGAGGCGCAGTATGGAACCAAAATTAAGCATTGTATTGCCAAACCTAAACGGTGCCGGCTGGCTTTGCGGCTGCATTGAAAGCTTATATGCTCAAACAGAACAAAATTTTGAGCTGATTATTGTAGACAACGGTTCAAAAGATGAGAGCCTGCAAGACGCAAAACGTGCCGCAGAAGACAAGCGGTGCACCCTTTTGCAAAACGGAGAGAATTTGGGGTTTTCTAAAGCGGTAAACCAGGGCATTGCCCTTGCAAAGGCACCGTATGTGTTGCTTTTTAACAATGACGCCTTTGCAAAACCCGACATGGCTGCAAACCTTTTACGTGCGATTGAAAAAGACGAGCGCATTTTTTCTGTACAATGTTTAATGTTGCGCCATCTTGAGCCTGAAAAAGCCGATGATTGCGGCGATTTTGTCAACCTGTTTGGCTGGGCCTACAAGCGGGGAGACGGTTTGTCTTTTGCACGATACCCAAAAGCACAGCGCGTTTTTTCTGCCTGTGGAGGCGCTGCACTGTATCGCAAATCCCTTTTAGATGAACTTGGAGGGTTTGAAGAATTATTTTTTGCCTATTTAGAAGATGTGGACATCAGCTGGCGCGCAAACAACCATGGATACCGCTGTTTGTATGAGCCCTCGGCTGTTTGCACGCACATTTGTGGTGCCACCACACGCGGCAAAACAGGCGGCAGCCAATATAATGACTTTAAATCTCTGCAAAGCGGCCGAAACAGCTTGCTTTTACCAATTAAAAATTTACCTCTTTTGTTTTTTCTTTTAAACTTACCCTATTTAATTTTTGGTTATCTTGTCAAACTTTTGGTATTCACCTTTCGCGGCTTTGGAAAACCCTTTTGGCAGGGTGGCAAAGAGGCACTGCGCTTATTAAAGGTGGTTGAGAAAACTCCGTTTCGTTTTCGTCACTTAAAAGCCTATCTTTGGGTACAGCTTAGTTTATTTTTGGGCTGTTTTGGCTATGCACACTACCGTCTGCTTCGGTTCTTTAAACAACATTAATTCGTGTTTTATGCTACAATGCTAGGCCTAAGTATCAATAGGGGGTATCGCGTATGGATTCGCACCGTAAATTTTTGGAAATGGCCCGCTTAGAGCGCGCCGCCGCGGCCTTGCGTCAAAACCGCATGGAGGCCCATGTGTTACAAAGCCGCAAAGAAGTATTGCCCTTGCTACAACAGTTGCTGCCAAAAGGTGGCACAGTGGCACACGGCGGCTCTGTTACATTAGCCGAGTGTGGCGTTATTGATTTGCTACGCAGCGCAGATTATCACTATCTCGACCGCTTTGCCGAAGGCGCTGACGCAGGCCAAATTGCACGCGAAAGTTTTTTTGCAGATTGCTATTTGTCTTCAGTTGGTGCCGTTACAGAAAATGGCGAATTATACGCCGTGGATGCGCGTGGAAACCGTGTGGCCGCCTTGATTTTCGGCCCATCTCAAGTGATTGTGATCGCGGGATATAACAAACTTGTGTCCACGCGCGAGCAAGCACGGCAACGAAATTTTATGATATCCGCTCCGGCAAACACACACCGCATTGGGCTTAAAACCCCATGTGCCACCACAGGGAAATGTCATGAATGTCAAAGCCCCGACCGCATCTGCTGTGCAGAAGTGGTGCTGGGGCCCCAATTCGAAGCAGGGCGCATCACCGTCTTGCTTGTGTGCGAAGACCTGGGCTTTTAGTGTGTGCTTGTTTGCAAGCTATAAACCGTGGCACACTGCCCCACATGACACAACTTTTTGCAAAATTTTCATAAAGCTGTGTTTTTAGCACACAGTATGTTATTGATCCCGTTTAAAAGGACAACCCCGCCACAAATCTTTGCGGCGAGGTTGTCCTTTTCTTATGCGCTTGCATAAAGTGTGCCCTTAAACAAAAGGCTGCCCACTTTTTTCTTAAAATGCTGAGGTTTAAGCAGATCCCTAGGCTCTTTTACTTACCTAAAACCTTCCGAACATGCTCGATAACTCCTGCACTGTTTAGTCCAAATTCTTTCAGCAGTGCTTCAGCGCTACCCGAATGGCCAAACACGTCGTTTACGCCAAGCATACTCATGCGCACCGGGTGTTCCTTTGCCAAAAAGGAGGCCACCGCCTCGCCAAGACCACCCACAACGCTATGCTCTTCAGCCGTCACGATGGCGTTGCACTCTTTTGCCGCTTGCAAAAGCAATGCTTCATCTAAGGGTTTAATGGTGGGCATATTGATAACACGAGCATGAATACCCTCGGCTTTCAATGCCTCGGCTGCCTGCAAAGCCTCCCACACCAAAAGGCCACAAGCAACAATGGCAACATCATTTCCTTCGGTGAGAGTTTCCCCTTTTCCAATTTCAAATTTATACGTGTTTTCACTGTGGAACACGGGTGTAGCAGCTCTTCCAAAGCGAAGGTATACAGGCCCATTGTAAAGATAGGCCGCCCGCACAGCGGCAACAGCTTCTATATCATCCGCCGGGCAAATCACTGTCATACCGGGGATGGAACGCATGAGGGCAAAATCTTCGTTGCACTGGTGTGAAGCGCCATCTTCACCCACGCTAATACCACCGTGTGTAGCACCAATTTTAACATTTAAATGCGGGTAGCCAATAGAGTTTCGCACTTGGTCAAACGCCCGGCCGGCCGCAAACATAGCAAAGGAAGAGGCAAACGGCACAAGACCGGCTGCGGCAAGGCCGGCTGCAACACCCATCATATTGCTTTCGGCAATGCCACAATTGAAAAAGCGATCGGGGTATGCGTTTTTAAAAAGCCCTGTTTTTGTAGCAGAGCTTACATCAGAATCCAGCACGTAAAGATCTTCAAACTCTGCGCCAAGTTCCACTAAGGTTTTTCCGTAGCTATCCCTTGTGGCCACTTTTTTAATTTCACTCATGTTCTTCGCCCCCCAGTGCTTGCAACTGGTTTTGAAGTTCTTTGCAAGCTTTTTCGTATTCTTCATCATTTGGCGGTTTTCCATGCCAAGAGGCTTGGTTTTCCATAAAGCTGACGCCCTTACCCTTTACGGTATGCGCCACAATGGCGGTGGGCTTATCTTTGGTATTTCTGGCCTTGGCAAACGCATCTTGCAACTGTTCAAAATCATTGCCGTTTACGGTGTGCACCGAAAAACCAAACGCTTTTAATTTTTCATCCACCGGCGCAGTGTTCATCACGTCTTTTGTGGCACCGTCAATTTGCAGGCCATTCAAGTCCACAATCACGCACAGATTGTCCAATTTATAGTGGGCAGCAAACAAAAACGCCTCCCAGCACTGACCCTCTGCAATTTCTCCATCACCCAAAAGCACATACACTCGATTGGTTTTGTTTTGTTTTTTTGCAGCCAAAGCCATGCCGCATGCTGCCGAAGTCCCTTGCCCAAGGCTTCCTGTGCTCATATCCACACCCGGGGTTAAACCCATACACGGATGCCCTTGCAAATGGCTACCGGGTCTGCGTAATGTCAGCAAATCCTCTTTTGGGAAAAACCCTTTTTGCACCAAGGTGGAATACAGCCCCGGTGCCGTGTGCCCCTTGCTTAATACAAAACGGTCTCGGTTTGGGTCTTTTGGGTTGTTTGCGTCTACTTTCATCTCGCCAAAATACAGTGCCGTAAAAATATCGGCTGCACCAAGGCTTCCCCCCGGATGCCCACTTTTTGCCGCATGGGTGGCTTGTAAAACACCTTGACGAACACGGCAAGCCGTGCGTTGCAAAGCTGTCACCTGCTCATTTGACATGCTTTTTCTCCTTGCTCTCAACTTATATTTTATTTTTTGCTGGCCATAGCCAACATAGAATACATTTTTAACCCGCTAATAAATGGCCGGCTTCAATGCCGATGCTGCCTCGCCCTACATCTGCCCCATATTAATACCGCGCGTATGGGCAATAGGCTCCCACACAGTTTGCTCTTTAAACAAACTGTAAATCGTAATGGGCACCCAGCTTAGCACATATAGCGGAAAGAACAAAAGGCCCGCCGCACAGCGTGGCAACACTTTGCCACAGGTCCATTTCATCAAAACGGCTGCCAAAAGTGTAAATCCCAACAGGGCAAAAAATGCAAAGCCCGCGACGGTGAAAAAAAGGAACAGCAACACCTGTACCATGCCCAAAATTGCCACTTTGTAACAAAGCCACATCACACCAAAAGCACCCACCAAAAAAGACGGCACCAGCACAAGAGGCATGAGGTAAATCAAGGCAATATCCAGTGCCACCCAAGAATGCTGCTCTGCACCTTTTTGCAAAAGACGCCCCAAAAGCAGCCTTGCACTCTGTGTGCTTCCTGTGCACCAGCGTTTGCGTTGTTTCACAGTCTCTTTAAAAAAAAGCGGCTGTTCATCATAAATAATTGCTTTTGGCACATAGTGCACCCGCTGCCCTTGCAGCACACACAGCGCGGTAAACTCATAATCTTCTGTCATCGTTTTGGTGTGCCATCCACCCATTTTTCGAAGCATATCACAAGACACCATAAACCCACTGCCGTTGATAATTGCAGAAAGCCCCAATGCTTCGCGT
>CAYJJK010000021.1:0-26693 GCA_964370445.1 uncultured Oscillospiraceae bacterium | reverse complement strand
ACCATTTATAAAACGGCTTAACACCCACCACCACGCGCTGCCGGCCGTGGAAACCGCCGTGTCACCTGGGTTTTTGCTATCCCTAAAGGCCTGTGCCACCTCAGTGCCATTTGCCAAAGCATTGTTCATTTGCTGCAAAAACTCCGGGTGAACCAAATTGTCGGCATCAAACACGCAAACAGCATCAAATTCATCTTTTTGCAAAATGTCATCCACCATTTGGGTAAGGACATCTCCCTTGGAAGCGATCCTTCCGTGCGGTTTAAAAATATCGGCTCCGTGCTCTTTTGCCACGGCCTCTGTGTTGTCGCTACAATTATTGGGCGCCACGATAATTTGATATAAATCTTTTGGGTAAGCCATGCGACGCAAACTGTCGCACAATGGGCCAACCACCATTTCTTCATTTCGTGCGGGCACCAGGATGGCAAATCTCGCTTTTGCGGGTATTTGTGGCGCTTCATCTTGCTTTTTTAGCCCAAAAACAGCCACAACGACATGGTAAAAATTAAACAACAAAATAACCCCTGCCGCCACTGCCAGTGGCGCAGGCAACGCAAACAACAACTCATTTACATCCATCAAAAGCCAATCCTCCCTTCGCCACTTGCTGCAAAGTTTTGCTTTTTGACATTTTCAAAAAAACCGTCTTTGCCCTTGGCCTCTGCTTTACTGCCATAAATTTTGTAGCACCCTTGTTTTTTAGGGCAACTTAATATTTCATCATGAACAAAAAGAAAGACCGTGTTCTACGGTTTTGTTTATTGCTCTTTTATTTCATTCATACATTATACCACAAAGCAGAAAACAGATGTCAACACCTCTATGGCGTTTTTCACTTTTATTTTACAAACCCTTGGTTTTACGTTATTTATTTTTCTTTTTTGACATTTACCAGCAAAAAAAACACTGTATGTGGCAAAATGCACAAAAACGGGCCCAAATTTTGCGCATGAAAAAGCACAGTTTTTTATATAAATGTTTGGACATAATTGTACAAATATGCTATGATGATTGACATAAGTTGTCGCCCGGGGTGCTTTTCAGGGGGAAGCGTCCCATTTTTTTAAGCACACCCACACTTTGCCTTCTGTTTTTACAAAGGCGAAAACACTGGGCTTTGCCATTTAAAATCATACGCTTTGCGCCACTGCTGCAACAAACCTTCCGGGCGGAAGAAAGGGAACGGATGCATATGAGTTATACACCAGATAAGATCCGCAATGTAGTGATTGCCGGGCACAGTGACTCCGGCAAAACAAGTCTTTCTGAGGCTTTGCTGTTTCATGCGAAAGCCGTTGACCGTCATGGCCGCGTGGAGGAAGGCAACACAACCATGGACTTTGAGCCTGAGGAGACCAAGCGCAAAGTTTCACTTTCGTCGGCCATAGCGCCTTTTGAGTATGAAGGCGTGAAGATTAATTTGATAGACGTGCCCGGACTTTTTGATTTTGAACTGGGCCTTTACGAGGGTATTCAGGCTGCCGAAAGCGTGTTGATAGCCGTATCCGGACGCAGTGGGCTTACAGTGGGTGCACAAAAAGCATATCGCTTGGCCGAAAAAACCGGAAAAAGCCGGATGTTTTTTATCGGCAAGCTCGACACAGAAAACGCCGATTATTACAAAGTGTTCGACGAGTTAAAAGAGGCCTTTGGCGCTGTGGTTTGCCCTATTGTTATCCCTTATGCAAAAGATGGCAACATTTTATACATGAATCTAATTTCAGAAAAATGCTTTACCTATGAAAAAGGCGTTGCAAAGCAGGTGGATAGCCCCCCGCTGGACGATCGCTATGAAGAAATGCGGGCCGCCATGTTTGAGGCTGTTGCTGAAACAGACGACGCCTTGATGGAGAAATTTTTTGATGGCACACCTTTCACCATTGACGAGCTTACAGAAGGCCTGCGCATTGGTGTGAAAACCGGGGCCATTGCGCCAGTTTTGTGTGGTGTTCCCACAAAATTAGAAGCGATGGATATGCTTAGCTTTAATATGCGCGTGCTTTTGCCCAGCGCCCAGCGTGGTGGCGGACGAACAAGCATTTTGGACGGCGCAGAAACTTTTGTGGAGTGCGATGCTGCAGGACCTTTGGCTGCATATGTATTTAAAACCGTGGCCGATCCCTTTGTGGGCAAGCTGTCTTATGTCAAAGTGGTTAGCGGCGTGTTAAAATCGGACTCTGCGCTTATAAACGGCCGCACGGGTGAGCCTGAAAAGATGGGCAAACTTATGTATTTGCGCGGAAAGAAACAAAGTGATACCGGCGAAATTAGCGCTGGCGACATTGGGGCCGTTACCAAATTGGCGGGTGCCAAAACGGGCGATACCTTGTGTGATGCGGGGCATAAGGTGCAGTTTTCGGCTGCCGAATTCCCACGCCCCACCTTCACCATGGCCCTGCACACCACTCAAAAAGGGGATGAGAGCAAAATTTCCACAGCTTTGCATCGCCTTTTGGAAGAGGATGGCACCTTGCAATATCGCATGGATAGCGAAACCCTGCAGCAGCTTTTGTCTGGCCTTGGCGAGCAACACCTTGATGTAATGGTTTGCAAGTTAAAAAGCAAATTTGGCATTGATGTGGTGCTCACTCAGCCGCGTGTTGGTTATCGCGAAACCTTGCGCAAAAAAGTAAAAAAACAAGGACGCCACAAAAAACAAACGGGTGGTCACGGCCAATTTGGTGACGTAATTATTGAGTTTGAGCCTTGCGAGGGCGATGCTTTGGTATTTGAAGAGCATGTTTTTGGTGGCAGTGTGCCCAAAAACTTCTTCCCTGCCGTAGAAAAAGGCCTGCGTGATGCTGTTACTCGTGGTGTTGTGGCCGGCTATCCCATGGTGGGCCTAAAAGCCACGCTACTAGACGGCAGCTACCACCCGGTGGATTCGTCTGAAATGGCCTTTAAAATGGCGGCAAAACTTGCCTATAAAGCCGCCTTGCCCGAGGCTTCTCCTGTAATTTTAGAGCCTATTGGCCTTTTGAAAGCCTATGTGCCCGACCAAAACACCGGCGACATCATGGGCGAAGCCAACAAGCGGCGCGGGCGTGTAATGGGCATGAACCCAAGTGAAGACAACCTGCAATGCGTGGAAGCGGAAGTGCCCATGAGTGAAATGCACGATTTTACAACCTACATGCGCCAATTGACGCAAGGACGTGGCCACTATGACTTTGAGTTTGTGCGCTATGAACCATTGCCACAACAATTAGAGGCAAAAGTGGTGGAAGAGGCAAAGAAACTGCTAACCGAGGAAAACGAAGACGCCTAGCTTGCAAGTTTGGCAAAGCAGATACTATGTATATGTTTTCTCACCTTGGCTTTAAAGCCAAGGTGAGCTTTTCTTTTCCGTCATAAAGCCGGTTTAGCAATCAACAGCGTTTGATTCACAATTGCATTAAACAATTTTGCACCTCAATTTTTAATGGAATGAAAAACCACAAAACAGCTTATTTTAATATAATCCACGGCACTATGTTGTCTCTTTTCCCAAAAACAGTTGACAAGTGGCACAATTTATACTAAAATATGAGGTAATGTATTGCAATAATGCTAAAAATAACGAATTGTCGAAATATAAAATATATGGGGTTGTGCTAACCCAAATCATAAGGAGCGTTGTCGCATGCCACATAAAGAACATATGGTCACTTATGCTGGCCTTGAAAAGTTAGAGCATGAGCTGGAATACCTAAAAACCGAAAAACGTAAAGACGTTGCCGAAAAAATCAAGGTGGCACGTGGATACGGAGACCTTTCTGAAAACAGTGAGTATGACGAGGCAAAAAACGAGCAAGGATTTGTGGAAAGCCGTATTGCAGAATTGGAAAGCATGCTCAAAAACGTGCACATCATCGATGAAGATGAGCTAAGCACGGAATGTGTGATGGTGGGTTGCCACGTGAAATTGCGCGATGAAGATGGGGAAATTGAGGAGTATGATATCATTGGCAGCACCGAAGCCGACCCAACTAGCGGAAAAATTAGCGACGAAAGCCCTGTAGGCGCCGCCCTTATTGGACACAAGGTAAACGAGGTTGTAGAGGTTGCCCTGCCTTCTGGCACAAGCATCAGCTTTACCATTTTGGAAATTTCTAAATTTTTGCACTAGTCGCCTTTGTTTTATATTGTTACGTTTATTTACCCAATGGGAAAGAGAGTTTTAAACATGATGCAAGCGTTGATGTTTTTGTTTTTTGCCTTTAGCTGCAGCTTTTTTAGCTTCGGCTTTTTTGGCTTTACAAAACAAAACCTGCCTCATGCACTCTGCCATTAAGCGTTACACAAAGCTTACCCAGGAGAGTTCATGACACCCATGAACTCTCCTTTTTATTGTGTTCTTATCATTCATCACTAGCAGGCCTTGCCTGCCTTTAGGAGGAAACAGAAATGATTCTTGTTTTAAAAGCACAAACCGACCCAGCCGAAGTTTCAAAATTAGAAGAGTACCTTGATAAAAAAGGTCTCAGCCTCCACTACATCCAGGGGCAAAACACACAGGTTATCGGCCTTGTTGGCGATACGGCCTCACTGGATGAAGAAACCATTTACATGTACAATTGTGTAGACAAGGTGCTGAAAGTGCAGGAGCCTTACAAACTGGCCGGACGTAAATTTCACCCGCACGACAGCGCGCTTACCATTGCCGGCCAAAAAATTGGCGGCGGCAACTTTGCCGTGATGGCAGGGCCGTGTAGCATCGAAAGTGAAGAGCAAATTTTATCGATAGCGGCCGATGTGAAACAATCGGGTGCACAGTTTTTACGCGGAGGTGCCTTTAAACCGCGCAGTTCCCCCTATGCGTTCCAAGGCCTTGGCCTAGAAGGGCTGGAACTTTTGAAAATGGCTCGAGAAAAAACCGGTATGCCCATTGTTACCGAAATTATGTCGGCAGAGCATATTGATATTTTTGCAAGAGATGTTGACCTCATCCAAATTGGTGCACGCAACATGCAAAACTTTATTCTTCTGCGCGAAGTTGGCAAAACAGGCCGCCCCGTGCTGCTGAAGCGTGGCTTATCAAACACCATCGATGAGCTTCTGATGGCAGCCGAATATATTTTAAGTGGCGGCAAAAGCGAAGTAATTTTGTGCGAGAGGGGCATTCGCACCTTCGAAACTGCAACACGCAACACGCTGGATATTTCTGCGGTGCCTGTATTGCAAAAAAAATCACACCTACCGGTGATTGTAGACCCCTCGCACGGTACAGGACATTGGTCGCTTGTGCACCCCATGGCTTTAGCTGCCACTGCAGCAGGCGCCGACGGCCTTATGATTGAAGTGCACAACCAACCCCAGCAGGCGCTGTGCGACGGTGCACAAAGCTTAACGCCAGCTCTTTTTAACCGCCTGATGAAGCAGGTAGAGCTTGTGCACAACGCCGTGCACGCAGAAGCTTAGAAGGGGATTGCCATGAGCGCCGACAAAGACGAAAAAATCATACAATGCGAGGCTTGCAATGCCTCTTGTTTCACCCACAACCAAAAGGAGCCCGACATGAACGGACAGGACGAACTAAAAGCCTTGCGCAGTGAGATAGATGCGATCGACACCGCACTTTGGCCGCTGCTTGAAAAACGCATGCAGGTGGTGTGCGATGTAGCTGATGTGAAACGTCAAAACAACTTACCTGTGCTAGATGCCGCCAGAGAAGATATTATTTTAGAGCGTGTTAGCAGTGCTATAGACAAAAAATGGCGTGGCGAAATTTCTTTGATGGTGCGCACCATGCTGGCCCTTTCCAAAAGCCGCCAGCGCTTTGAGCTTTTCGGCGGTGAAGCAAGCCTTTTACCGCCTGCCCAAAACGAAAATAAACAGCAGCTAACCTGTGCACATCAAGGCATTGCCGGCGCATGGAGTGAGCAAGCTTTGAAAAAAGTGTATCCGCAAGCCAACGTTGTTTCGGTGGAAACTTTTGAAGATATTTTTAAAGCTGTGGCCAGCGGAGAAGTAGACTATGGATTTGCCCCCATTGAAAACAGCCAAACCGGTGCCATTGGCGAAACCTATAGCCTTTTACGCAAATATGGTTGCTATATTGCAGGGCGCACAGAGCTGGATATTCGGCAGTGTTTGCTTGCAAAAAATGGCACAACATTAAAAGACATTCGTCGTGTTTACTCGCACCCAGAGGCACTTAGCCAGTGCCGAAAATTTTTGCAAGTGCATAATTTTGAGGAGATTCCCAAATGCAACACCGCTGTGGCAGCGCAGCTTGTTGCCGAAGAGCAAGACGATAAAACAGCGGCAATTGCCTCTCTTCATGCAGCTGCCAGCTACGGGCTACAGGTGCTGCAAGAAGACATCATGGACACCAAAGAAAACCGCACTTCATTTATTATTTTATCTAAAGCACCGCAGTATGATAAAAATAGCACCCATGTGTCCATCACATTTTCAACAGCACACCGTAGCGGTGCTTTGTGCGAGGCTTTGCTGCCCTTTATGAGTTTTAATATCAATTTGGCGCGCATCGAGTCTCGGCCCGACAATGACGGCAGGTACCGTTTTTTTGCCGATTTAGAGGGAAACATTTTAGACGAAAATATGACACAGGCTTTGCGCCAGGTAATGGCGGCCAGCTCCTATTTTGAGGTGCTAGGATGCTATTCACTCTTTTAACACCCATCTTTAATAAAATTTTCCAAATGTTTTTATGATGGCTTTTCAATAAAGAGTAGAGGATGCCTTTGATGAATAACCCCTATGGTCCACTTTCACCTCTTAAAGAAAACGATACCTCTAAAGCGCTGGCCACTCACTTTCTTCTGTCTTTGCAGCATCCACAAAAAACACAAGCCGAAACACTTCGTTGCATTTTACAAGAAGCTGCACACAGTGACATTGGAAAACGGTACTCTTTTTCTAAAATCGACAGCGTTTTACAGTTTCAAAACACCTTACCTCTCACCACTTGGCAAAATTATGAGCCCCTTGTACGTCGAATGGCAAACGGTGAAGAAAACCTTCTTTTTTGCGGAAAACCAATACAATTTTTGCAAACCTCGGGCAGTTTGGGACAAAACAAATGGATTCCTGTAAGCAGTGTGGCCTCTCAAAAAACAAAACTTGTCAATCGCCTTCGCACCTATTTTCGCAGGCAGGCTGTTTTGCAAGCTGGGCTTATGAGCAAAAGAGATGCCTTAGAAAATGATCGTGTTTTTTTATTTCCAAGTTCTGCTCATGTAGGCTATAGTAGTGCAGGCATTCCCATTGGCTATGCCTCGGGGCAAACGATGCAAAATTCTTCTGCCACCGAAAAGCAAATGCATCTCTGCCCACCTTTTGTGTTTTTGGTGGAGAATGCAAAAGAGCGAGAGGCCCTCCTTCTTTTTTACGCCTTATCCCATCCACAGGTGGTGGCCGCTATGGGCAACAACCCACGCCGCTTTTTGGCTTTGTTGCAGCAGGCACATATGCACGCCGATGCTTTTACCAAGGCGATAGAAAGCGGTACGCTGCCCGGTTTTGCAAAAAGTTCCCACCCCTTGCCACAAAATCACACACGTGCCGCAGAGCTTAGCGCTTTATACAAGCAAGGCCGGTTTCTGCCACGCCACTATTGGCCGCATTTTAACCTTGCCTGCTTTTGGCTTTCGGGGCCAATGGCGCCTGCCATTGAGGCTTTGCGTCCTCTTTTACCGGAAAAAGCACTTTTTTTTGATGCCGGTTATGGCGCCAGTGAGCTAAAAATCAACATCCCGCTTACGGCACACACCGCTTTTGCACCGCCCGCTTTATTTGCCGGATTTTTTGAGTTTTTGCCCCAAAACGGGTCTAAGCCATTGCTTGTGCACGAATTGCAAGAAGGACAAGTTTATGAACTTGTCATCACCACCTATGCCGGCCTTTACCGCTACCGCCTTGGCGATTATATTAAAGTGCATGGAAAAACCGGCCAAACACCACATATTTCTTTTTACGCACGCGTATCTGAGGAAGCCAATCTCAGCGGTGAATCGGTAAACAGTGCCCTATTGCTACAAGCGGCAAAAGAAGCCTGTGCCGCGTTTTCTCTTACACTATTGGGGTTTGCCACATGGCCGCGTGCCGATAAGGGTTTGTATGAGTGTTATGTGGAACTTTTGGAGGAACAAACTTTACCGGTGCAATGGGCAGCCACCTTCGACGAACGCCTGCAGCACCTTACCAAAGGGTATCAAAGGCGCAGAAATGACGGAAGCCTTTCCCCGCCACGTGCCACGCAAATGCGCAATGGCTGGGAAAATACACGGTTACTGGCCTTGGCCAACTCTCAAGCAAAAACACCCCTTATTTTAAAAAAGGCCGTAGAAAAACAATTTCACTTGCACTGATCCTGCATATATGAAAATACAAAGGATATAAAAAATAGTCGTTCTACTGTGCGGCATATCCATACTACTAACAAACGTTTTTCTACGTGCAATTTTAACACGCCCTAATATAATTGTATTATATTGATTTTTTTTGAATAAATTTATGCATATACTGCACAAAACCACCAAGACCCGGGCATCCCGGCATCTAGGTGGTTTTGTGTATTTACTATAAATATATACAAATTGTATATATGATTACTTCTCGCAAATCAGCTGTTGCTGGTTTAGCAGTTCCACATTGGCCTCTTGCAGTTTTTGCAAAGCCTTTGCCTGTTCTTCCACGCGGAAAATAATCACAGCTTTTTCGCCCACACGGCGCACCAACGAATACAGGTATAAAATGGCAATGTCATTTTCTTTCAGTGTATCCAATGCTGTGGCAAGCCCGCCCGGCTCATCCGGCACAGCCACGGCCAACACATCGTTTTGTTTTGCCGTGTAGCCCGAATTTTGCAGCACCTGCACAGCCTTGTCCGGGTCGCTCACAATGGCACGCACCATCATAAAATCTACGTTATCGGCAAGTGAAAGTGCCAAAAGGTCAATCCCATTGTCGGCAAGCAGTTTTGTAAGGTCTACCAAACGTCCTTTTTTTCGCTCAATCAATGCGGTAACTTGTTTTGCATACATGCCCATTCACCTCCTGTTTACTTATCTACCAAATTGCGTTTATCAATGGTTCGTTTGCTTTTGCCTTCACTACGTTCAATAGAACCCGGTTCCATCAGGTGCAATTTCACCCCAAGGCCCAGCACCTGCTCTATGGATTTGCGCACCTTGCTGCTTAATTCTTCAATCTCCCGCACTTCATCCGACCAAAGTTCTGGAGAAAGCTCTACCTGCACCTCTAAAACGTCCAAGTTATTCACACGGTCTACCACCAAAAGGTAATGTGGTGCAATGCCCGGCACATTTAAAATGGCACTTTCCACCTGTGATGGGAACACATTGACACCACGTATGATCAGCATGTCATCTGTGCGGCCTCGCAAACGCTCAATGCGACGGTGTGTTCGTCCACAAGCACAAGGCTCTGCAATAATAGCGGTTAAATCATGTGTTCTGTAGCGAATGGTGGGCATGCCTTCTTTCGTGATGGTGGTGATGCAAAGCTCTCCCACTTCGCCGTCCGGCACGGGCTCGTCGGTATCCGGGTTTAAAATTTCGATGATGAAATGATCTTCCCAAATGTGTAGGCCATGCTGGCCTTCCATACATTCCATGCCCACACCAGGGCCAATGGTTTCGGTGAGGCCATAAATATCCAGCGCTTTGATATTGAGATATTCTTCAATTTGGCGGCGCATGGCCTCTGTCCATGGTTCTGCACCAAAAATGCCGGTTTTGAGCTGTAAGCGCGACAAATCGAATTTTCTTTCTTTTAAAGTTTCGCCCAGCATCAGCGCATACGACGGTGTGCACGCAATGGCTGTGGTGCCAAGGTCTTCCATCAGCATCAGCTGGCGTTGTGTGTTGCCGGCCGAAATAGGCACCACCTTGCTGCCCATTCGTTCCACACCGTAGTGTAAACCAAGGCCGCCTGTGAAAAGACCATATCCATAGGCCACTTGCACGGTATCGGCTTTGGTTACATGGGCACAACCAAGGCACCTTGCCACCACTTCGCTCCACACACGCAAATCGCGCGCAGTGTATCCTGCCACTATTGGTTTACCCGTAGTTCCAGAGGACGCATGTATACGCACAATTTCATCCTGTGGTGCGGCAAACAACCCGTACGGATAGTTGTCTCGCAGATCGCTTTTTTGTGTAAACGGAAGGCGGCGCAAATCGGCAAGGCTGGTAATATCCTCAGGCGATAAGCTCTCTTTTTGCATGCGCTCGCGATAGGCAGGCACATTGGTGTATACGCGTCGAATGGTGTCTTGCAAGCGCGCCAACTGCAAAGCATCTAATTCGCTACGCTCCATGGTTTCTACAGGTTTGTTCCAATACATGCTCAACTTCCTCTCCTTAAAAGGTATACCCGGCCTCAAATGCCGCAAGGTTTGCCGGCAAAAAACGCTCGTGTACATTTTTTTGTAGGGCATCTAGCCACAATTGTTTATCCAGTGGAAGCTGTGCGGCTAAAACGCCCAAAAGCACCACATTTACGGCCTTTTCTGTGCCTGCTGCAGCAGCAAGCGGCAGGGCTTCTAGGGCAATCACATGCGCGGCTTCTTTTTCAAGCCGCTCCAGTATGCTTTGGGGATATTCTGCAGCGCCGATAATCACCGGCATTGGAGGTGTTTTTTGTGTGTTGACGATCATGGTGCCGTCTTTTTTTAGGCTGGGCATGGCACGAAGCGCCTCTAGCTGTTCAAAGGCCAGCACATAATCGGCACCTTTTTGTTCGATAATGGGCGCTTGCACCTCTTTGGCCATACGCACATAGGTGGTTACAGAGCCACCACGCTGGCTCATACCATGCACTTCACTTACCTTAACATCTAAATCTAAAGCACGGGCGATGCTACCCAAAATACGGCTGGCCAAAAGGCTACCTTGGCCACCCACACCCACAATCACAACATTGAGAGAATTCATTCTACTTTTCCTCCTTTTGGATTGCGTTTTTAGGGCAAACACTCGCACACTGCCCACAACCTACACATAGTTCAGGCATAATGCGTGCTGCATCGTCATCCAGGCAAATGGCGGGGCAACCCAGTTTCATACATACACCGCAATGAATGCAAGCATCTTTGTTGACAAAATATGGGTTTACACGCGTTTTATCAAGTAATGCACAAGGACGGCGCGCAATAATCACCGATACGCCCTCACGGTTTGTCTCCTCTTTCACACATCCTTCAAACGCCTTCATGTCGAAGGGGTCCACCACGCGCACAGAGGCCACACCCACACTTTCACATAGCGCTTCTAAATCTACTTTTGCGGCGGGTTCACAGCGGATATTTTTACCGGTTGTAGGGTTTTGCTGATGGCCGGTCATGCCGGTGATGGAGTTGTCCAAAATAAGCAATGTGCCACTTGAACCATTGTAAACCATATCGATAAGGCCGGTGATACCCGAGTGGATAAAGGTGGAGTCTCCAAGCACTGCCACTGTTTTTTTAGTAAACTCTCTGCCACGTGCTTTTTCTAGCCCCAGCGCCATGCCCACAGCGGCACCCATGCAAATCTCGCTATCCATAGCAGAAAGGGGCGGCAAGGCACCAAGGGTATAGCAACCGATATCACCCGATACTGTAAGACCCAGTTTAGAAAGCACATAAAATACCGAGCGGTGTGGACAACCCGGACATAGCACCGGCGGGCGTTGTGGGATTTGTGGCGTTTCCATGGGGCCGGGTTCTTCGCCATCTGCAAAAAGGTGCGCAATTTTGCGCGCAAATAGCTCGCCAATTAGGCCGGTACGGTTTTTTCCGGCATCCACTTTAATACCCATAGCACAGATTTTCTCTTCGTAAAAAGGCTCTAGTTCTTCAATGATATAAAGTGTCTCCACTTCACTTCTAAACTTTTGCACCAAGGCTTCATCCACAGGGTAAGCAAACCCAAATTTCAAAATCGATGCCTCTGGCAAGGCCTCACGCACATAGTGATAGCAACTGCCAGAGCACACCACGCCTACACCTTTGTTCCCATGATGTTCTATTTTATTTACGCCCCAGCGCGATAGTTCCCCCAAAAGTTTTTCTTCGCGTGCCACCACCACGGGATGACGCAAACGTGCAAAGCCCGGCATCATCACATATTTTGCAGGGTTCTTCACATAGTCTTTTAGCGGCACCTCTTGCACTTCGCCCAAAGCTACAAGGCTTCTGGCATGGGCCACACGTGTGGTAAGACGCACCAACACAGTGGTATCATACACTTCACTAATTTCAAACGCCAGTTTTGTAAACGCCAAACACTCTGCACTATTCGAAGGCTCTAGCATAGGGATATGTGCACTTTTTGCATAGTAACGCGAATCTTGCTCATTCTGCGATGAATGCATGCCGGGGTCGTCTGCCACAAGGATGACAAGCCCGCCACAAATACCTGAGTAGGCCGCAGTGAACAGTGGATCTGCTGCCACATTAAGGCCCACGTGTTTCATGCTGCACATGGCGCGTGCGCCACCCATTGCGGCACCCAGTGCCACTTCCAGCGCCACTTTCTCATTTGGTGACCACTCGCAATATACATTGGTGGTGGCAGCCAAAGCCTCTGTAATTTCGGTAGAGGGCGTGCCCGGATAGGCTGTAGCCACACGCACCCCGGCTTCATACGCACCGCGTGCCACGGCTTCATTGCCCAGTAATAATTCCATGATTGTTCCTCTTTTTTTCTCAATTTTGTACATTTTATGCCATTTTAACTGTCGTATTATTATCATATCATAAGCCGATGCGAAGGGCAAGGCTATGTAAAAACAGGCCCACGCGAATGCAAATACAGCATTGCCTGTGTATAGATACTAAATTCCCTTCTATAAATTAACCCCCACCACAATTGCTTGCGATGGGGGTTTGACTTTGATATTCATCCAAGGCAATGCCAAGCACTGCCCTTAGGCACACACTCTGTCACTATAGCTCTAGCTCAGACTGTATGTCCGGCGCATAGCGTGCCGCCGCTTTTTCTTCAAACTGATGTGCCTCTTGCAACATCATGTCTTTCACTTTCATCAAACGAATTTGGTTCGAACGTTCGTTCTCGTCCAATTTCATTGTGATAAACTTGATGGTTTCTTGTAGGTTTGGAATCATCACGTACTCCAAGGCATTTACACGACGACGTGTTTTTTCAATTTCTGCCGCCATCAATTGACAACTCTTTTCCACCTCGGCCAAACGCAATAAATCTGGCAAAACATCATCCAGGCTTTTCACAGCACCATCCAAATCGCTCGAGGTAAAGCTCAAGCCATACGAATATATGTTGCTTTCGTCTGCACTGCGTGTTTGGTAACTGATTTTGGGCACCAGCACGCTCATAACATTTTGCTGCTCCACCTCTAAAGTCACCTCTTGGCTAGGCGCTAAAAGGGCCGTATCCAAGACAGGGTCTTGCATCATTGCACGTGCAAGGGCAAAATTTTGTGCGGCGGTGGCAAGGCCGCCTTCCACCTTTTCACGTAGCTCTTTGTTCACACGTACCAGTTCTAAAAACTGGCGCATTAGCTCGTCACGTTTGTCTTTTAACAATTTGTGGCCACGTTTTGCCGTCACCAACTTGCGCTTTTGCCGCGTGAGCTCCATGCGGGTGGGGTTCACCTGTTTTTTTGCCAAAGGCTCTCCCTCCTCCATTCACGGGCAGGCATCCTTTTGGCTTGTATGCCAAAGATGCTGCCGTATAATTTTACCTTAGGTTGCGTCGTAGTACTGATCAAGATATTTGTCGTCCACACGTTTTAGCTCGCTACGTGGCAGAATGCGAAGCAATTCCCAGCCTATGGCAAGCGTTGTTTCAATGTCGCGGTTCGTCAAATACCCTTGGCTCACATATTTTTCTTCAAATTCATCGGCAAATTTGGCATACAGCAAGTCCACCTCGGTAAGCGCCGCTTCACCCAAAACCGTCATCAGCTCTTTGGCATTTTTACCACGCGAATAACAAGCAAACAGCTGGTTCATAGTGTTTGAATGGTCGGCACGGGTTTTTCCATCGCCAATACCTTTATCTTTCAAGCGAGAAAGGCTGGGCAACACATCAATGGGCGGCTGCAACCCTTTGCGATACAAATCACGCGCGAGAATGATCTGTCCCTCTGTGATGTAGCCCGTAAGGTCAGGAATCGGATGGGTCTTATCATCCTCCGGCATCGACAAGATGGGAATCATCGTGATAGAGCCATCACTGTCCTCAAGACGACCGGCACGTTCATATAGAGTTGCAAGGTCGGTGTAGAGGTAGCCGGGATAACCACGGCGGCCCGGCACTTCTTTACGTGCGGCCGAAACCTCACGCAAGGCATCGGCATAGTTTGTAATGTCTGTCATAATAACCAGCACATGCATGCCTTTTTCAAAAGCAAGGTATTCTGCAGCGGTGAGACCCATGCGCGGTGTAGCAATACGTTCAACAGCGGGGTCGTTGGCTAGGTTGATAAACATAACGGCACGGTCAATAGCGCCGGACTCTTTAAAAGAGTTGATAAAATAGTTCGACTCTTCGAAAGTGATACCCATAGCCACAAACACCACAGCAAACGGATCATCTGTGCCACGCACCTTGGCTTGACGCGCAATTTGCGCTGCAAGCTGGGCGTGCGGCAAACCACTACCCGAGAAAATGGGCAACTTTTGACCGCGAACCAGAGTATTCAGGCCGTCAATGGCCGAAACACCGGTTTGAATGAATTCCTCCGGATAAGCACGGGCCGAAGGGTTCATCGGCAAGCCGTTGATATCACGACGGAACTCTGGCAAAATCTCCGGTCCACCGTCAATGGGGCGGCCGAGGCCATCAAACACGCGCGAAAGCATATCTTCCGATACACCAAGCTCCATGCTACGCCCTAAAAAACGTACTTTACTGTTTTCTAAGTTGATGCCGGTAGAAGCTTCAAACAGCTGCACCAGTGCGTTGGTTCCATTTACTTCCAACACTTTACAACGGCGACGCTCTCCGCTTTCCAACTCAATTTCGCCCAGCTCGTCAAAGCTTACATCGGTGACACCCCGCACGAGCATCAGCGGGCCTGCCACCTCCTGTATCGTTCTGTACTCTTTAGGCATCAGGCACCCTCCTCTTCCAGTTTCTTCGCCAATTCGTCAATCTGCAAGGCGAGCTCGTCCATGATGCGTTCAGCTTCGGCCGGCACTTTTTCGTTCTCTACATATTTAATACGGCCAATTGCCTCACGAATGGGCAGTTTTACCAAATCGTTGATGCCTAGGCCTTTATCTAAGGCTTTCTGTGCAGCATCATAATACGCTAGCACTAGGCTCATCATGGTGTATTGTTTTTCCAAAGGTGTGTAGGTATCCACCTCATGGAAAGAGTTTTGATGCAAGAAGTCCTCGCGGATACTACGCGCAGCCTCCAGTTTCAAGCGGTCCGGCGCCGAGAGGGCGTCCATACCAACAAGCTGCACAATCTCTTCCAATTCGCTTTCTTCCTGCAATAGATACATCATGCGTCCGCGTTTTTCCATCCAATCTCTCTTGACATTAGCGTCAAACCAAGTGCCAACATCGTCCTGGTATAGCGAGTAACTGGTGAGCCAGTTGATGGCCGGGAAGTGACGCGCATAAGCCAGTTGTGAGTCAAGGCTCCAGAACACTTTCACGATACGCAAAGTGGCCTGTGTAACGGGCTCAGAAATGTCACCGCCGGACGGCGACACCGCACCGATAACCGACAAGGCACCCTCACGTGCTTCTTTACCTAGGGTAATCACACGGCCGGCGCGCTCGTAGAACTGTGCAAGGCGGCTAGAAAGATAAGCGGGATAACCTTCCTCACCGGGCATCTCCTCAAGACGACCACTCATCTCGCGCATAGCCTCGGCCCAGCGAGAGGTAGAGTCTGCCATCAGCGCCACAGAATAACCCATGTCGCGGAAATATTCGGCAATTGTGATACCGGTGTACACACTGGCTTCACGCGCTGCCACCGGCATGTCTGAGGTGTTGGCGATAAGCACAGTACGTTTCATCAACACCTGGCCGGTTTTCGGGTCATTGAGCTCGGGGAACTCGCGCAAAACATCGGTCATTTCGTTGCCGCGCTCGCCGCAGCCGATATATACCACAATGTCTGCATCGGCCCACTTAGCCAGCTGATGTTGAATAACCGTTTTGCCACTGCCAAACGGGCCCGGCACGGCAGAAGTTCCGCCTTTTGCCAAGGGGAACATGGTGTCTACCACGCGCTGCCCGGTGATCAGCGGCACATCCGGGTTCAATTTTTGAGCATATGGACGTCCTTTACGGACCGGCCAACGTTGCATAAGGGTTACAGGCACTTCGCCTTTTTCCGTTTCGATGCTGCCGATGGTTTCCTCCACAGTGTAGGAGCCCGCTTTCAGCTTTTTCAAAACACCTTTTACATTAGGAGGTACCATAATTTTGTGCAACACCACTTCGGTTTCCTGCACTGTGCCAAGCACATCGCCTCCACTTACTTCGTCGCCTTCTTCGGCAAGTGGTTTAAACTCCCATTTTTTCTCGCGGTCGATGCTGGGCACCTCCACGCCACGTTCAAGACGCAAACCACTTTGCTTTTTGATGACCTCCAGCGGACGCTGAATGCCGTCATAAATATTTTCAATAAGCCCGGGGCCAAGCTCCACACTCATGGGCATGCCGGTGCTTTCCACAGGGGCGCCCGGCCCAAGGCCGGAGGTCTCCTCATACACCTGCACACTGGCTTTATCGCCGTGCATTTCAATGATTTCGCCAATGAGGCGACTGTTCGACACACGTACCACGTCAAACATGTTGGCATCACGCATGCCTTCGGCAATTACAAGCGGGCCGGCCACTTTTTGAATCGTGCCTTTGCTGCTCATATACTCCTATCCGTCCTTCCCAAACCGTCGCCCCTTTTAAGGCGTTGGGTTTCGATTTCTTAAAATACCGTCCATTGAAAGTAGTGTTTTAGAAATGAATAAAATTCTTATACGTTTTTAGCCGTTATCGCCAAAAATAATATCTGAGCCCACGGCACGTTCTACTGATTTTTTTACCTGCGAAATACCAATGCCCGTATTTCCGTAAACGCCCGGAATGGGAATCAGCGCCGGAAGCGGCGTTTCGGCATAAAGGTCACGTTCTTTCTCCAATTGCTCATACAACTGCTCTGTAATATACACTACAGCATAGCCGTTTTCCACCAGTTGCCTTAGCGTTTTGGCTGCCTTGCCGTCGTCCGACACCGGAAAGATATCCAGCCCCACTGAGGCAAAACCATAGATGCTGTCTCTGTCGCCCAGAACTGCAATCTTATACATACATTTCCCTCAGCCTTTCTCTAAGCGCATCGCTGCTTAGATGATTGATTTTTGCACTGAGAATGAGCCTAGCCATGCGAATTTCATTCTCGCGACCCAAAATAAAGGCGGCTAGTGGCTCTAGGCCAAAATAGTTTGTACGCTGGGGACGAATCATGCGTATCATCTCGTCCTCACACCAGCTTTCAAATGCGGCCATTGAAGTTTTTAATGCCTCCACAGCACCGGCATACGGTGTGGTTTCCAAGTATGTGTAAATGGCCTCTGCTTTATCTGCGGCGGCATCTCTAAGCATACGAATATCCAAACTGCCAACAGGTGCCAAAGCACGCTCAATAAAATCGCGCTTTTTGCCCATGCCACAGCAACGCACGGCTGCTTTAATGTTGGCCGCATCCACCGTAATTTCGGTATAACGACGAAGCACCTCGCTACCGGACGCTTTACCTGCAGCGGCAATATCACAAAGTGCCGCTCGGTCTAGCACCATGTCGCATTGTTGCCCATTGCTTGTTTGTGCAAGTATTTCATACGCTTCTGCACCGGCCTTTGCTAGGCTTTCTGGCAAGGACAGAAAATCATGCTCTTCCGCTGCTTTTTTTATTTTATCCAGTTCAACTGTTCCGTAAGGGATAAAATAATGATCTTTGTTTTTTTCATCGTTCGAAACATAGTTTAGTTTAATGGCAGCTTTTAGGTTGTGGTAATCGTTTGTATAGCGAAACACATTAAACGGCTCCACTTCGCCCGCAAGCTCTTGAACTAAACCCCATGTTTTTTCGGTTTCGGTGGCCAGCAAGGCCTCCGCATCATTCGCGGGCGTTTCGGCATTGCCCCAGCCCTTGTCGCTTAAAAAACGGAACACATCCTCTGCTTTTGCAAGGGAAATCATCTGCTCAAGGTCTTGTGCGCTAAGCAAATTTTGCTCTGCCATATGCACCCGCGTTACCGCGTAAATATATTCTTCTGCCACTGCTAACCCTCCTTTCGCATACCGTTTTTTGCGTTTTTAAGCATTGCCAAACAAAATCGGACTAATGATGTCGGCAAATTCTTCACGGCGTGCGTCAAAGATGGCCGCAAACGAGCAGTTGGCCTCCACGTCGCCATATTTTAGCACAAAGCCTCCGTCCACGGGGCGCGTCTCTTTCGAAAGACGTATCGCGCTGCCTTTTGGCAAAGCGGCAGAAAGTTCCGCCTCAAAGTCTTGTGGCAAACGTGCATTGTCTTTTTCGCATAGCATCATCTCGCCTTCGCCTTCTTCAGCAGATTGTGCCGCTAGGCGCACCAGCATTGCAAAATACTCTTTTGGTGGCAAAGCATATAACTCATTGCGCACTTTTTCAAGCGTTTCGCTTAAAAGCTCTTGCTTTGTTTCCAGCAGGCGCTGCCTTTTTTGTAAGGCCAAGGCCGAATTGCGCGACTTTTCTATCTCGCTGCGATGTTGTTTTGCTTCCAAATCGCTTTTTTCACGCAAAGAGTCCGCTTTGCTTTTTGCGTCTGCCAAAATGGCTTCAGCCTCGGCTTTAGCATTGTCCAGTGTAGACTTGGACTCGGCGCTAGCCTCATCTGCAATTTCTTTGATGATTTTATCAAGACCTGTCACGGCTTCTCCTCCTTTGCTTGATTTTATGGTTTTCCTCTCTAAACGAAACGTTAGATGGCCAAACCGTTCAAGCCGATGAGGGCAAGCAGGCTGATAAGCAAAGCCAAAATGGCATAGGTTTCTACCATGGCGGGGAAAATCATAGCTTTACCAAATTGGTCGGGGCGTTTGGCAACAAGATTGATGGATGCGATAGAAGCTTTTGCCTGATTGATAGCCGAAATAAGGCCCACAATACCAATAGGCAGGCAAGCGGCAAGATAACCAAGGCCTTTTACAAGGCTCATTTCTGGCGAACCACCAATAAGACCAATTTGAGACATGGCGATAAATGCAATTAGAAGGCCATAAATGCCCTGTGTGCCCGGCAAAAGTTGCAAAATAAGCACTTTACCAAACATATTGGGGTCATCTGTTACCACGGCGGCAGCGCTTTGGCCTGCCATGCCCACGGCACGGGCAGAGCCCCAACCAGGCAAAAACGACGCCACTGCCACTCCTAATACTGCAAAGAACATTCCCATTCCGGAAAATACTTCTGCTCCTGTCATGTTAAATTTCCTCCTCAATTTTATAATACTTTGTGTGTATTCCCAAAGGTGCAAACTTGCGTCCGCCCCCTTCGTAGAACTTTCCAAAAAACTCTACAAACTCAAGACGATTGGAGTGCACATAGGCGCCCAACACATTGATGCCAAAGTTGAGCGATTGACCCACGGCAAACACCACAATAAACAAAATGGCACCAACCACCCCACCGCCGGCCATAGAGCCAAGCTGGTTCATAACCGAGGCAATAACACCGGTGGCAAGCCCCAGCGCCAAAAGACGCGAGTAGCTTAAAATGTCGGAAAGCCAACCGGAAACTGTGTTATACAGCGCATACACGCCTTTCAAGATTCGTTTTCCCCAGTTTTTGCTCTCTCGTCCACCGGTAAAAATTACACCCACCGCGCAAACGCCGGCCACTGCAGCAAGCACATTCGTTACCATAGGGGGCAATGTAAGCAGCGGTTCTGTTCCACCCAGCATGCCGGCAAACATCTCTGTGCCAAGCAAAATAAACACAAGTGGATAAATGAAAAGCCCCGGGAATACTGCATCGTACAAAACTGCGGCATAATCGCCTCTTCTAAAGCTATTCACACCGTTAAGCACATATCCCAACGAAAGATGGATGACGCCAATGGCAAGGCAGAACATCAAAAGACGCATCGGATCATTTAACGGCAAGAACCACAGCCGTGGCAATAGGCTAGGTGCCTCCGCAGCCCTGCCAAAGAAAGTTTTGGCCACTACGTCCACCACATCTCCAAAATAGCTGGAGAATACAACACCCCAAAACATGGTGGAAATGCCACACCAGAAAAACAGTTGCAACTGTTTTTTCCAGCCGTCTTCCATGCCTTTAAACTTCAAAAGACAAAAGGCAGTGCCACTGGCCAAAAGCATGCCGTAGCCAAAATCAGAAAACATCAGGCCAAACATCGCATAGTAGAAAATGCTCATGAATGGGGTTGGGTCCAGTTCACTACGGATGGGCAAACTATAACTTTCCAAAACCGTTTCCGCAGGCCGTGGAAACCATTTGTTCTCTACAGCCGTGGTGCACTCTGTGTTATCGTAACCCACGAGCTATGTTTCTATAGCGCAATCAAATTTGTCTTCTATCTCTTTTCGTAAAGACGCTGCAAACTTTTGTGGCACAAACCCTTCTAAGATAAATGTGTGATTAGATTGTGCTAAGTTTTCGATAGCGGCATACTTCTCTGCGCGCATTTGCATGTGGTCTTCCAGGCGGTGAAAGTCATCCAACTTGTCGCCTGCACTTTGAATCACCTCGGTTTGCTCTTTGATTCGCGCCTCTGCCTCCTGTTTTTTCTCTAAAAGGCGTTCGCGCTTGTCTTTTGGCAAACGATGCGTTGCCGAGGGAGGTTTTGCAAAACCGATTTGCCGCAATGCTTCATCGGCAGCCTCTGCATCTGCCTTTAGCACAATCACGCACAGGTTGGTTTGCATAGGCGGGGTAGACACAATGTCCACATGCAACCTATCAAGCTGCGGTGCCGCTTGGGCCAGTTGCTCCAGCACCTCGTCTTTGCCATATTCCCCCTCTAAGCTGCCAATGAACACCGCCGTTTTCCTCGTAGAAGAAAATGTTTGTCCCACAGGCAAGCTCAGCCAAGGCTCCAGTGATTCTATCTGCAATTCACAACGTAAAACTTCCGCTTTGGCCTCTGCAATTTCTCGCTCAGCCGCCTGCACATTTTGCGCCGCTTGCAACACATCGTTGCGCCGCTCGCAAAATGCTTCGTGCTCCTTTACACCCCAACTGGTTCTGCCACGTAAAAAAGAAAGTGCCGGTGCCTTTATATCAATATATTGGCTCACCGTGGCAGCCGCCTGCCGTGCTGTTTCGGCGTTTTTTTCAAACAGCGCCCGCGCACCGCTTGTATCCAGCTTTTCAAACACCTCGCCATCCACAGACAAATCCCGAAGCTCTACCGTGCCGCGGCGCTGCAACAGTTCTAAAATTTGTTTGCGGTTTCGTCTCATGGCACACAGCTCAAAGTGCTCCATTTCCAATACGGCCAATTGCTCAAATCCCTCCTTTACGAACCCTATTTTTAATACAACAAATAGTTTAAACCATGGACTTTAATACCGCTTGCACAGCATCACTTTGATGTGTAAGCGCAACTTCGCGGAAAGCTTGCATTTCAGCACCAAGCTCACTTGCCGCTTTTTCCAATACTTCCAAACCCTCTTGGTGCGAGGTAGAAAGAGCTTCCTCCGTCCGCTTTCGGGCCTCATCTTTTGCAACACCCACAAGTTCGGCCGCCTGTTTTTCGGCCTCATTCACCATTTGTGTTGCAGAAAGTGAAGCGCTACGCAAAGTTTCCTCTGCCTGTAATTCGGCCGTGCGCACTGCATCAATTGCATCCAACGCCAAAGAATCACCCCATATCTATAGTTTTTTTGGTTGATTTTATGCGTACATCCCAAGCGCTTTTGTTCATAATGCCTAGGGTTAAAGCGCTAAATCCCCCTATCATGATAACACAGTAAGTTTTAAAACACAAGGAAAATCCACAGGGTATTTATAACAAATTCATTATAAAATACATCGAAAACAGATTATATTTTTACATATTACACAAATAAACCAAGCACTAAAGTGCGATTCTTTGTAACTCTTGTGCCAACTGATAAAAACATGTATACTGTATTATTATATTGAATCGTCATTTCTCGCATTTTATTATTTCCTTTTCACACCAAAAGCAATTTTTTAATACACAAGTGAGTGATGCTGTTTTTTGATGCTTTGGCCACGTCATGCGGGCTTTTGCTTTAGAAAATAAGTATTTAGAGAATGCGACACAACTTTGTATTGCATTCTTTTTTCACTGCATCTTTAACTATATGAGGTGACCTTTATTGATAAAGCAAAAACGGCTTCGTCTTTTTTCTGTTCTATCGCTTACTTTCCTTATAGTATTTTTCTTTTCACAGGCAACACTTTTGGCCTCAGACCTTCCGCAAAGCACCACGCCCGAGGCTGAAGCTGCCGCTGCCGCAGCTGCCGCCGAGGCTGAAGCTGCCGCAGCTTTGCCAAATGTTCGCCCCGGGGGAGAAGGGCAAGGACTTTTTCTGCCTCCGTTTGAGCCAGCTGCAAGTGCTGCCATTTTGGTTAACGAGGATACCGGCCTTGTTGTATATGAAAAAAATGCCGATACGCCAATGGTTTCGGCAAGTTTGGTAAAATTGATGACCGCGATATTAACCATTGAGCATGTAGAAGATCTTGACGCTGAAACCGTCACAGCCGACAGCTGGGTATTTGACTCTTTGTATGGTTTAAACGCCTCTTTGGCCGATATTCGCAATGGTGAAACCCTCTCTGTTCGAGAGCTTCTCTATGCCTTGCTTTTGCCCAGCGGCAACGAGGCCGCCTTAATTTTGGCCGATTATGTTTCAGGCGGCTACATAGAGAATTTTTATTTTATGATGAACAGCCGTGCTGTGGCTCTTGGTTGCACGGGCACCACCTTTGTAGATCCCACCGGCCTCTCTGAGCAAAACATAACCACCGCGCGGGACATGGCTCTCATCATGCGCGAATTTTGCAATTTTCCGGAGCTTATTGAAATTTCGGGCACTTCACAATATGAAATGGCAGCGCACGAGGCCCACACAGAACCCTACAACATCTTCAATTCCAACCGCTTAATTACAGAAACCAGCCCTTACTACACCTCTTTAGGCGAGGCAAGAGGAACTGTTCAAGTGGGGAAAACCGGCACCTTGGGCCCTTGGCAAAATTTTGCCTGCATGGCAGAAACCGAGGAGGCACGCTACATTTCGGTGGTTTTGGCAAGCCCTAACGAAGCCGATGCCGTGGGCGCCACTTTATCGCCCGCACAAACACGTCCAGCTCTTTACGAAACCGGCCTTCTGCTCGACTGGGCCTTTGCCAATTTTGAGGTGAGTTCCGTTTTAGATACCACCATGCCCATCACCGAGGTGCCCTTGCGCTACAGCAGGGATAGTGACAATGTAAAATTGCTTCCCACCGATAATTTATATACATTGATGCCCAGCGAGGAAAGTGGCAGTGTTACCGAAACTGATTTGGAATTTACCGTGCCCGAGTTTGTGGAAGCGCCTTTGGAGGAGGGGATGGCTGTTGGGAGTGTAACCGTCTCTTTGCTCATAGACGGCCAAACTGCCGGCGTGATTGGCACCTCTGACCTTGTGACGCAAAACAGCGCCAGCCGAGATTTAGTGCTGTATTCCGTGCGCCGTGTGCAAGAATTTTTTGCTTCAACTTATTTTCTAATAACCATTGGTATTTTATTCTTTTTAGTCATACTCTATGTTGCTTTTGCCTTTTTAAGCGCCTATGTGCGCGCCAAAAAGAAACCCAAAAACCGCCGCCGCTAACCCACCACATATAAGAGGAGAGACCCCCCTATGAGTAGCACCATGCCGGCACGCAATTTGGCCATGATGACAGACCTGTACGAGCTTACCATGGCCGCAGGCTATTTTACCGAAGATTACAGCAAAAAAATATCTGTTTTTGATATGTTTTTTCGTAAGGTGCCGGACGGTGGCGGCTTTGCCATCATGGCAGGGCTTGAACAATTCATCGAAGCCGTAGAAAATTTTAGCTTTACGGAAGAGGACATTGACTACCTGCGGGCAAACGGCCAGTTTTCAGAAGAATTTTTAACATATCTGCTGCAATTTGAATTTCATTGTAACATTTGGGCCGTTGCCGAAGGCACACCCATTTTTCCGGGCGAACCACTTGTTACGGTAGAGGGCCCCTGTATTGAAGCACAGCTGATTGAAACCCTGCTTTTGCTCACTTTTAATCACCAAAGTCTCATTGCCACAAAATCGAACCGTGTGGTGCGCGCATGCCAAGGCCGTAAGGTACTGGAGTTTGGTGCACGCCGCGCGCAAGGGTATGATGCGGCACTGTATGGAGCACGTGCCGCCTATATTGGCGGGTGCAGTGCCACAAGTTGCGTGATGGCCGACCGCGAGTTTGGCATCCCCACCGCCGGCACCATGGCGCACAGCTGGGTGCAGATGTTTGAGAGCGAATACGAATCTTTTCGCCGTTATGCAGAGCTCTACCCAGAAAATTGCCTGCTTTTGGTAGACACTTACAGTGTTTTGCACAGTGGTGTGCCCAATGCCATCCGTGTTTTTGACGAAATATTAAAACCCCGCGGTTTGCGCCCACGCGGCATACGCATCGACTCGGGTGATATTGCCTACCTCAGCAAACGCGCACGCAAGCTCTTAGATGCCGCAGGCTATGAAGACTGCCCCATCTGCGCCTCTAACTCTTTAGACGAGCACCTAGTGCGCGACTTGCTTTTGCAAGGTGCGCAAGTTGATTTGTTTGGTATCGGCGAAAACCTGATCACCTCTAAAAGCGACCCCGTTTTCGGTGGTGTTTATAAGCTGGCTGCCGTTTGTGAAAACGGGAAATATATCCCTAAAATCAAACTGAGCGAAACCGCCGAAAAAATCACCACACCACACCTAAAAAAACTATGGCGCATCTACGACAACGAAAGCGGAAAAGCCATGGCAGACTACATCACGATGTACGACGAAGAGGTTCACACCGAAGACGGCATCACCTTATTTGACCCGCAAGAAACATGGAAACAACGCTCTTTTCACAACTGCACCGCAAAGCTTCTTTCCACGCCTATCTACGAAAAAGGAAAGCTGGTATATACCTGCCCACCGCTTTGGGAAATCCGCCAATATTGCGAGGAGCAGGTGGACATGCTATGGGAAGAAGTGAAGCGTTTCGAATTTCCGCATCGCTATTATGTCGATTTATCAAAACGTCTTTGGAACGAACGCCAGCGCCTTCTCACCGAGGCCTCTCAGTTTTAAGTTGTACATGATAAGCGCATGGCATCCATCGCCATAAAAAGCACTATAAGAAAGGCAACCATATGGATAACATTGCACAAATTCGCACATGGCTAGATACCTTTGGCCTGCATTATGAGTATAAAGAACACGCCGCCGCTTTTACCATGGAGGACATTAGAAACCACGGTGTAGATGAAGATGGCATGGTATGCAAAAATTTGTTCTTGCGCGATTCTCAAAAGGGAAAACGCCATTATCTGGTTACGGTGTGCGGCGACAAGCCCGTAGATTTAAAACAACTGGGCACACAACTGGGCGACCGTATGAGTTTTGCCTCCTCTGCCCGCCTAAAAAAACATTTAAACCTAAACGAGGGCTCGGTAACACCGCTGGGTGTGCTATTTGATACGGAAAACGCTGTGCAAGTAGTGTTTGATAAAGAACTGCTGTTGCAGAAAAAAGTGGGCGTGCATCCAGGCGAAAACACGGCCACCATATTTGTAGACCCCAAAGACCTTGCAAACCTTTTGCAAGAGCAAGGCCATGCCGTGCGCTGGGTAACACTCTAATTTTCTATGCCAAGTTTTATTAGATACAAGTGCTGCTGATATAACTTGATTGCCTGTGTAGAATTTCAGTATTTAGCATGTTTTTAACAAAAACAAACACAAACATTTATTACAACGTATCTTTTGTTGTAAATCGAAAAAACCATCAAAAAATACCGGCCCCAAAAGTTAGACCTAAAATCTAACATTTAGAGGCCGGTGTTTTTTATGCCCTACAGCAAAAATGAATGCATCATTTTTACGGCATTACAAACATGCCCATCATTCGGTTTTAGCCTCTTCCTCTTGCAAAAAATCTAAGTTTTTCACAATAGAAGACAATAAGTCCAGCGGTTTTTCACCGGGCTTTAGCTTGGCAGACAAATACGGTTTTGTTGAAGCATTCACCAGCACACGTATGCCTGCCGCCTTCAAATGCTTGTATGCCGCAGGAAAATCCAAGGTATCACTATAAAGCAAAATAGCATCTTTTTGCTGCACAATATCATAAAAGCCCAGCTTTGCCGCCAAAACACGCAATAGGCTAATCTCTAAAAGCCCCTGAACAGCCTCTGGGATACCGCCGTATCGGTCGCTCAGTTCTGCCTGCACATCTTCAGCTGTATCGGTATTTTCAATGGCGGCTATCAACTTATAGGCTTCAATGCGTCCTGCGGCACTTGGAATATAGTATTCCGGAATATAGGCATCCACCGTGATGTCAATCAGCACATCGGCCTTGTCGGGCACTGGGGTTTCCCCCCTGGCTTTTGCCACAGCCTCATTTAACATTTTTACATAAAGGTCATAGCCCACAGCCTCCATGTGCCCGCTTTGGCTTTGCCCCAAAA
>CAYJJK010000020.1:27680-32017 GCA_964370445.1 uncultured Oscillospiraceae bacterium | reverse complement strand
TTCTTTCTCCTTTTTCCACCGCTCGAATGCCTTTTGATTTTCCGGGTTTTCAAAATACGCTCGGATTTTTGGTAAAAAATGGCTTGCAAACTTTTGGTACAAAAAACGGGGGCAGCTCATTTTTGAGTAAAATATATTTGAACGATTTGCTAAACTTTAGTGAAAATGACTAACTCGCGAAATAGAGAGAGCTTACAACCCATTACGTTAAAAAACGGCAAGAATTGCCAAACAGAAATTTTATTTATCCCCAAATTTATTTTTTAAGATAATACTTAATTTATAAGATGTTGCAACGTATATTTTATACAATAAAAGCCAATTATGTCCTTCACTCGCGGACAACGAGTCTAAATTTTGACTCTATTTTTTGCATTTTCTCTGTGTTACAATGTGCTCGAAAGCCAAAGCCTACACAAAGCACCCAAGGAGGAACACAATGCAAAAAGAAATGTTTGCGCTCGTAAAGGAAACGGCAGCCCCCGGCCTCACGCTTAAAAAAGTGCCGATGCCAAAGATGGGTGTGGGGGAAGTGCTGATTAAAATTCACAAAACAGCCATTTGCGGCACCGATGTGCACATATACAACTGGGACGAGTGGAGCCAGCGCACCATCAAAGCCCCGATGGTCGTGGGGCACGAGTTTGTGGGCGAGATTGTGGCCATGGACAACCACGCCTCCGGCTATGAGATTGGGGAGATTGTGTCGGGCGAGGGGCACATTGTGTGCAAAACCTGCCGCAATTGCATGGCAGGCAAGCGCCACCTGTGCAAAAATACCGTGGGTGTGGGGGTAAACCGCGACGGTGCCTTTGCCCAGTATCTGTCCATTCCTTACGAAAACGTGGTGCGCGTGGCAGATGGCATCCCAGAAGAAGTGGCCGCCTGTTTTGACCCACTGGGCAATGCCGTGCATACGGCGCTTAAGTTCGACTGTGTGGGCGAAGATGTGCTCATTACAGGCGCAGGACCCATTGGCATCATGGCAGCAGCCATTGCGCGTCACTGTGGGTGCAAACACATTGTGCTCACCGACGTAAACGAAACACGGCTGGAGCTTGCCAAAAAAGTGGTGCCGAGTGTGTATACCCTCAACGTGGCAAAGCACGACCTTTCCAAAGCCATGCATGATTTGGACATGAAAGAGGGCTTTGACGTGGGCCTTGAAATGAGCGGCAACGAGCGCGCCTTTGCCTCCATGGTAGATGTGATGAACGGCGGCGGAAAAATTGCCGTGCTGGGCCTGCACAGCGGAAAAACCCAAATTGATTGGGACCATGTGGTGTTCAACGGCCTCACCATTCAGGGCATTTATGGCCGAGAGATGTTTGAAACTTGGTACAAGATGATGAGCATGCTGCAAACGGGGCTCGACATCGGAGGCATCATCACCCACCACTTTAACGTGAACGATTTTGAGCTGGGTTTTGAGGCTATGAACAGCGGAGCAAGCGGCAAAGTGGTTCTGGACTGGCTTTGCATCAAAGAGGAGGCATAAAGATGGGAAAACAGGAAGCTCTAAATATTTTTGACGCTCGTGTACAAGAGGCCAAAGCGGCCGGCACCTACAAAGCCGAGCGCCTGCTCACCTCGCCGCAAGGCGGGCTTATCAACACAACTGCGGGAGATGGTTTTGTCAATATGTGCGCCAACAACTATCTTGGCCTGTGTGACGACGAAAGCATCATCAAGGCCGCCAAAGATAGCTATGATACCTGGGGCTTTGGCCTGTCTTCAGTGCGCTTTATCTGTGGCACCACCACCTTGCACAAAGAGCTGGAGCAGAAATTATCCGATTTTTTGGGGATGGAAGACTGCATTCTCTACTCTTCGTGCTTTGACGCGAATGCCGGACTGTTTGAAACCTTGCTCACGGCAGAGGATGCCATCATTTCTGATGCACTCAACCACGCCTCCATCATAGACGGCGTGCGTCTTTGCAAGGCAAAACGCCTGCGCTACGCCAACAACAATATGGATGAGCTTGAAAAAGCCTTACAAGATGCACACGATAGCCGCATCAAACTCATCGCCACCGACGGCGTGTTCTCGATGGACGGCATCGTGGCAAACCTTTCGGCCATTTGCGACTTGGCAGAAAAGTATGGCGCGCTTGTGATGGTAGACGACAGCCATGCCGTCGGTTTTATGGGCGAAGGCGGCAAAGGCACCCACGAATACCGCGATGTGATGGGACGTATCGACATTTTAACCGGCACGCTTGGCAAGGCGCTTGGTGGTGCTTCGGGTGGATACACGGCGGCACGCAAAGAAATTGTGGCTTTGCTTCGTCAAAACAGCCGCCCCTACCTTTTTTCCAACACCTTGGCACCCGCCATTACAGCAGCCTCTTTGCAGGTGCTAGAACTTCTTGAAACCAGCGGTGAAGCAAGAAAGAAGCTGAAAGAAAACACGGCCTTTTTCCGCAATGAAGTGGCAAAACTCGGCTTTGACATCGTGGACAGCGAGCATCCCATTGTGGCCATCATGCTGTATGACGCGAAATTGGCCGCGGCCATGGCCGCACGCCTTATGGAGCTAGGCGTTTATGTCACAGCGTTTTCTTACCCCGTAGTGCCTAAAGAAAAAGCACGTATTCGTGTGCAAATTTCAGCTGCGCACACACAAGATAATTTACAAAAGGCACTTTCAGCGTTTGCCACTGCAAAAGCCGAGCTAACGTAGGCCATTTTTGCAAGAAAAGCCTATACGCTTTTCACAAAATCAAAAAGAGAGTCAACACCACCGAATCCATTCCGTGTTGACTCTCTTTTCTTTTGTCTGTTTTGCACAGAGAACAGCCCCTAAATCAGGCATTTATCCATCTTTTATATCTCTTTGCTTCCCGCTTTTGTCTCTACGCTGTTTCAATTTTACTGGCTTCTTGTAGGCCCAGTTTTTCAACGGCCTCTTCCACCATTTTATATTTCAAAATTTTGCCGGCGGCATTCATTGGGAAACCATCCACAAAAGCCACATATTTCGGTTTTTTCTGCTTGGCCATATGATCTGCCACATATTGGCAAATTTCCTCTTCAGTGGCCTGCATACCCTCTTTTAAAACAATGCATGCCATAATCTCTTCGCCATATTGTGCATCGGGCACACCAATCACCTGCACATCTTTTACTTTATCGTACGTATAAAGAAAATCTTCAATCTCTTTGGGGTAAATATTCTCACCACCACGAATAATCATATCCTTAATACGCCCGGTGATTTTATAGTTACCGTCCGGCAAACGGCGGGCAAGGTCGCCTGTGTGCAGCCAACCCTCGCTGTCTATGGCGTTGGCGGTGGCCGCAGGCATTTTGTAGTACCCCTTCATGATGTTATAGCCACGGGCCACAAACTCACCGTCTGTGTTGTCTGGCAAATCTTCCCCGGTGGCGGGATCCACAATTTTACATTCGATACCCGGCAAAGCGCGTCCCACAGTTCCCACTTTCACATCTATTTCGTCGTCTGCCCAGCTCATGGTGCACCCCGGGGAGGACTCTGTTTGCCCAAACACGATGGTAATTTCAGGCATATGCATTTTATCCAGCACATCCTGCATCACCTTCACAGGGCAAGGACTACCCGCCATAATACCGGTGCGCATATGTGAGAAATCCGTTTTTTCAAAATCCTCATGCTCCAGCATCGCAATAAACATGGTGGGCACACCGTTACAAGCCGTAATTTGCGCCTTGTTAACACAATCAAGAGATTGGCGGGGCGAAAATGCCGGAATGGGGCACATAGTGCTGCCATGCGCAACAGAGGCCGTCATGGAAAGCACCATGCCAAAGCAATGGAACATGGGCACATGGATGAGGAAACGATCGGCCGTAGACAAATCCATACGGTCGCCAATATTTTTGCCGTTGTTAACCACATTGTAATGCGTGAGCATAACCCCTTTCGGAAAACCTGTAGTACCCGAAGTGTACTGCATATTACACACATCATGCGCATTAAGGGCCTCTGCACGCCTACGCACTGCTTCCAGCGATGTTTCTTCTGCCATGTTCATAGCAGCGTCCCAGGTAAGGCAACCGTTTGCTTCAAAGCCCACCGAAATTACATTGCGCAAAAACGGTAGACGCTTGGCATACAAGGGGTTGCCTGCTGTATGTGTGGCAAGCTCCGGGCACACTTCTTCAATAATTTGGCGATAGTTTGAGTCTTTAAACCCATCAATCATCACCAATGTATGTGTGTCTGACTGACGCAAAAGATACTCGGCCTCATGTATTTTATAGGCCGTGTTTACTGTAACCAAAATGGCACCAATTTTGGTTGCAGCCCAAAACGTAATGAACCATTGCGGCACATTTGTGGCCCAAATTGAT
>CAYJJK010000020.1:0-27670 GCA_964370445.1 uncultured Oscillospiraceae bacterium | reverse complement strand
ATAATAGACCGCGCAAAAGTATCTACTTCGTCGCGTAACTCTTTGTAAGTGCGCGTATAATCTAAAACTGTGTATTTAAAAGCCAACTGCTCCGGAAATGCCTCTGTAACACGATCTAGTATTTCGGGGAAAGTCAAATCGATCAGAGTTTCTTTTTCCCAAATATATTTCCCTGTTTTGGTGTTATTATCCAAAAGCGGCATGCTAGATCCGGTATTCTTTCCATATTGACGCATAAAATTGATGAAATGAGGAATAACAATACCCGGGTCTTCCAAATCTCTGCTCCAGCGTTTCACCCATTCTAAAGAGACAAATCCCTCATAGTTGATAGAACGAAGCGCCCCTATCATTTCATTTATGGGCAAATCTCCTTCGCCCATAAGACGATATTGTGTTGTGCCATTTTGCAAAACAGAATCTTTTACATGAACATAGCGGATGTATGCACCTAAGTTTTGTACCGTTTGCTCAGGGCTTTCGTTTGCAAAACGATAAGGGTGATGAACATCCCAAAGTGCTGCCACCGAATCGCTAAGAATGGACTGTAAAAGCTGATACAGACGTTTTGTGTCGGCATAAACACCGTTTGTCTCCACCAAAAGTACTACCCCTTTTTCTTCGCACAAAGGCACAAGCTGACGAAGCAAGGATGCAACAAAGGTGTCGTCCACTTCGTCGCCTGCAGGGGCGGGGGCACAATCTGCCAAAACACGCACATAGGATGTACCCATTTTGTGTGCCAAATCGATATAGCCACGCAGTTCCTCTAGGTTTTCTTCTTCACGCGCCTTGTCTTTTAGGCAGCAGTTTGAAGAAAAACACGGAATTTCAAGACCCAAAGCATGCAAATTTTTTAAAGTTTCGCTCAGCTGTTCTTTTGCAAACGGCTGGGCCTTTACAGCCAAAATATCCTCGCCCAGGCCGCGCACTTCTATGCCGTCAAAACCGAAATCTTTGGCGGTTGAAACAATCTCCTGCCAACTCCAATCCGGACATGCCAATGTGGAAAATGCTACTCTCATTTTTATTATCTCCTTTGTTATATACAATACTTGTCTGAACTTAATTTAATATTTACAAATACAAAAAAAAACGCCTCTTGCTTTATGCAAGAGACGAAAATCTACTTCCGCTGTACCACTCTTTTTGAGGAAAACCCCCACTTTATGTGTGCTTAGCACACCTCTCTGTAACGGGAGAACCCGTGTAACCTTACTGAGGCATTGCCTGTTTTGGCCACATGCTCTAGGGGGAGCACCTTTTAAAGCTCTCCACTGCCTTGCAGCTACCGGCAGCTCTCTGCAGGAGATATCTCTAATGGTTTATGCCCTATCATCGCATTTGACAATATATTTGATAGAATAGCATATTTCCACTTCATCTGTCAATACAAATAAACACAATTCATTATTTTCATTCTCGCCATGGCCGCCACCCCAAACCCCATCAATGACAAACACAATAAAAACCACATCTATTCATTTATTCATTGTAATTTTAAACTTGAATCATGTTGTAAGCATAATTGCATCCAATGGACATCATATGCCTTTTCTGTTTCCACACGTCCTTCATACCCATTTTTGCAATACACCCCTCTTTGCCACTGGCATCAAATACCTGAAAAACATACTTTTTAGATTGCTATTTTGCAAAGTATACGTCATAATAAACTCAGGACATATTTTTACACAGCGATGATGTGTTTTCGATACGCCAAAGCAATCGATTACACTCGTTGTGTTTTTGCAACAAATTATGTCTTTACAACATAACAAACGGGGGAGTTTCACATGCTAAAACGCAAAACATGTACGTTTGCCGTTCTATTTTCTTTACTTTTTACCGTTGCTTTTAGTGCTTGTAGCTCTGACACAGAGGGCGAGGGTGCCGATTTGCTTGCCGAAAATCAAGAGCTTACAGCACAAAACGAAGCGCTTTTGCTAGAACAAGAGAGCTTGCTTGCCGAAAACGAAGACTTACAAAGCCAATTGCAGGCCAGCACATCGCAAGAAAGCGGCGAGGAACCCAGTGTTGAACTGTATGCTGGGGATGGCTTTGTTGCCACAGTTTGGGGCTTTGTGCCGGAATTTGAGAATGTGCCCGAAAACCAAATTGCTGTCATTCTTTCCGAGTTTCAATCCGATTTGTTCATTGCTTACATTGATGAGGAAATGAGCGAACAACTAGAAATTCAAGGAACCTATTTTTTCGAGTCGCCCGATATTTTTGTGGGATACCTGCCCGAATCACAGGCAAACGCATTGTATGAAAACGCCAACGTAAGCGCAACCGAGCTTAGCGGAGATACCTTGCTTTACATCACAGGCTTTAGAGAACCCGGCGAAGACGAAAGCGGACTCTCTTCTCCCTTACTTTCATATTACTTTTTAGAGGATGATGCAGCTTAGCACATACATAAAGAACAAAAACCTGCTAATCCTGCCATTAAAATGGCGGCTAATTTCTTACGGCTGTAGGATACACAGGTAAAACTGGGCAAAGCCCTTTATAACGGCAAAACAATAAAACCACGGCAAAACGCTTTCAAAGCCTTTTACCGTGGTTTTTTGCAAAAACGAAACCATGTAACCCCTAAGCTTTTGGCATGCATGTTGGCCAAAAAAACAATCGTTTATAGATGATACTTATTTTGCTTGTTCGTCGTAGTTTTTATTATCTTTACTATTCTTGGTCGGTTATATCTTTGCAATATAACAAATATCAAATCTATAAAAGCTGCTATAAGGGAAGTAATCATAAATACTTCTATTGCTCCAAACCACACAGAAGCTATGATTGGCAAAAATGAAAATATAATGATTGTTTCATGAACCAACTCTGCTTGACACATAGCCGTTACAATTTGCTCGTACGATTTTGTTTTTATATCAAAATCACCACCATCATAAGTTGGTATATATTTCTTCCAACGTTTAACCTTTATTGTGCTGTATAGTTTCATTTCCCTTTTTCCTGTTTGAAACCATTTGCTTTTCCAAGAAATGTTATTTTTAAACTTTTGTTGATAGATAAACCCAATCAATAATCGCATAAAAAAATGATAAAATGTTATAGCAAAGGTGATTGCTACTGTTTTGAAAAAATCAATTTCAAAAACAATATATAGGCCTATCATTATCATCGTCATAACCAATAGTAAGCCAGTTGTTTTTTTCATAAATTCTTTGATAACCATGCCCCCTATAGGATATACAGTACTTGATTGCACATTATACCATATAAAAAAGCGCAATCATTGATTGCGCTTTTGGCGGAGAAGGAGGGATTTGAACCCTCGCGACGCTTTCACGCCCTACTCCCTTAGCAGGGGAGCCTCTTCGACCTCTTGAGTACTTCTCCGTGTCAAATCGTTGTCTTATTCAGTTTACATCAAAAAAATGGCGGAGAGGGTGGGATTCGAACCCACGGCCCCTTGCGGAGTCACTGGTTTTCAAGACCAGCTCCTTAAACCACTCGGACACCTCTCCTCTCATAAAGGCAAGCCTAGATGCCTAGTTATTGTAGCATAACAGCCGCCCTTATGTCAAATAAATTTTACAAAAAATTGAATGAGATTGCAAATATATTTTCCCCTCATCCCCTTTATTCGTTTTTGGATTGCTCTTCGCTTAAAATCATCAAAATCTGCCGCAAACCCTGAACGGGAAACTGCCCTTTTGCAGAGCTTTCCTCGGTGCAGCCAAATGTAACGGCAGAGCCTGTAAAATGCCCGCTAATGCGGCTAAGCTGCCCAAGTGAGCCCATAGACATGGTAATGAAAGGATGATCTGCCGTGCGAAAATATTCTTCACTGATGGCAAGAAGGCTAAGCACATCTGTAAAAGAACGCGGTGTTACAGCCAGTTTTGGAATATCGGCCCCCAACTGACGCATCCTGTTCAAACGGCTTAGCATGGCTTCCCTTGAAGGGGTTGAGTAGATGTCATGGCTGGATATAACAACGGAAACCCCCTTACTTTTGGCTTCACCCACCAATAAAGAAAGTAGCTCCTCCCCACAAGTTAACTCAATATCCACAAGGTCAATGCTCTCGCTGGCTATCATTAGGCGCAACATAGAGCCATAGCTACTTTGTTTAATTTCACGCCGGCCGCCTTGTTCCACGGTGCGAAACGTGGCCAATAAGGGAATATCTTTCACAGCGGCACGCACATTTTTCAAAAGGCGTAAAAGTGCAATATCCTCCATAGGCGGCAGGCAGTCTAGGCGCCATTCCACCAAATCAGCACCCGAGGCCTTTGCCAAAATGGCATGATAAAGCAAGGTGTCCGGGCTACTGTCCACCAAAGGAACACATACTTTAGGGGTTCCGTCACCCAAAAGGGTATTTCGAATGTGCAATAAACTATCCATGTGTATCTCCTTCACTATCATTTGAATCCAGCGGTTTTTCACTGTTTTGTCCAGCTTGTTTTTTCTCTTGCATACGCGCTTTTCTTGCATTCCATTTTTTTTGAAAATAACCCATAAGCTTATCGTCTAAAAATGTATCCCATTCGTCTAGCTTGCTGGGCCTCAGGCTATCTTCCCCAAAACGAAATTCACGGATAGAGGCATTGAATAAGGCACCAACCACAACCGTCATGGCAGAATACTCTAGCCAAAACATCAAAATAAAAAAGGAACTGAGTGCACCATAGCTCGTTAGAGAACGCGTGGCAACTCTGACATATAAAGCAAACAATTGCACCAAAGCAAGCAGGCCAATCGTAGCAAAAACAGCCCCGGGTATCGCCTCAAAAAACCGCACTTTGGCCGAAGGTGCAATAAGGTAAACCAGCATCAGCAACAAAAAAACAAAAAGAATCACCACCGGCCATTTCAGGTTATCCACCCAATTTTGGGCTGTGCCTAGCCAGCTAAAAAGAGGTTCGAAAAAAGAAAACAATATGTCGCTAAAGCTAAAGAAAAGCAAAAGCGCCCCTACCAAAACCAAAAATAGAAACACACTTAAAAAGCCAACAAAACGGCGCATCAGATAACTGCGGTCTGTGCGTATGCCATAGGCTGCATTCATACAGTTTTGCACACAACTTGTGGCCCGGCTGGAGGACCACAGCAAAACAAGCGTAGAAATGGACAGCAAACTGCCACTGCTGCTGTTGAGTAAACTTGTAACAATAGGCTCAAACGTGGGCAAAAGAGCACTGGGAATTAAAATCGATAGATACTCCACCATCACATCTGATGTGATGTGAAACAAAGGGAGCATATTGCCCAATAAAATCAAAAATGGAAACAGAGACAATAAAGTATAAAACGCAATCACTGCAGAAGAGGTAACAAGGGAAGCTTGCCGGCTGCGCTTGATAAAAATGCGCACAAAGCACAGAGATTTATCTTTTATCCCACTCAATGTAAGGCGTCTCCTTTTTGGATTGATTGACAACGAAGAGCAAGTGCACCTATGTGGCAACACCTGCTAAAACAAAGTGTCCACCAGCAGGGCAAGTAGCGGTAGCGTTAGCATCGACAACACCGTGGAGAGCACAATGATTTTGGATGAATACACCACATCCCCTTTGTGGGCAGTGGCTAAGGCGGTAGAAGATATGGCGGCCGGCATGCCAAACAATAGGGTAATCACTCCAACCACCATAGGTGAAGCACCAAGGCCCCACGCTAACACCATTGCAAAAAGTGGAATCACAATCAGCCGCAAAGCACTAAACCAAAACCCCGCACGAAAAAAAGTGCTTCTTAAGTCGATATCTGCCAAAATGGCCCCTATGGGCAACAGGGCTATAGGGGTGGTGCAGCTGGCCAAAAGTTGCGTTGTTTCCAAAACCAAACGTGGGGGCTGTATTTGAAACGACATAAAAATAAGGCCGATAAAAATAGCAACCAATGTTGGGTGTAAAAGCTGTCTCCATAGCGGAGGCCGCGCTTCACCTTGCGGCAAAAACAGACGGTATGAAAAAAAATACATAAAACAGCTAAGAGGAATCATGAAAGCTGCCAAAAGCAAAACACCCTCGCTGCCATAAAAACTATCGATGATAGGAAGGCCAATAAAAGCCGCATTGGGGCTGGTTAAGCAATATGCTAAAATGGTTTTCTGCTTTGAGGGAAAATTTTTGAAAAGGGCTTTTGCCACAAAAAAACACAAAGCCTCTACTACAAATGCAAAAATAATGATAAAAACAAACTCCCTAGTTTGTTCACCGCTGGGCCTTGTTGCAACCAAGGTAGAAAACAAACTGCAAGGAATAAGCACATTGATACTGAGAAAGCAAACAAAATGCCTCACATTGTGCTCAATATATCCTATTTTGGATAAAAAGAATCCCAAGGCAATAAGCAGCATTAAAATCAGCTGTTGTTCTACCATATCTACAAGATTTAGCACCAGCTTTCCTCCGTTGCCAAAAAAGTTCTATTCCTATTAAAACATATTTTCAAGTGGAAAACAAACGAAAAAAAGGGACTGAATTAAAATGAACTCCCCTGTGTATTGTGCCCTCTACCAAAAATAGACCCCCAAAAAAATTATATTTTTCACTATATGTTAAATATTTTAATATAATACTATTTGTATTTTTACATCTTTGCTTGTTTCTAAAAAATGTACGTCGGCCTTATTAAAAGACTTTCGCTTTGGGCCTATATCAGGCGGCACACACAGAAACCAAAACCCTGTTTTTTTACATACAGTAAAAAAATGCAAAAATATCCAAAATGTATGACAAACTTTTCTCGCAAAAACGCTATGGGCTGTGCTATGGTATAATAAAGGTTATATTGATGCATAAAAGGAGATACACAATGAAAATACACTTTAAACTTTTGATAGCCACCGTACTTTGCCCTATTTTATTTTGCGCCTGTGCTCTTGAACAAAACATGCAAAGCAGTTCCTTTACAAGCGTAGCCCCCTCCTCAGAAACCATTTCCTCTTCCTCTGTATTAGAAGAAGAGGAAACACAGGAAGTGATTTATCGAGGTGAAATTATAGAGCTAACCGAAGAGGCGATAACCGTAAAACAATTGGATGGCTATGATTATGGTCAGCCCTCCATTCAATTTTTATTGCAGCCCCAAACAGCGCAAGAAGAGCTGAGCCTAGGGATGTATGTGCAAGTAAGCTACAACGGAGCACTCACGCGTTCTATTCCACCTCAGGCAACGGCCCTTAGTGTTACAGTGCTTGCACCCATGGCAGAGGGCGTGCTGTGGAGCGGCAGTATAATAAGCAGCGAAACCGTGGAGGGTGGTTATCGCATCGATTTGCAAGCCGAGAGCCCCAGAAGCGAACATTTAATTTTAAATGTTCCAACTGATGCTTTGGAGGGATTAAGTGAAGAGGATCTTGTTGCGGGAGCCGAAGTTCTTGCGGTGACAAACGGTGCAATGACGGCCAGTTTGCCTCCGCAAGCCTCTGCGGTGGTATTGCTTCCATTTCAAAACGGTGCAGAAGAATAAAAGGGGGGAAATTTTATGAAAGTGGCTTTATTGCAACTACCCATTGGTTTTGACAAGGAAAAAAACATCCACCACGCCTGTTTACAGGCCGAAAAAATGGCCAGCCTGGGTGCAGATGTGGTGGTGTTGCCCGAAATGTTTTGTTGCCCTTATTCCAACCTATATTTTAAAGCCTACAGTGAACAGGCAGGCGGGCCTGCGCAAACAGCGCTTTCTAATTTAGCAAGGCGTTTGGGTGTTGTGATTGTGGGTGGTTCACTGCCGGAAATGGAAGGCGACCAACTTTACAACACCTCCTTTGTTTACAACGCAAACGGAGAACAAATTGCCCGACATCGCAAAATACATCTTTTTGATATACAACTCAAAAACGGCCAGCACTTTCGCGAATCCGAAACCTTATCGGCGGGAAACACCATTACAACCTTCGACACCCCATTTGGGAAAATGGGACTTTGCATTTGTTTTGACATGCGCTTTGAAGAATTGGCACGTTTGATGGTTTTAAATGGTGCAAAATGCATTTTTGTGCCAGCGGCATTCAACATGACCACCGGCCCTGCGCACTGGGAGCTCATGTTTCGCCAGCGTGCTGTGGACAACCAGGTCTTCACCTTTGGCGTGTCCCCTTCCCGCGATGAAAAGGCCCCCTATATCGCCTATGGCAACACAATCGCCGTAAACCCTTGGGGAGAAGTGCTAAAACGCTGCGACAAAGACGAAGACAGTTTGCTTGTGGAGGTTGATCTTGCACAGGTGGACGAAATTCGTGCACAGCTTCCCATTTTGTCGGCACGCCGCAATGATGTGTATGAGCTGATAGAAAAAAAAACATAAACCCTGCAGTATAAGCTTTATATATTGCGCTTAATCAGCGCTAAAAGAGCATAGGTTGCGGCGTCTAGGTGTTCTTCTAAAAGACCACCATACCCAAGCACCAGGGCATCGTGTCCACCTTGCCACAAAGAGAAGCCCCGGCTGTTCTCTTGCCTGTAGTGCGAAAGAGCACGAATTTCAATGCCTTGCAGTGACGCCTGTTTTGCAAGGCCAGCCGCATCGCAACCCGGCAGGTGTAGCACAAAATACAAGCCGGTGTGGATGTTGCGCACTTCATATTGGTTTTGCGGCAACCCCTGTGCCAAAAGCTCTAAGATGCGGGAAAGGCGCTGGCGATAACGCAGACGCATTTGGTTAAGCCTTCTGGCAAAATGTCCCTCGCTGATAAAACGGGCCAACGTGTATTGTTCCGGCCGCCAAATGGTGCAGGCATAGCCTTTGTAGCGCGCTTGCCAAGCGTCTAACAAATCGGGAGGCAACACAAGGTAAGACGCCCGAATGCCGGGCGCTAAAGAGCGTGAAAACGTGCCTGCATAAACAACACGTCCGTGTTTGTCCATCCCTTGCAAGCTTGGCAAGGGCCTTCCGCTAAAGCGAAACTCACTGTCATAATCGTCCTCAATCAAAAAGGCATCCCTTTGTGTGGCCCAGCGCAAAATCTCTGCCCGTCGTGGCACCGGCATCACAAGGCCGGTAGGAAATTGATGACTTGGTGTTAAATATACAATATTGGCACCACTTTTTTGAATGGCTTCAACCGGCAAACCATGGCTATCCACATCCACAGGTATGGTTTGCCGGTTCACGTTTTGAAACACGCGAACAATTTTTGCGTAGCCCGGGTTTTCTAGGGCAACAGCGCCCCTTGGCAGCAGTGGAGCAAGCAACCCCAATAGCACTTCAAGCCCCGCCCCCATCACAACCTGCTCGGGCGTGCATTGCACACCGCGAAAACTGCGCAGATAATCGGCGATGGCCACACGTAAAACGGCATCGCCCTGGCTTTCGCCTGTGGCAAACAGATCCAATGGTGCTGAAAGCACCTCTTTCGATAGGCGGTTCCACGCCTTACGGGGGAAAAGCGCAGAATCGATGCCGCCAGACAAAAAATTATACTGTATTTCGCAGGTATTCTTGCCCCCCGCACTTGCAAGTGTGGGGGTAATTTTTTCAATTTCCACAGAAGGGTGCGGCACTAAGGGGCCAAGATCATTGACTACAAAACCACTGCGCGCTTGGGCCGTTAGATACCCTTCGGCGGCCAGCATTTGGTAGGCTTCGTCCACTGTGTTAACAGAAACCCCTAGCTGCTGGGCTGCGCTTCGTTTTCCGGGCAAACGTTCACCAGCGGCAATATGCCCGCTGCCAATTTCGGCTGCTAAGAACTCATACAGCTGCATATACAAAGGTTTATGTTTATTTTTGTGTAAAAACAGACCTACAAATTCCATAAAGCGCCTCCATCTGAACCCATAAAAAATTCATAAATTGGGTATTGTGTTAGGTTCAGTTACCTGCTAAAATCAGGATATCGAAACCGCACAGTTTTGTCAAGTGAAGCGGGAAAATCAGGGGGAGATAAAATGAAACCAGAACAAATCAAAAAACTGACCTACACAGGTGTATTTGCCGCTCTTATTTTTTTGGCGATTTATTTAATTCATGTGCCCATTGGGTCTAATGGCAGTTATATCCATTTTGGAGATGCCTTAATCTACCTTGCAGCGGCAGTGTTGCCGCTGCCATACGCTATGGTAGCCGCTGCAGTGGGCGCAGGGCTATCGGACGCATTATCACCGGGCGGTATGGTGTGGCTTCCGGCCACCTTGCTCATCAAACCACTGTTGTGCCTTGCTTTTCAGCGGGGGGTAAAGCTGGTAACAGGGCGCAATATTGTGGCGGTTTTAATAGGCAGCGCCATTACCATTGTGGGTTACTCTTTGGCCGCATGGGTTTTATTTGGAAACATTGGCTCTGCCCTTGCAGAGCTTCCCATTTCTTTATTGCAGGCAGCCGGCAGTGGCCTTTTGTTTGTATTGCTTGGCAAGGCCCTAAGCCGCGCCACCAACGGAAAGCTTTTGGTAAATTAGGGCACACCCTTAAACAACAGACATAAAGAATAAAACCACCCTGCCACAAGGCAGGGTGGTTTTATTCTTTATGCCGCTTAGAAATTGCAGTAAGTGGCCAATCGCCACTTTGCCATAGATATTTTTTTATAAGAACATGCGCCAGTGTTGGCCGCAACAAAACATAAAGCGGCAAGCGTTCTCCATTTTATGGCTATACAGTTTTTTGCCTTTATCACTCATTAAGCTTCAAACGAATCCTTTTTTTGGTATTTGGCAAGGCCAAAGAATTCACGCACTGCACCTGCTGTATAAAGCGAGCCGAAAGCGCATACCAATCCATCGTTTCCAGCCGCTTTTAATGCCTTTGAAAGCCCATCTTCAATGCTGGCACAGGCCTCTGCACGCAGCTTGGGTTGCCATGTTTTTATGCCTTCTGCAAGCTCTTTTGCCGGCAGTGCCCGCATGCGGTCCGAAGCCACACAAAACATACTTTCTGCCAGCGGCAACACTTTTTCCAGCATGCCGCGCCAGTCTTTATCGCGCATCACACCCATTACAAAGTGCCATTTTTGGTTTGGATACAAAGCCTGCAAACTTTGAGCTAGCACCTCTGCCCCCTGCAGGTTGTGCCCACCATCTAAAAAAAACACCGGGTTCTCACTCAGCAGCTCTAGCCGGGCCGGCCAATTGGCCAAGCTTAATCCCGCACTGATGGCTTGTTCGTCTATTGCAAAATTTTGTTGTTTTAAGCACTCTAAGGCCGTTAACACAACCGCTGCATTCTCCAGCTGATACTCGCCCACCAATTGGATGCAAAGCTCTTTTCCGTCCCAATGAAAATGCTGGCCGTGGATGCTTGAGCAAAGTGGTACAAGCCGAGACATTTGCGTGATCACCAAAGGAACACTCAGCTCTTTACATCGCTCTTTCAGCACAAAACCAGCCTTTTCTTTTTGCGGTGCACTCACCACTTTTGTGCCCGGTTTTATGATACCGGCCTTTTCGGCTGCAATTTTAGCAAGCTTTGTACCAAGCTCTGCGGTATGGTCGTAGCCAATTGTGGTGATAACCGCAAGACATGGCGGTGCAATGATGTTTGTTGCGTCCAAGCGCCCACCAAGGCCCACCTCCAGCACCACAATATCGCATTGCATTTTTTGAAAAAACAAAAATCCCAATGCCGTTACAAGCTCAAATTCTGTAGGGGGTTCTGCAAGCTTTTCTGCATGCATGCGCACTTCTTGTGTAAGCTGCGCCACCTCTTCATCTGTAATGTATACACCGTCTACTTGTATACGCTCGTTAAAGCAGTTTACAAAGGGTGAGGTAAACAAACCCGTTCGATACCCAGCTTTTGAAAGCACTGACGCCAGCATGCAACATACGCTGCCTTTTCCATTTGTGCCCGCCACGTGGATAAAGCGTAAACTTTTTTGCGGCGAACCCATGGATTCGAGCAATGCCGCTATTCGCTGTAAACCCCTGCTGTTTTCTTGCCAACTCACTTCACCCATATAGCGTATGGCCCCCTGTCTATCCATGCAATCCTCTTTCATTGTAAACAACTCCCGACCGCCAAAACCGGTCCGGGAGTTGTTTTTTATTCTATTTCAGTTCATTTTAATGGTTTTTAAGGACAGCATTATGCCTCGTTTTGTCTTGTAGCCGCTTGCACCACATGTTTTACCAAAACAGACGTTGTAACCGTTCCCACGCCGCCCGGCACAGGTGTAATGCCAGCCACCATGGGTTCCACAGCGTCAAAATCTACGTCTCCGCACATTTTTCCGTTTTCATCCACATAGATACCCACGTCTAAAACATATTGGCCCTTTGCAAAATAATCGGCAGTAAAACCACGTGCTTTGCGGCCAGCACAAATAGCAATCACTTCTGCCTCTCTGCAAGCAGCAGGCAAATCATTTGTGCGCGTATGGCACACGGTTGCCGTGGCATTTTTGCCAATCAGCATCATAGCTAAGGGTTTGCCCACCACAAGGCTGCGCCCCACTACTGTTGCCTTCTTACCGGTAAGATCTACACCGTAAAATTCCAAAATTTCCATGCACGCTTGTGCTGTGCACGGGGGATAACCCAGCTCTTTGCCTGCATACACACCGGCAAGAGATCCATCTGTAATTCCGTCCACATCTTTTTCAGGTGCCAAAGTATTGCATACTTCACTATCGTTGATGTGTGAGGGCAATGGACGAAGAAGCAACACACCGTGCACTCCTTTATCGTCGTTCAAGGCACGAATTTCTTTTTTCAGATCTTCTTCGCTAATGTCTTGCGCCAAGGTAACATGGCGCACACCCACACCCACTTTTTCGCAACGCTTTGTGGCCCCTTGCTCATAGGCAATGTCGTCTGGTTTTTCGCCCACTCGCACAATGGCCAAAGTGGAATCAACGCCTTTTTCTTTTAAAGCTTGCACTTGATTTGACACTTGTTCGTTCATCGCTGCCACTACAGGCGCGCCTTTTAATAATTCTGCCATCTCTGTTCTCTCCTTTTTCTAGTCAAAACGTCGACTTACGCGCTCATAAATTTCATCTGCTTTTGCACAGTAATTTTTTAGCATATCATTTGCCTTTTGGTTTGCCATATCTGCATGTGCTCGGTCTTTCATGATTTTTGTGTTAATGAAAACATTTAAGCTTGCACCTTGCAGGGCCGCTTTGCACACCACCACGCCAACACCCACATCGCTGATGGCAATCGCAGTTCCCTTTTGTTCAAATTCCTCATGCAAATCAATGGCACAGCAGCATTTTTCCATAATCTGCAAGGGCACATCGCAGGCCTCTTTCAACGCTGCTTCCATCACACGTTCTTTTTCTTGTTTTTGCTCTTCTGTCTCTTTTGGCATACCATATGCACGCGACAATGGCTCAAACACCTCTGCATCACGACGCACAAGTTCTAAAAGTGCATCTTGTAAAGTGTCTGCCTGTGCTTTTAAAGAAAGAATATCCTCTTGCACATCGGCATATTTCTTTTTTCCCACAGTTAGGCTGCCCACCATGTTGCCTAGGGCCATTCCAATAGCGCCCACCAAAGCCGATGCGCCACCGCCTCCGGGTACCGGCTCTTTGCTTGCCAGCACCTCTACAAATTCACGACAATTTTTCTCTGTAAAATCCATAAACATCCCCCTTGATTTACATTTACTTTCCCGGCCAATCTACCATGCTTTTGGTAAAAATCGGCATATTAGATTCATTATATCTCTTTTCCTTTAAAAAAACCAGCTTTTTATTTTTAGGGGTGTGGCAAGACGCTGTGCGTGCCCAAAATTCATACCCTCCACATGCCCCAAGATATCCGCCAGCGCAACACCTTCTGGCCTTAAGCGCCTCCCTCTCCATCCCCTGTTCTCTTTTCTGGTGGTTTGCTACACACCACAAAAAACCGATAATTTGGCGTGTCTTTCTGCTTACCACCGTTACAACAAAATCATTTTCCCAAAGTTTTGCTCGCGCCCTTCCTTAACCGGTATAATTTATCTTGCGCTGAATATCATGTTTGTTTTTGCAGCGCCTATTTGAACAATTAAAAAGGAAAGCCTGTAATAAAGCTGCGCAAAACTTTACGCCTCGTCTACAAGTTCAGCCAGCAGCGTGTTTTGCACCAAAAACCCAGAGCTTGTAAGTGCCCACCCTTTTTGTGATTTGATACACAGGCCTTTTTGTTCAAAAAACGCAAGCTTTTCTCTCTGTGTTTTGCTTAACCTGCGTCCAAATCGACGGTGCCACTCGTCTTCTAAAAACCCTGCTTCTAAACGAAGACGCAGCATCAAATAGTCTTCAGGGGTAAGGGAGCCCTCCTCCTGTGTAGGGGCGTTTTCACGGATGAAACGCCCTATATCTGAAACAAAAGAAAAGCGCCTGCCATCAAGACAAGAATGTGCCGCAGGACCAACCCCCAGGTAGTCCTCACAGTTCCAATACAGCATATTGTGGCGGCTTTCACAGTTTGGTTTTGCAAAGTTAGAAATTTCATAGCGTGCAAAGCCCGCCACATTTAGCTGATCTACCGCAAACAAATAAAAATCTGCCGTTTCATCCTCATCGGGCAATCCCGAAGGCAGATTTTGCCCAAAGGAAGTTCCCTCTTCCACTTTCAAAAGATATGTTGAAATGTGGCAAACACCACCTTCTTGCAAAAGTTGTAAGCTCTCGCAAAACTCCTCTTTGCTATAGTGAGGCAAAGCCAGCATCAAATCTCCCGAAATGTTTTGAAACCCTACATCGCTGGCATCCTGTAAGGCGCGCTTTGCCTCCTTTGCCGTATGAAGGCGCCCAAGACGCCGCAAAGAGTCGTCTCTTGCCGTTTGCACCCCAAAAGATACGCGGTTAACACCTGCTTCTAAAAAACCACCAAGCTTTTTTTTGCAGGTACTTTCCGGGTTAAGTTCTATGGTAATTTCTGCACCCGGCAGTGGGTTTGCCGCTTCAACCATCCTCTTTACTTGCCCTGCAGACAACAACCCCGGTGTGCCTCCGCCAAAATACAGGCTCGTTGGCCGCTGTGCTGCACCATCTAAAAAGTAGGGTCTATGAGTTTTAAGTGCCAAAAGCAGGCTATCCACATATGTGTTTGGCACTTCTTCGCTTTCGGCCTGTGAGTAAAAGTCGCAATATAAACACTTCTTTTTACAGAACGGGATATGAATATATAAACCGAACCCCATACAAAATCCCTCTCTTTTCCGCTGTGCAAAAGTGTCGTTTTACCCTTCTAAAAAAGCGCTGTGTTTCATACAACCTTCAATTTCTTCTTTTGTTGCCAGCGCCGGCACCGCTCCGTACTTTGTGGTGGCTAAAGAGCCCGCAGCATTGGCAAAGCACAGCAGATTTTGCAGTTCCTCTTCGCCGATATTATCTACGTCACAAAGAGAAAGCAGGCCATGCAATGCCGCACCCCAAAAAGCGTCTCCGGCACCGGTTGTATCCAAAACGGGCACCTTATAGGCGGGCACACTTATACGTGCCTTTGAAGAAATTGCCACACAACCCTTTTCCCCAAGTGTCACCGCCACAAACTTAAGATTATATTTAGTAAGCAATTGCACCGCCGCTTTTTGCGCATCCTTTTCCTTTGTCAAAAGGCTTGCCTCTTCTTCGCTCACCTTTAAGAAATCGGCAAGATATGCCCCCTCTTCCATCGCTTCCAGCGCCTGCTTTTCCTCTTTCCACAGCGCAGGGCGATAGTTTGGATCAAATGAAATCAAAGCCCCAGCCTCTTTGGCTTTTTTCACGGCGGCAAGTGTTGCCGAATATATGGGCTCTGACGTCAACGAAAGAGAGCCAAAATGAAAAATCTTTCCGGATGCCACAAGGCTCATGTCTACTTCGCCTTCACTCAGCCTCACATCGGCTGTTTCGTTGCGATAAAAACGAAAGGTGCGGTCGCCTTGTTTGTCCAATGCCACCATAGCCAGTGTGGTGGGTTCCACTCCGATAACAACACCGGAAACCTCCACCCCAATTTCACGCAAATTTTCGATAAAATACATCCCAAAGGGATCGTTTCCCACGCGGCTGATATAGGCCGTTTTACGCCCCAGTTTTGTTGCTGCTGCCAGCACATTGGCCGGTGCCCCACCCGCATTGCCTTCCATCACAATTTTGCCCTTGCCCTCTTTTGGCAACATCACAAAATCCAGTAAACTTTCCCCCAGGCTAACAATTTCGTATGCAAACATCCTGTTCTCCTTTTCTCTTTTCCACCAAAACAAAACGATACCGCTAACGAATCGCTTCTCTCACCTTGGCAAATGCCTCGTTTCGGGCAAACAGATATTTTGCAATGTATTCCATCCATTCAAAATCTTCTTCGCTATCAATATCTAACACGGCCGTGTCTAGCATTTCCACAAGGTCACAATTTCCATCCCATAAAAACCCGGTTTCATTTGCTAGTAAGAAAGAGCGACGAAACACATAAATAGACGCATTTAAGTCATAACATTGTGGCGTTTGTTGGCGTGCGGTAAAGTTAGATTGCACCACCTGGTGCACAAAACCATCTTCGCCTCGTTGCGCCATATTCATATAAGGGTTGCGGCGGCTTTTTACAGCAGACATCACCACCTCAGTTTTTGGGTTTTCCTGCGCATGACACAAACAGTTTTGCACATCCTCTACCGTGCGCAGAGGGCTGGTAATGTCTAAATCCAAAAGCATATCATAAGTTTTTTTTGTGCGGCTTTCCATTTCGCGCAAGCTGTGCTGAAACACCGCCATTTTAGGCACGGCATCGCCTGCCAAAGAGGCAGGGCGAGAGAGCGCCGTCACCTCGGGGTAGCTGTTTAACACAAGCTCTTTCAAAAGGCCGCTGTCTGTGTTAAGCACAATGTCTGCTTGCACATCGGGGTTCGCCTTTAAAAACAAATCGGCTGCGGCCAGTGAATAATGCACCAGCGGTTTTCCGCAAAATGTTTTTAGGTTTTTATTTTTAAAGCCCTTGCTTCCGGCCCTGCCACAAAGGCTAATTAAAATCCGATTTTCCAATTTTATCCTCCCTGCACCAGCTGTAATACCGAAAGTGCTCTTTCGGGGCTATTGAGGCTTTCTGTAGATGTTCCGCTTGCATATTGCAAAAAATAGGCCATTTCGCGCAGATAGCGCTCGTTTGCATCCTCTTGCAGCAGCTGCAAAGGCTCTTTGGGAAATTGCAAACTGCCCTTTATAAAATCGGCCTCTATGGTGCCTTTTTCTGTAAAAATCTCCAAGTTGCGGCGGCTGTCTCTGCCAAAATAATCTAGGTGTACTTCACACAGAAACTGCGGGTAACGTGCTATGTAAACGGCCAAATCATCCGAGTCGATTTCCAGGTGAGAAAATTTGCCCATCATATTAAAACTTTGCTGAGGGAAACCAAAAAATTGCACAAGGTAATCCCACACATGAATTAAGTCCAGCGCAACACCACCGCCCATTTGCCTCTTTGCCGAGTACACCGTGCGATAATCGGCCGTTTTACGCCAGTTTGGCAAATAACTGGAGCAAATGCACCTTACCGCATAAGGTTTTAGCTGTCGGATACGTTTTTCCAGCTCTAAAAAAACGCCTGTCCACCGCATGGGCGCTGCCACATAGGCCATTTGTCCTTGGCTAAGCCCCACATCACACAGCAAGGCATCCCCTCTTTGAAAAATGGGTTTTTCAATAAAAAATGTATCTACTTTCCCCTTCAGGGAGGTAAGCACTTCCTCGTGCAAATGAGTGGGCCCGGTGATAAATGCAAGCTCAAAATGCTCCTCTTGAGAGAGGGTTTGCACCTCTTCTTTTAAAAGTTCGCGAATGTCCTCTGCAAGCGGTGCAGAAGACGAACGCAATGCCGTTATTTCTAAAACAAGCCCCTGCTCTTTTGCCAGCTTAGACAAATTGCGCAAATGCCTGCAACCAATGCTGCCAAGCCCCGTAAACAATACTTTCATATCATTCCTCTTTTTACCGGTTTAACCGGTGTGCTCTTCCATTTTATCGATCAATTGTAAGGCAGAAAGATCTTCTGCAAAACTCCAGCGTGCAGTTCCCTTGCCCTCAATCACCTCATAAAAGTTTAAAATTTCCTCAAGGTAGGCATTTTCTACAATATTATCGCTGTAACGCCCGTCTTGCTGCACTTCGCCCACATAGCTATCCACCTGTGTTTTTATCTGTGCTTCTTTATCCCAAAAGGCCAAGGACTGAGGACTACCCTCCCAAAATAGGTGCAAGCCCTCGCCGTAAACTTCAAGATTGCGCACAGGTTTTGGAGACACCACATCGGCCGCCAAAAACCCTTTCATTCCGTTTTCGTGCCGCAAGGTGATAAACCAGGTATCCTCATAGGGCAAATCCAATGTGCTAAGGCTATCTTTTTGCACGCTAACTTGTGCTACCGGGCCAAAAGTTTTTAAAAGCCACGGCAATTCAATGCCCAAAATTTCGCGCACACCACCGGTGCGCTTGTTGCCCACAAAAAAATCTTTATAGTTTTCCCATGGATGCCAATCTGGCAAATATTGCCCAATGTGATAAATATAGTTGACCGGTTTTTCAAAACTACGTACCTGGGCACTTATCCACTGCACCTCTGCACGGTAGAGCATGGTGCTGGAAAGAAACAGGGGCAACTCTTTTTGTTTTGCTTTTTCCATCAGTGCCTCGTAGCCATCCGGAACCAAATTGAGCTCGGTGAATACCGGCAGTCCCGCATCCAAAAGGCTGTCTATCAAAAGAGAGTGCGTCAGCGGTGCTGTGCATACAAAAGCCGCATCATAGCGGTGCGCTTCTAAAGCTTGGGGCAAGGTATCGTAACACAAAATGCCAAGGTCTTCGGCCTCTTTTTGCCGCTCGCTTGAAGAATCCACCCCATACACTTCGTGTGAGGCACTTAAGCTTTTAATAAGCCGCGCGCGGCGCTTGCCCATGCTGCCAAGACCTACGATTAAATTTTTCATATTCCACAGCCTCCGTCATAAAATTGTTTGGGCAATTGTAAACCACCCTCATTCAGTTTATCCAGCAATATGTGCACAATTTGCCCGCTTGTGTCGTTTTGGCGATAGGGGCTTTGCGCAAGGTGTGCTTTTTCTTGAAAGCTCGGGCTCATCGCCTCTTTAATGGCAACATCAATGTCTTGTGGGTCATCTTTGCAGCAAAGCACATTGTCGCACATAATGCGCCCCTGCTGGCGCTGGCCAATATTTACTGTGGGTGTGCCAAACGAGGGGGTTTCTACAACACCCGAAGACGAATTGCCCAAAACCAGGGTTGCCTCTTTCATCAGTGCAAGATAGCGCACCACACCAAGTGAAGGCACCAGCACACTGTTTGGGTAACGCTCGCAAAACAGTGCATATTGCGTATTGAGCTCAAAACCACCGGCGTCGGCGTTGGCCGCTGTAAACAGATAAAAAAGGCTTGGGTTTTGTTCTGCCGCCCATATAAGAGCCTGTGCTTGCTCTTTTGCACTGCGGCCGGTGGCTGTTTCGGGGTGGAAGGTTACCAGTGCCAACGGCCCACTTTTGGGAATGCCAAGGCTATCGGCTATGCTTTCTCTTGTTGGCAGTAAAAGTTTGCGTATATTTTCATCCCCAAGGCCGCCCACATTAAACACGGTCTTAGGGTCTTCGCCCATGCGCAGCAGCCGATCTCTATAGCAATCACATGAAGGGAAGTGTAGTTTTGCCATTTTAGACACACAATGCCGATACCAATCGTCTTCCGCGCCATAGGTTACTTCTCCACCGCTGATGTGTGCAACCGGAATGCCCAAAAGAGATGCCGCTAAAGCTGCCGCCAATATTTCATAACGATCTCCCAGCAGCAAAAGCGCCTGTGGTTTTTCCTCTTCAAAACATTTCAAAAAAGCCTGCAACGCCCTTGAAGTGCGCTTCGCCGTGCCGCTTTTTCCGGGACAATCGTCCTCAAGAAAAATATCCATACGTGCAGCAATGGCAAAACCATCGTTTTCAATTTCTGTCACTGTATATCCAAACGCATGGCTAAGGTGGCTGCCTGTAACAAACAGCTTTAAAAAGATTTCTTCCTGTGCTTGCAGTTTTTCCAAAACCGGACGAAGCAAGCCATAATCTGCACGCGTTCCCGTCATCACAGCCACTGTGTGTTTGCCCATATTCTCACCTTTTTTTTGAGATTTTATGTTATAACTCAATGGTTTCATCCGGCATAAAGTCTCGTTTTGCCGTTTTTCCCAGCACCTCATACCAACGCATGGGCGAAAGTCCGTTTCCCGGGCGTTTGGTGGTTAAATTCTCTGCATCCAGTATCTGGCCTTTTGTAATGGCCTTTGCCGCCACAATACTTTTTCGTGCAATCGGCCGGTTTTTTTCTTCGCTTTGGCTCACACGTTTTTCGCCGTTTCCAAGGGCTGCTTCGCATTGACGCACACCCTCTACCATGGCTTTCAGCTCATCCGGCGAGAGGCTTGCCTTATGGTCCGGCCCCGGCAAATTTTTATCTAGCGTAAAATGTTTTTCAATCACGCTGGCCCCAAGGGCCACAGCAGCAATAGGGCAGGTAATTCCCGGCGTATGGTCAGAATATCCTACACGCAAGCCAAATACATCGGCCAAAGTGTTCATAGAAAGCAAATTTGCATCTTCAAAAGGGGTTGGGTATTCTGTGTTGCAATGTAGCAAAATAATTTCGTCGGCGCCGTTTGCCTCTAAGGCGCTCACAGCATCTTCCACTTCGGCAAGATAGCTCATCCCCGTGCTTAAAAGCACCGGCTTTTTGGTTTTGGCTATTTTCTCAAGATAGGGCAGGTTTGTAAGCTCTCCCGAAGGGATTTTGTGCATGGGCAAATGAAGCTCTTCCAAAAAATCGATGCTGGGCAAATCAAAAGCCGTTGCAAAATACACAATGCCAATTTCTTTACAATACTCTTTCAGCTCCCTATGTGCCGCAAAATCAAAGTGAAGGCGCCGCACCATCTCCAGCTGGCTTTCCTCTTTCCCGGTTTGCACTTTTTGATACTCTGCCTTTTCGGCAAAGCGGCTAACCACAAGCTCCGGCACTGCCACTTGATATTTTACCATATCGGCCCCGGCTTCTTTTGCAGCATGCGCTAGCTTTTTTGCCATTTCCAAATTGCCGTTATGGTTCACACCGGCCTCGGCGATGATTACAATTGCCATTGTTACGTCTCCGTTTCTGCGCTGCTGTGTTCATTGCTATTTATGGTTTCAGCAGCCACCATTTTTTTGCGTTTTTGCCAAAGTGCAATGCCTAAAAACACAACCAGCGAAATTGCACTTGCACAAACACCCATCATAACCCCCGGCGGTGAGTAGGTCATTATCACTTCGTTTTCACCCTCTTGCAGCGCTAAGCCCATAAGCCCGCCTTGCACCATAAACGGTTTTGTTTCTATCCCGTTTACAAGGGCACTCCAACCTTCGTCGTAAGGCAGTGCAATGAAAAGCGCCTGACGGTCTGCCCCCACTGTGATTTCACCCTCTACACGGGCATCTTCCACTAAAAAATTTCCGCTGTTTTCGTTTGCCTGCTGTGTCAACTGCAAAAGAGACTCCTCTTGCAAGTATGCAAAGTAGGCCGCCTGTATGTTGGGTGTGCTTTCTGCACCAAACCCAAGACGAACTTCCTCGCCTGCTTGCCGATACCCAAGGTTGATTACACCGTTTTGGTCGGACGTAAACACGGCGCCTGCCATTTCTCCATCAAGCCAATACTCTAAATCTGCATACGGATTGTCGGCGATAAAAAGTGCATAATAATAGCCACTTTCTTGTGGAGTAAGCACATACTCTCCACCTTGTGGCAGCACACCCAAAACCCCATCCAAAACATTGCCGTTTTCCTCTTTATGCACCTGCTCGGCCGGTAACAATAGGTTCTCTTCACTGCCGGTAATGGCCCTGTACAATTCATTTTGATAGGCAAAGCTGTCTTCCCATAACACTGCCTCGGCTTGGTTGTCTGTAAGTGGTGCTGCAAATACCAGTGGTAAAGCATAGGGGTTTGTATACACAGTGCCCACCTGCAAATCGCTCTCCTCTTGCCAGTGCGCCGGCACCGCGCGCTCATCGGTTGCCAAAAGAGATTTAAAAGACAGCACGCTGTCGCTAAAAGCCGTGGACCCATAAAGGTAAGAGCCAATGCCTCGATAGCCAAGATTCCATAGCGTTTCCGTGGTAGCCTTGTCTTGTGTAGAGCCAAAATGAGAATTGCCATGATAATTTAGCAACATGGGGTCGTTTAAAGTGCGGTAGAAGTTTTTTTCCACGCGATATTGGGGGCTTTCTTCTTGCAAGCTCTGCATGGTGCCGCCCACATCATTGATAAACGTTTGATAGGTCGGCAGCGAATACTGCTCAAATTTTCGGCTAATAAGAAAACCGCTTGCACAAAGCTCTGTGCAAACTGCAAAAAGGAGCACCACGGCCACGCCATTATACCAGCGTTTTGTCTCTTTGTTTTTAAACATCCACCAAAGGCATGCCCCATAGAAAAACACGCCCGCCGCACTAAGCAATAGCTTTACCATACCGGCCGATTGAGATATAGGCACCAATACAAAAAATGCACCGGCAGATATTCCGCTTGAAATGAAGAGAGTCTTTTTTTCTACCGCACCAAAAGAAAGCGCCGCTGCCGCAAGAATAGCCAAAACAAAACAAAACAGCCACGAATACCGATAGGGAAACCAAACGGGCTCTGCAAATCCGTGCCAAATATCATCCAGCCCATCCACCCAAAAACTAACTGCCAAAAACACCAGCACTGCACCGGCACAAAGTTTGGCTTTCAGTTTTATTTTGCGGCTGATAAAAAAACACATCGCCAAAAGCGGAAGCAACAACCCGCAATAGAGTAAGGGGTTGCCATCCACTACATTTTGCCACTGGAAATTATTGAATGCCAGCTGCTCTGGCAAATGCAGTAAAGAAAACTGTGTCTGCGGTGAAAAAGAGTATTCCATCTGGTCTAGCTTGCTGCTGTTTAGGTTATACACCGTGGGGATTAAAAGCGCCCCTGCCAGCCCCCCTCCCAGAAGAGACGCCCCTGCAAATTGCAAACTGCTGCGCATAATAAAGCGTTTTGGGCGATTTTGCATTATAAAAAAACAAAGCACATACAGTACCAAAAAAATACACGCCATAAATGCAATGTAAAAATTGGCCCATATCATCAACGCCAACGCGGCGCTATATAACAACACACCCTTCCCGTTAAGAAGACGCTCCAGCGCCAAACACACAACTGGAAACAGCAACAAAACATCGTGCCACATGATATTCTGTGCATAGACAAACACGTAGGCAGAGAAGGCATAGCCCAACGCCGGCACCACACCCAAAAGCCCAAGGTTTTTAAACTTTTTGTTCAAATATAAAGCCATGAACGATGCCGTTAGCACCACTTTAAGGGCAAAGAGCAAACCGGCCAGTGCCGCAAACCACGCCACCGGCACAAAAAGGTAAAGCACATTCAAAGGGCTTGCCACATAATAGGAAAACAGGGCGGCAAAAGCCCCACCCAGTGATTTATCAAGCCCGTAAAAAAAACCGGCTTCGCCAAAAAACACACGCTGATAATGTGAAAAATAAGGGATGTATTGCCCGTTTAAATCCCCGGTGATAACGGTGTTTTCACCAAAAGGCCAAATGCCCCACACTGCATAAATGCACACCATCATGCCTGCTGCAAGGCCACCGGCAAACATTGCAGGATGGCGCCTTAAAAAGCCTACAATATCCCATTTTTTTATGGTGGCTATGTGCTTCACTGTCCCTCCTCCAGCTGCCTACGCATGCTTTCCAGCTCTTCCAGTTGGCCCATATCCATCCAGCTGTTTTCACTTACGGGGTATACCCCCACACGCTCGCCGCGAAGGCGGCACCCTTCAATCACATCGGGGAAGCCCTGTTTCTTTCCATCTTCCATTTGAGCCACCACAGAAGGCTCCACTATATAAAGCCCTGTATTGGTTAAATAGTTCATCTGTGGTTTTTCTCTCATGCAGCGAAACAGGCCGTCATCATCGGCTTCTACCACACCATAAGGCACCACAAAGCGCTTTGCTGCACATATCATGGTAACCACATTGTTTTGCTTTTTATGAAACCGCAACATCTCACTGTAATCGGCATCAATCAAAATATCGCAGTTTGTGAAAAAGAAAGTTTCATTTAAGCGGTTTTTCAACAGGCTTAGGCCACCTCCGGTGCCAAGCGGCTGCTCTTCGTCAGCAAAGTAAAGGTTCCAATCTTTTTCAATGTCGGCAAAATAACTTTTAATCATGTTTTTCTTGTAATTTACAATCAATGAAAAATCGCGACATCCACAGCGATAAAAGCGCTCCATCAGCAGCTCTAATATCGGCACCTCCCCCACCGGAATCAACGGTTTTGGCAAAATTTTTGTGTAGGGATATAGCCTTGTTCCCTGTCCGCCCGCCATCACAACCACCGGCACATTGAGCTTTGAGCAAGGTGTATAACCCTTCACCTGTGTGGCAAATGCAATTTCTACAATTGTGCCGTTTTCATCTAGCAAGGGCAGTGCATCCACATCTTCATCTTGCATAAATTGCCGCGCTGCACTTTTTCTGCTTAATGGCAAACTTTTGGGGGTTTGGTTTGCCACAGAAGACACTGGCACATCCAAATTTCCACCACGCAAAAGGTGGCGCCTAATGTCCCCATCCGTTAACACAGCCAGAAGCTTATTTTGGGGCGCGTAAAACAAAACACGCCGCCCGGCCTTATCCAGCTGCTCCATTGCTTTTAAAACGCTGCAATCTTCTTGTAAAATCAGCTCACTGTTTTTCACCGCTTTGCACCTTACTTTCCCTGTATAAATCGTTACGCTGCACCGCCATTTTTACAAAGCGCTAAAAGGCAGTCAATCACGCGTTTTTGGTCTTCATCTGTTAAATTGGTAGAGCAAGGCAGGTTTACAATTCGCTCTCGGTATTTTTTTGCCTTTGTAATCCCATAGCACCTATTGTTTTGATAGGGTGGTAATTCATTCATCAAGGCCCACACAGGCCGAAGTTGAATTTTTTCACGGCCCATTTGGTCAATCACCTCATTGCGAGAAAGGGGAAACGCCTCGCCCAAAACAAGGCTAAAAAACCAGTGGTTTGCGCGTGTTTCTTCTCGAAACGGCAAAAGGTGCATATTATCTGCCTTATCCAGCACCGCTTTGTATTGCTGATACAACTGCTGTTTTCGCTTGATAAATCCCTCCAGTTGCTCCAGCTGTGCAAGGCCCAACGCAGCAGGAATGTTAGACAAACGATAGTTGTAGCCCACTTCGTCATGAAAAAACTGAATTTCATCCGTTTTTGCCTGGGTGGATAAATGCTTTGCCCTTTCGGCCCACGCCTCGTGCTTTGACACAAGCATGCCACCGCTACCCGTTGTGATGATTTTGTTGCCGTTGAAGCTGTAAACGCCCACATCACCTACCGTGCCGGCCATTTTTCCTTTCAGAGGCCCTGCTTCAAAATAGCTGCCCAGCGCCTCTGTTGCATCCTCTATCACCCTTAGATTATATTGCTGTGCTAAGGCACAAATGTCTTGCATATCGGCAAGGTTACCAAATACGTGCACCACCAAAATGGCGGCTATGCGCTTGCCGGTATTTTTGTTATACAGCCCGTCCGCTTTTTGCTCGCATTCTTTTTCACAAAAATCACGCATAAGTTTTGGGTCTAAGCATAAAGAATCGTCACAACCTAAAAATATGGGTTCGGCACCCACATAGCGTATGGGGTTTACCGCTGCAACAAAAGTTAAGGCGGGTGCAATCACCTCTTCGCCGGCTTGAATGCCGGCACATAGCAATGCCAAATGCAAGCCAGACGTACCACTGCTTGTGGCCACAGCGCGCGGCATGCCACAATATTCAGCCACCGCTTTTTCAAATTCGCTCACCTTGGCACCACCGCTGGATACCCATTCACTGACAACAGCTTCTTTTGTATATTCGGCTTCCCTGCCAGAAAAATTGGGAACCGAAAGTGGGATAAAACGTTTTTCACTCATGGATTCTCTCTCTTTTACGTTTATTTCTTTGCTCTTTAGCGAATATGTACCATTCCATTATAGTATAAATACCACAAGACACAAGAGGTGGCAAAATTAATAGTACCATAAGCCTTCTAAAAGAAAACTGAAAATATTCAAGCACAGAGCGTTGTGGAAGGATAACGACCCGCTGTGCATTCAGTGTGTTGCCTGCCTCTGTTCCTGTATCTATACGCAGGCCACTGATCGTGCCCAAGGGCACGCGATATCCATAACCGCCATCTTGCATGGGAAATGCAAATACACGCTGGCTTTCTGTATATCCGGTTTGGCCCGTGCGCTGATAGTACAAATCAAGCTCGCCGGGATAATTTTCAAATTCTCCCTCCAGCACCACGAGGCCACCCCTGATGTCTAGGCCCTCCAAATACATTTGGCCGTCTGTTGTTAAAACGGCATATTCATCCTCTCCCCTAGCTTCCACGCCCACCAGCTCTGCCCCAGACAAACCAAGATACAAAGGGGATACTCCCCCTTCATATAAAAAAGTAATCAGGCCCTGCACTGTCCACAAAAAGGCAGACAGCAGGTAGCATATCAGTAAAATGCTCAAATACGTTTGTTTCATCCCAGTTTCTCCATATTTATAGCAAAATATCGGTTGGGTTTAAAACGAGAGTTCCGTCCTCATACCCCACCTCATACACCTGTGTTTCCCCATCAAAATAAGCTTGCATTCCATCGCTAAACACACTGCCATATTCCTGCGCAAACGCCTCGTTTGCATCGTCGATGAAAACGTTTGTCACCTCATTTTCTGCAAGATGCCTACGAAATCCTTCTGCATCGATGTGTGTAACGAGCGTTGTGCCATCCTCCTGTAAATCTCTCTCTTCAAAAGCGCCACCTCCATAGCTATAGTCCACCTGCCACGGCAAAAAGGAGTAGCAATACATAAACCAGCGAAGGCCAATATCATTTACAGAAATGATAAAGGTTTTACCATTTGGATCCAATTGATTTGTAAGTGTTTGCACTTGGCTTTCAAAACGGCGGTTCTCCTCAAACTCGGCCGCATTAACCCCCACTATACTCATTGAAAAAGGCACCAGCATATACACACGCAAAGCCAGTAACAAGGAAAAGCCCATCACCAAAAGGCAAGAAAGTTTTTTGCGATTGGTATGCACTGCAGCGTAGGCCAAAAGTCCCACTGCGGCCAAAAACCAGCCGATATAATAAGGATACATGTAACGTCCAAAACTTGCAAATGCTTGCTCTGGACGAAACACATACAAATACGTTACCATAATCAGCAAAAAGTACGGCAAAAAACCAAGGCTTGAAAAAATGCCAAACACAAAGCAGCGGCGTTTTTGCCCCGCGTCGTTTGTAAGAAAAGCAGCCAATGCCACCAGCGCTAAAATAAATGCCACAACCAAGCTTCCCGGGCCTATCATCGAAACATTCTCGTACAAAAATTTCTGTGGCATCCCCTCTACAATCAGCTTAAAGTGTTCGCTTTGCTGGCCGCTGAATAACTCTTTAAAGAACAAAATAAAAATTTCGCTCATGCCGGCATTACGCACACCGCCAAGCTCAAAGCGATCTATGTTAACAGCAAACGCAAGGTGCTGCGACCAAAGGAAAAAGGGGAAAAGTACTGCGAAAAACAGGCCCAAAAGAACCGCGGCTGCTTTGCCTATATGTAAAGACAAGCGCATACTTACACTGCGCTTTTGACTTAGCATATCCACCGCAATTAAAACGGCTGCCACAAGCCCTAAAGCAAGGG
>CAYJJK010000019.1:0-32455 GCA_964370445.1 uncultured Oscillospiraceae bacterium | reverse complement strand
GATTAGAATTTCTTATTAGCTTTCTTTCTAGCAGCTTCTGATTTTCTTTTTCTCGAGCGCGCTTTCGGCCGTTCAAGTGCAGTTTGATTTTTCATTTCTTTCCGAGTTTCGCCTGCGCCTATGTGATGGTTTTCTGGCCACTGTTCTCATTAGCATTTCCAGCTTGGTGCTTAGCTTATTGATTGGCCTTTGCGCTGCTGTTATGCAAAGCAGCCGCCTTCTTTTGCTGCGCTTTATGGCAAAGCTTTATGTGGTAATTATTCGCGGCACACCACTTATTATGCAAATTTATTTGTTTTTTTACATTGTTGGCACAGCACTTGGCATGGAAAACCGCTTCCTTAGCGGCGTTATTATTCTTTCTGTTTTTGAAGGGGCTTATATTTCTGAAATTTTAAGCGGCAGTTTTCTTTAGTTGGACGCCACACAACTGGATGCCGCCAAAGCAGTGGGCCTTACCCGCCGCCCGCGTTTTGCCCGCTTTAACCGGCCAGTTCGCCTCTATCATCAAAGATTCTTCCCTGCTTTCTATGATCGCGGTGATAGAACTAACACAAACCATCCGCGAAATTTCGGCCACCAATTTAAAGTTGTTTGAGTGTTATTTTGTGCTCGGTTTAATGTATTTGGCACTTACTTTGCCCATTTCTTTGCTTAGCAAACAAATAGAGAGGAAATTCTCTTATGAAAATCGAGCTTGATAAGCTTTCTAAACAATTTGATCAAAAAGAGGTTTTACACGAGCTTTGCCTTCAAGATGATGTAAACACGTTGGCTTTAATTGGCCGCTCCGGTTGTGGAAAATCTACCTTACTTCGAATTTTGGGCGGCCTTTTGCCCGCAAGCAGTGGCACGGCTTTTTTAAACAACCATCCTGTAGAAGATTCTACAAATTATCGTAAAAAAATTGGCTTTGTGTTTCAACAAAGCGGTTAGTTTTCTCATCTTAACGCCTTAGAAAACATTACCCTGCCGCTTACAAAAGTGCATAAATTAGAAAAAAAACAAGCCGAAGAGCAAGCCTATACTTTACTTTCACGTTTTGGGCTTGCCGAAGAAGCCCAAAAGCTGCCGGCACAGCTATCCGGTGGGCAAAAGCAGCGGGTTGCCATTGCACGAGCTGTGGCGCCTAAACCGCAAATTTTGTTGCTGGATGAGCCCACCTCGGCACTGGATCCCGAATATACCGCCGAGGTACTCAATGTAATTCATGAATTAAAAGAGGAATCTCTTTCTTTTATTATTGCCACCCACGAAATGGGTTTTGCTTTGCACTGCTGTGAAAAAGTGGCCTTTTTACACAAGGGCACGATTGAAGAATATGGCGATGGACAAGAAGTCTTTTTAAACCCCAAAAGCGATGTGCTTAAAACATTTCTCTCTAACATTTTGCAATGGAAGGTGTAGGATACAATGCCTATTGGAATTTTTTATGAGACAGACGAATGGTCTAACCACTATTTTTGCGAGCAAATCAACAAGGCTGGAGTTTTTGCAGAGCTGATTAACTTGCAAAATAAAATAGAAGAAAAATCCCTGTTAAAATACGATTTAATTGTAAGTAGGCTTTTTGCAAGTGCCGTTTTCCGAGGTGGCACCGAAGCCTTAGCCAAAGCCCCACACCTTTTTTCTGTATTAAAAAAACACAATATTCCCATCATCAACTCTGCTTTGGCTTACAATTATGATATAAGCAAAGCTCTTACCACAAAAACATTGGCAAAAAATGATATAAAAGTTCCAAAAGCATATGGCACATTTCAACGTGAAGAGCTTTTTCACTGTGCAACTCTTTGCTATCCTTGTATCATCAAACCGGATTGCGGCGGCCGCACCACCAGTACCTACCTTATCAAAAACCGGCAAGAGCTTACACGGGTGTTGCAAGATGCAGAAGACATCCTTTACATTGCACAAGAATATATTTCACCCAGTTTTGGATACCTTACGCGCATTGAGCTGATTGGTGGCGAATGCCGCTTGATGGTAAAGCGTAGCATTGCAGAAAACGGACTATCCGCCTACCATTTAAATTGCCGTTACTCGCGTTATGACGATTGCCCCGATGAAATAAAACAAACCGCCATACAGGTTCTGTCATTGCTTCAAATGGAAACCGGTAGCATGGACATCATCGAAAATGAAACCGGCTATTTTATCATTGACGTCAATGCTGTTTCAAATGTGTCAGAAGACAATACCGCCATTTTTCAGTTTGATTTGATGAAGGAGACTGCACAATACCTTGTAAAGCGCTATCACTCGATAATGGAGGGCTAAACATGACGATTCAAGAAATTTATGAAAAACTGGATGCCATTGGCTGCTTATCTTTTTCAACCCTAGAAAACGGGCATATCGAATCTCGTATTGCGCACTTTTTTGCCCATGATGAAGAGGGATTATATCTGCGCACAATGAACTGTAAACCCTTTTATCGGCAAATGGAAAAAGCCGGTCACTTATCGGTTTGCGGTATGTATCCACAATCTTATGTAGCGCATGACGACAATAACCTTCCCTTCTTTAAACCCGGCTATACCATCCGCCTAAGCGGCGAAGTGCGAGAGCTAAGCATCCCCGACATGAAGGAAAAGGCCAAAACAAACCGTGACTTTAACGTTGCCGCACATGACCTTGAAAAGTATCCTGCCACTCGGTTTTTTGTATTGCACAAAGCCAGTGGAGAACATTATGATTATGATTTTGCCATGAAGCACCGCGACCATAAACTTTTGCGCACCGCTTTTGCCTTTGGTGGCGCTCAGCTGGCACCGGCTGGGTTTCGTATTCAAGACACTTGCATTGCCTGCGGTGCCTGTTTTGAGGCATGTTCTTTTAAAGCCATTGTGCAAGGAGAGCCTCATCATATTTTAAAAGAACGCTGTGACGAGTGTGGAAACTGCCTTTCGGTATGTCCAGTGGATGCCATTGTATTGCGTGGCGAATGATTTTATTCTCTTTTTTTCCTATTATTTTTATGATTTATTTTCGGCTATTTATTCAATACCCATTTTTCCCTATTTCACACAAACATCTTGACATTTTTATGTCCATTGCAAAATGCGGTGGAGCTAAATAAACTCTATAGGAGTTTATTTAACAGGTATTATTTATACTATTTTTAACCTTTTTCTTTTACCTAAGTTTGACAAAAAACATAAGCTATGATATTATCAAAACTCACTCGGAGGGTGTGTTATATCAAATAACTCGCTGGATAAGATGACGTGCAAACGCACACGCCTTATCCAGCTTTTTTTTTGGAGGACAATATGGATTTAATTAAAGGGAATATTAAACAAATTTACCTAAAATATTTAATGGCTTCATTTGGTGGTGCCATACTGCCTTCTGCCTATGCACTTGTTGATATGATTGTGGTGGGGCAATATCACGGGCCTGAGGGTGCAGCGGCAATGGCAATTGTAGCCCCTATATGGAATGTTATTTTTGGAGGCGGCCTTTTAACGGGAATTGGTGCATCCATATTATTTAATATTCAAAAAAATCTTAAAAAAAGCGATAAAATAAAAGCCAACGGATATTTTACGGTAGGCCTGCTATTAACCGCTGTTATATCGCTTATTTTATGGATAACTTTGATTGTTTTTGAGAATAATATTTTAATTTTTCTCGGGGCAAACGAAACCCTTCTTCCCCTTGCTAACCAATACCTATTGCCCGTTAAAGTTTCTTTGCCAATTTTTTTATTTGTGCAGTTTATGGCAGGTTTTTTAAGAAACGATGATAATCCCACACTTTCTACAAAAGCTGTTATCGTGGGTGGCCTTTTTAATATAATAGGAGATTTATTTTTTGTTTTTACTCTAAATATGGGTATTTTAGGCGCCGGAGTTGCGACCTGTTTTGGCGCAGTGCTTTCTTTAAGCGTAATGCTTTTACATTTTAAAAGCCCCAAAAACACTTTGAAACTTGTGGTGCCCAAAAAAATAATAAAGAAAACAAAGCAAATCATCACACTTGGTTTCTCCACCGCTTTTGTTGATGTTACAATGGGCATACTTACCATGCTGTTTAATATTCAAATTATGAAATATTTGGGCAGCAATGCTCTTTCTGTGTATGGCATTATTGTCAACATTTCTACCTTTGTTCAGTGCTGTGCCTACGGTGTTGGGCAAGCCTCACAGCCTATCCTTTCTGCCAATTATGGCGCCGGCCAAACGCAAAGAATAAAGCGGCTATTTCGGTATAATATCATCACAATTTCCGTCATAAGCTTAGGATGGGTGGCGGTGACCATGCTTTTTCCAACTGAATTTGTTTATGCCTTTATGACACCAACCGCCGATGTTTTAGCCATTGCACCTCAAATTATGCGGCTTTATTGTATTTCTTTCTTATTATTGCCATTTAATATTTATGCCACTTACTATTTTCAATCAACAATGAAACCTCATATCGCATTTTTCATTTCTATTGCACGTGGTTTATTTGTTAGCGGCGGGCTTATCCTCTCATTGCCTTTATTGTTTTCTGCAAACAGCATCTGGCTGGCAATGCCCATTACCGAAATCATTATTTTTGTGTTTGCAGTGGTGATGATAAAAATGCAAAAAAAGACGATTTAATAGCTATAAAAATCAGCTTTTATTATTGTTTAAAACAAAAAAGCCATGTGCAGGGAAAAACCCCTATACATGACTTTTTTTGGTGCGCCCGACTGGATTCGAACCAGCGACTTTTTGAGTCGGAGTCAAACGCGCTATCCAGCTGCGCTACGGGCGCCTATTTTGTGGATGCTTAAACAAACTACGCAATCATCTGCTCTTTTCAAACCACTTTACTTATTATACGCATTCTGCATGATTTTGTAAAGAACCGCTTGCTTGTCAAGCGGTCAGGTTTTACCTATCTTTTCATTATTTTGTATGCTATAATAAAAAAGTATTTTCACAATTTCTACAATGAATAGGGGGATTGCGCATGTCGTTTGACAAAAAAACTTTTTTACGTTTCACTTTTCTTGTGGCCGGGGCCATTGTTTTATTTTGGGTGCTGGAAAATAGCCATATTGCCGCCAATGTAATATTGCTTATCTGGGGTGTTATTTTTCCTTTCATTTTAGGTGGTATGTTTGCCTTTGTTCTCAATCTTCCCCTAACCGCCATCGAAAGCCATCTGTTTAAAAATCGTTTTCCACGCTTTAAACGCCTTTTAGTGTTATTATAACCATATTATTGCTTATTGTTTTTATCACCGTTTTAACCTTTCTTTTGGTTCCGCAGCTGATTTCTACAGTGGAAACCCTAATGGCTGATATGCCGCTGTATATTGCACGCATTCAAGTTGCCCTAGAGCCATATGCGCAATATGTTCCCCAGCTAGAAGCCCTTCTTGCTGAGCTTGATTGGAGAAACATTGGCGAAAGTATATTTGCTTGGCTACAAAGCGGTTTTGGCAGTTTCTTTTCCTCCGCCATTGGTGTGGCCAGCTCTGTTGTAAGCGGCGCCACCAGTTTTGTTATTGGGCTTATCTTTTGCTTTTATCTGTTATTTGATAAAGAACATATGGGCGCACAGCTTTCTTCGGTGCTTAAAGCTTATTTGCCAGAAAAAATATACAAAAAAATACTGGAAATTGCCCACCTCACCAGCGTTACATTTTCTAAGTTTATCTCGGGGCAATGCCTAGAAGCACTAGCCGTAGGCACTGTGTTTTTTATTGTATTATTGGGTGGGGGTTGCGACTATGCTCTTCTCATTGGTGTTATTCTCGGATGCTTTTCCATCATTCCCATTGTAGGTGCTTTTATTGGGTGCATCCTGGGCGCTTTGCTCATTTTAATTTCCTCTGGGTTGTGGCGTGCTATTGCGTTTATTATTGTGTTCCTAGTAATACAACAATTAGACAGCAACTTTATGTATCCACGCATTGTGGGCTCCAGCGTGGGGCTTCCCGCCATGTGGGTGCTTGTGGCCATTTCAATTGGCGGCGGATTAATGGGTGTGTTTGGCATGCTGGTGTTTATTCCTCTGTTTAGTGTGCTTTACACTTTGCTACGCCGAAACACGGCAATGCGCCTTCAAGAAAAAGGGCTGCTTTCGCCCATGGAAAACTACTATAAAGAAAATCCACCACCGCAAAAAAAAGAGAAAAAAAAGAAAAATAAATCCTCTTAATAAAAATATATTTTATTTGATTTAATTAATGCCCACTGAACAAACAAAAAATGACATATACATATTATAAAGTGGCATTTTTTGTTTGGGAAAGTGCAAGGTTTTCCCATATTTCAAATAAAAACCTTGCACTTTTGTTTTCGCCTTTTCATTTATGGGGCGAAAACACAGTGGAGTGCATCAAGATATGCCCCATAAAAGTGCTGTTTTTAGCACTTTTATGGCCACCGCAATATGCGGTGGAGCTAAATGAACCCCTGCAGGGGTTCATTCAGCAGGCATTAATTATAAAAAAAGATTCCGCTTTGTGTAAAACCAAAGCGGAATCTTTTTTATCTGTTTTTTGGGATTATTTCCACCCAATATCCGTCTGGGTCTTCAATAAAATAAATCCCCATCTGTGGGTTTTCGTAGCAGATAACACCCATCTCTTGGTGCAATTGTTTTGCCGCCTCAAAATCATCTACCAAAAAGGCAAGATGCGACTCATTATCGCCCAAATTATACGGCTCTTTCATGTCGGCAAGCCAGGTCAGCTCCAAAAGCGCTCTGTTTTCGCAATCGGCCAAATATACCAGTTCAAAATCGCCCGATTCCGGCTGCACCCTTCGGCTTACCGTTAGTGATAAAGCCTCTTTGTAAAATAGCACACTTTTTTCTAAGTTTAATACATTGATATTCGCATGCGCAAAATAAGCGTTCATTATTTTTCTCTTTTTTATTTATTTTTATTTCTTAATTTTTCTGCATTCCATATAATAACGTTTTTCGCGTGCGTGGCCCATAGAGAACGTTTTTTTCGGCAGCACGCCACCTAAGGCTACCCCGCGGAATAAATCACTCTTGACAAATTCTGGCAAAAGAATTCCGGTAGCGTCTTTTTTCTCTACCAATTCCAAAACAGCATACTCACCGTGCACATAATCTACCTCTGCGCCCGAATATGCTTTTTCAAATTCGGCATAAAATGCTTCAAAACTGCCGGCGGGCAAGGGATGAACCGGATTTTTTACGGTGATGGTTTTGCGAACACCCTTGCTGACAACCACAAAGGTTTGTCCCTCTGCTTCGCCTTCCACAATTTCAAGGCCATTTTTCTCTGCATAGGCCTTAGCATTTTCTTTGATATTGGCATAACTCTCGTTAAAAATCACACGATGGATGGATTCCACCTCAATGGCCGGACTTTGAATATTTTCCAGATCTAGAAGGCAAAAACGTGCAGGGTGTGACTCTTGCTCTTCTGCAGACAAAGTGGGCTTGATTTCCTCCCACAATGCTTTGGCAGAGGCCAAGCTATGGTTGCCGTCTCCCACGGCCATATTGAATGGATCACATGTGCCTTTAACACCTTCATAGCGGCTATAGAAGGCATCTTTGTCCAGCAGCGCTTCAAGTGCTGCGTCTAGCGCCTGATAGTCGGCTTCATCTTCGATGGCCCAACCTTGCAATAAACCGCCTTCCAGCATCAAATCTACGTCATACACCATTTTTAGGCTTTGTTTTTTGGCAGCAAATGGCTCAATCACAGTTTCTTTCACATCGTCAATCAACATCAGGATGTGCGGAGACTCGATGCTGGCTTTACGGCGCACAGCCAAGCGAGGGGGAATGCGCTCGATTACAGTATTTTCGCTGGGACGAATGTTGCATTGTGCGCCTTTTTCATAGCTATATGCCTCTAAGTCCACACATCCAACAAGACCTTGACGGATGGCACCGTTTTCCATTGTGCGCTCTACATAGATATAGCCGTTGATTTTTTGCAGCAATGTGTCTTCCAGCGCTTTGTCCATTTCTTCGTAAATGGCATCGATACGCGCATCTGTATCGGGCTTTTCCAAATATACTTCCGGTAGCATTAATTTTAGCATACTGGGTGCGTCACCCACAAAATCCTCTGCATCCTTCCAGTATTCCGGTTGGCTGGTAAATTGGTCGCAGGCAAGTGCAGCCCATTTTTGCAGGTCTACCCCTTCTTTTGGCAATAAAATTTCCGATGGTGCAAACATTGACATTTTTCTTCCTCCTTGATGTTATTGCATATAGATTCTGTTGGCATATGCCAACGTTCTCACATTATAATAAAACCTTCACTTTATACACTTAAAGGATGGCCGGTAAGCCCATAAATGGCCAAAGATAATATCCCGATATAAATCAAATTGATAGGCAATCCCCGCAGCGAAGTTGGAATATGCTCTTCGCTTAGCCTATCTTCACCTTCCCACACAAGCCAAAGCGCAAAACTATATCCAAGGCCACTGCCTAAGGCAAAGGCCATACTTTGAACAAAATCAAAATTTTGTGCCTGTGTTACAAGCAAAGGGCCAAGCACTGCACAGTTAAAGCTGGCTATTGGCAACATTGCCAACAGCTCTTTTTTATTTCCCAGCGGCAATATAGAAACAAACAACACCACTAGCACAAACACCAAAGATAAAATCACCATTAGGCCAACAGGCCGCACATAATCTCGATACCAAAATTCCGGCGCTTGCAAAAACTGGTTCCAAAAATAAGAAAACGGAGCGCTTACTACCAAAATTAGGCACAAAAAGGCGCAAAAAGTATAACGATCGGTTTTGTCGTCTGTTAACAGCTTTGTCATTCTGGATACGCCAAAACCCCGTGAGAAAACTGTGTTTTCCACAAAAATAGCTGTTAGCATGTACAAAAGAAATTGCCCTAAGGTTTGTAGTATGGTCATGCGGCATTGGCCTCCTCTTGTGCTACAGCATGCAAATTGCGTTTAAACGCAAAAACGGCGCTTTGCCAAATGGCAATGAATAAACCCACAATGATGAACCCACCTGCCGGAAGTGCCGCCAGTGGCCAAAGCTGTGTTGTGATGACCTCTACTCCACCCAGTTTTCCGGTGGCTAAAAACTCCCGAATGCCTGCCACCAAAAACAAAACCAGGCAAAACCCGATGGTGGTGACAATACCTTTTTTAAAAGATGTGATAAGACGCTCTCTTTTTGGGCTTTCGTAGCGCTTTAAAATAAGCGGATCTGCCACCAGCAGCGCCAAATAAATGCCAACACTTTGGATGGATGTCCCATATATAATATCCAGGCAATAGCCCACCCCAATATATACAACGCCCGAGGTGAGTGCATATAAAATTGCCCTAAATTTATAGCCGGTATGTTGCCCAATAAATGTGGCCAGCATACGCGTGGGTGTGAGCAACAAAGCCACAGCTGTAGCCAAAATGAGTGCATTGCGAAGATTTGTTGCCGGAATAATAATGGCTGCCAAACCAATGCCCTGCATAACCACTGGGTTGTTTAAAAAAATGCGGTCTCTGCGCTGTATCTGTTGCACTCTTTCCTGAAGGTGTTGTTCCTGTTTTGATTTCATGCTTTACCCACCTTTGCAGTATCCTTCTTTTTCTTTGCACCAATGGCTTGAATGATGCCAGATAGTGCATTGATTGAAAGCAAAGCGAAGCAGCTGCCTATGGTAAACTCGCCAAAATAGCGGAAAATAAAGGTAAAAACGCCAAACCAAAACCCATAAATTGCTAATTGCAAGTTACTTTTGGGCAAAAGAGTAGGATCGCTTGCAAAAAATACGGCCACAAACACGGTGGCGCCGGTTAACATTTCATATCCGGCCAGTTGCAAGCGGCTTGTCCACTCATTTATACTAAGTGCCTGTGTAGCCACCACTCGTGGAAGCAGCATGGTAAGAACAAACAGGATACCCAAAGAGCATAACAACACCAAGGGCTGAATGCGCTTGCGCATCAATAAAAATACAGCACAAGCCAACACCACCACCACCGAGCTTGCCCCCAGCGGCCCCGCATAATTTCCTAAAAATAAACTAAGCAATTCAACAGGGGGTAGCGCTGTTGTTTTTAAATAATAAGACGGCCCATTCACCATCTGGACGTCGGCAAATGTCCATAGCTGCCAATAAGACAAAAAGGACTCGTTTTGATTCATAAACCATGTTTGAAAAGGAGGATACTGTGTAACAACTGCAGGCCAGCATACCATGGCCGAACAAAACCCAACGGCCGCCGGGTGAAATGGATAATGCCCTGTGCCACCAAAGGCTTCTTTTGCCACCAAAACTGCAACGATCACGGCAGAAACCACAATAAGCGCCGGCACATTTGCCGGCATAAGCAGCACAATAAGAAGCCCAAAAGCTACCGAAGAAACATCGCTGCGATCATAAATACGCGAGCGCACAAAAGAAATTAACCAGTCGCAAATGCGTGCCGTAAGCATGGCCACAATGGCCAAAAACAAAACGCGAGGTCCAAAATAAAAAACAGACACCACAAGCAAAGGCACACACATGTAAAGAATGTCCTTGGTATATGCCTTATATTGTTGCTCAAATTGTTGCTTTTCTTCCATTGCACACTCCGTCTTGCTAATGTTCTTTCAAGGTTTTTAACATCATCGGTGGGTTTTCTGCCTCAAAAAGTGAGCTGCCGGCCACCAAAATATCAGCCCCTGCATCAAAACAGGCCTTAGCCGTTTTGATGTTGATACCGCCGTCCACTTCTATTTCTAAGTCTCGATTACTTTTGTTTGCTTCTTTTCGCAGCTTTTGAATGCGTTGCAAAGCCTCTTGTTGGAAACTCTGTCCACCAAATCCCGGCTCTACACTCATCACCAGCACCCTTTCCAGCTGAGGCAAAAAAGGGAAAATGGTTTCTATCTCTGTGCCCGGGCGCAAGCTTAGGCCCGCCTTACACCCAGTTTCGTGGATTTTATCAATCACTGTTTTTGTATCCCCTTGAGCCTCTACATGAAAAGTAAGCACATCGGCCCCCGCTTTGGCAAATGCTTGCACATAACGCTCGGGCTCTGTTATCATCAAATGCACGTCATACTCTGCCTTGGGTATTGCTTTTTTTAAGCTGGCCAACACCGGAATACCAAAGGATAAATTTGGCACAAAAACACCATCCATCACATCAAAATGCAAAATATAACTATCTTTGCCATACACTTGCATACAAGAATCTGCAAGGTGTGCAAAATCTGCCGATAATATAGATGGTGCTATCTCTCTCATGATTTCCTCACTTTATTCAAAACTATAGAAAATTATTGTACCGCATTGTGCCCAAAATGGCAAGAACAGGCCTTTGTATTTTGCCTATTTTAAAGAGGCCACAGGCAATGTAAAACTAAACTTTGTCCATTTTCCTTCTTCGCTTTCGGCCCAAATGCGCCCGCCCATTAGCTGAAGCAATACCTTGGAAATATTCAGCCCAAGGCCCGCACCGCCCACATTGTTGTTGCGGCTTTCGTCTTGCTTATAGAAACGGTCAAATATATGGGGAAGCACTTCTGCAGAAATGCCCTCTCCGCTATTTTGAATGGACAAAGTAACCATACCTTTGGCCACATGCGCCGCCACCTCTATTTCTCCATCTTCTGGCGTAAACTTGATGGCATTGTCTAATAAGTTAAACAAAATTTGGTGTACAAAATCCTCATCGGCACTAACAAACACCGGCTTTTGGTCTCCAAGACCTTTCACATCAATTTTCTTTTTATCTAGGCGTTGTTCTGCGTGTAAAAATACCGAATACACTGTTCCCCACAGATCAAACCGTGTGGTGTTTGGCAGGTGTTCTCCGGCCTCCAGCTTAGAAAGATCCAGCATGTTTTTTGTAAGCCTTGCAAGCCGGCCCACTTCATCGGAAACAATGGCAAGATAACGGTCTCTTTCTTTTTCCGGAATCGTGCCATCCAGCATCCCGTCTATAAACCCTTTGATGGTAGTCATCGGGGTGCGCAGCTCGTGTGCAATATTGCCCATAAAGGTGCGCCTGCTTAAATCAACCGATTCAAACGCGTTGGCCATTTCGTTAAAAGTTAAAGAGAGCTGAGCCAGTTCATCGTCGCCTTCCACATCCACGCGTGCACTGTAGTTGCCCTGGGCAAATTGTTGCGCCGCCTCATTTACACGGCGCAAGGGGATAACCGTGCGGTTTGTAAGTATCACGGCTAAAATACTGGCCACAAACATCATAAGTGCCGCCGATAATACAAACCCAGATGCTGCTTCGGCAAGGTAAATACGCAGCGACTCAGCATCAGAAGAAGCAAAAAGATAGGCTGAAAATCCTTCAGTTTCTTCTGCTGTGGCCATGCCAACTGTGTAATAATCTCTGCTATGCAGCCCACCAAACCGCCCGCGCTCTGAGTAGTTTCCACTGTTTTCAATTTCTTGCAACACCGCACTTTGCACTGTTTTTCCCAGTAGCCCATTGGCATTATCACTGGTATAAATCACAGTTCCGTTTTCATCTGCCAAAAATATTTCAGCGTCCATCATTTCAGCTGTGCTGTCCACTGCATATTGGGTGCCCCCCACAAAGCGAATCTCCCCACTTTTTAAACCGTCGTCCATCGTTTGCACCAGCTGCTGCAGCTGATTTTGTGTTTCACTTTGGAAATAATTCGCCGCCAATGTCAATTGAAGTATACCCATTACAAAAACAGAAATCAGCAGCACCGTTGCAATGGTGGTAAAATAATAATAACGTATAGATTTGCTCATGCAATGCCTCCAAAACAGTAGCTTGTGCCAACCAAAGCCCTATGTCTTGGCATTTTAGCGACCCAAACATATAGCGTATATTTTGCAAGGTTATTTTTTATAAAACCAAACGGAACACTGTGCTGTTTTTAGGGGTCTAGCAGCTCAAATTTATACCCCACACCCCACACAGTTTTTAAGCGCCAACTGGTGCTGGCACCCTCCAGTTTTTCTCGTAACCGTTTGATGTGCACGTCAATGGTACGTGAATCACCAAAATATTCAAAACCCCACACCTCATCCAACAGCTGATCTCGTGTAAACACTCTGCCGGGATGGCTTGCCAAAAAAAACAACAGTTCCATCTCTTTGGGTGGTGCTTCGATGGTATTGTCCCTAACCTTTAGCTTATATTGGCTAAGATCAATGGATAAATTATCATACTCTATACATTTTTCTTGGTCGGACGGCGATGCTTTTAAGCCTTCGGTGCGGCGCAACACTGCCTTAATGCGTGCCACCACTTCTTTTGCATCAAAGGGCTTTACTATATAGTCATCGGCGCCAAGCTCTAGGCCCAGCACCTTATCAAATGTTTCCCCTTTGGCCGTTAGCATGATGATAGGCACCTCACTTTGTGCCCGAATGCGGCGGCAGGTTTCCCAGCCGTCCAGCCGTGGCATCATCACATCCAATAAAACAAGATCCGGCGCAAACGTGGCAAATTTTTCTACCGCTTTTTCACCATCATAACACAGCTGTGTTTCATATCCTTCTTTTTCTAAATATAAACGTAGCTATTCGCAAATATTTTGGTCATCGTCTACAATTTGAATTTTACGCTCTGCCATACAGTGTACATCCTTTCTGGGTGGTCTGCTTTATATTATACTACAATAAAGTACAAAAACGCAAAGCAAACCACCGCTTTGAGTTTTATCCGTTTTGTAAGATTTGCCATTTGCCTTGCTTTTATACTGCAAAACTGTATAATGTAATTCGGAAGAAAAATTAAATACTTTGTTTTCGTAAAGTTGGAAAGCGCTTTATTTGACTGCCCTTCTTGAAAACATATGCTTATTAGGAGGAAGTTTTGAAACTGGGAATTGTGGGCCTACCCAATGTAGGCAAATCAACATTGTTTAACGCTATTACAAACGCTGGTGCGCAAAGCGCCAACTATCCATTTTGCACCATTGAGCCAAATGTGGGCATTGTAGCTGTGCCCGATAAACGCCTAGATGCATTGGCAAACCTATACAAACCCAAAAAAGTTACACCTGCCAGTATTGAATTTGTGGACATTGCGGGCCTTGTAAAAGGCGCCTCTAAGGGCGAAGGGCTGGGCAACCGCTTTTTGTCTCATATTCGCGAAGTGGATGCAATCGTCCACGTGGTGCGCTGTTTTGCCAGTGATGATATTGTGCATGTGGAAGGCTCGGTAGACCCGGCCCGTGACATTGAAACGATTGATTTAGAGCTTGTACTTTCCGATTTAGAAATTGTACAGCGACGTGCAGATAAGGCGGCTAAACTGCTAAAAACAGGTGATAAAAGCCAAAAATTAGAAGTGGATTTGCTACGCCGTTTAAGTGAACATTTAGAAAACGGCCTTAACGCGCGCACTTTTGAGCCTGAAAGTGAGGATGAGGCTGCTTTACTTTCTGAATTTCCGCTGCTGAGCTATAAACCGGTGATCTATGCTGCAAACCTGAGTGAGGATGATTTGCTGGCCGGTTTTGAGGAGAATGCCGGCTACCAAATAGTGCGCAAACTTGCAGGGAAAGATGGATCGGGTTGTTTGCCGGTTTGTGCCAAAGTAGAAGAGGATATCGCCGAACTTTCCGGTGAAGAACGTGTAGAGTTTTTGCAAGAGCTTGGCCTAGACCATTCCGGGCTGGACGCTTTGATTCACGAGAGCTATAATTTGCTTGGTTTAATTAGCTTTTTAACAGCAGGCGAGCCGGAGGTGCGCGCTTGGACCATTCAAAAAGGGACAAAGGCCCCAGCCGCGGCAGGTAAAATACACTCAGATATCGAGCGTGGATTTATTCGTGCCGAAGTGGTGCCTTTTGATACGCTTATGGACTGTGGTAGCCTTACCGCCGCTAAAGAAAAAGGCCTTGTGCGAAGCGAAGGCAAAGAATATATCATGCAAGACGGAGATGTAACACTATATCGTTTTAATGTTTAATTTAATTTGCGGATCATTATCTACTATTTTTCACCTTTTTTATGCAGCATTTTTTCGCTTTTATGCATGAAATTAAGTGCTAAAATAGGGCATGCTTTATCCCCTATAGTTACAAAATATTCTTTTACACCGTTTATATTTAATTCTCTAATAAAAACAAAATATTAGGCATTTAATTGCAAAATAAACATTTGGTTTTTACTTTTTACATTCATTTATCTTGTTTTAATTTAATTTATTTTCTATTTAATGATAAAAATTTGTATGTCATTTGTTTGCTGCAATGCCATGCAAATTCTTATTCTATAGCTGTATCTTCTTCTGGTGTTTCCAGTTCCAGCTCTCCCCACATGCCTTGCATCGCTGTGAGGAAGTCTTCTTTGTCTTCCTCCGTCCACTCGCTGCTATCCATCAAATTTAAGTTGATCCAATCTCCCATGCTTTGCCGTGTGCTAAGCATAGAGGCCGTGGGCACGGGCATAAGATAATACTCCCCAATACCCACACTTTCTTCTAGGGCACGTAGCACGTTAGATTGCGGATAAAATTCGGTAAACGGCAAAAGATTAAGCTCTGTTTGCATTGCTTGCAAGCTGCTTTCTTCGGTAAAAAGTTGTGCTAAAAGGCGGCCAGCCGCGCCGCCTGCTTCTTCTGGGCCGGCCACAGCAAGGTAGCCGTCTATAATTAAACAATACATTTGATTTACTGCGGCAATATTTGCATCTGAAAATGGCATTTTTGTGGGAATGAGAAACAAATTTTGGGTAAGGTCTGAGTTTTCGCGTTCTATCTGCATCGCCATTTGGGAGTCTGTTTTCCAAAATAAAGCCGAACCGTTTTCAAAAAACTCCTGTGCTTCTTCGGCGGTAATTTCCCGGGCAAGCGAAAACCCCTCCCCTCTGCTAAGAGAGCCATCATGGCCCACCATATTCTGTGTTTCAAACTCGATTTCTGCATACAACGCTTCCAATGGTTGTTGCATCAGTTCATTTAGTATGCTCGGGTCAGAATCCAAATAATCGCTAGGGTCGATATACGCTGCAGCAAATGATGTTTCTAAGCTGTTTTTTCCATAATCTGTCTCACCAACTGTAGCAAGCGCCCACAGTCCGCGCAGGGTCTCGGCCTGTTGTGGACGATAGCTTGGCATGGTGTATAGCCCTGTGCCTAAAGAGAATTGATAGCGCCCCGGCGTAACCAAATAATCTGCGATCGCCTGTTGCATCACCTGCCATTCTTCATAGGTGCATAAAATCAAATCTCTTTGCAAGGCCACTAAATCCTCGGTTCCCAGCAGTGCCGCTAGCAACGGCAAATTAACCAGCGTGCCCTGAGCATAGGCACCCACCGGAAATGCATAGATTTTCTCTTCATCCAAAAGACGAAAATCATTTGGCACCATAGATGCTAGGCTTTCTAGCATTAGGCCAGAAGCCGGAACAGCAAAATTAAACGGATAATATGAACTTTCGTCAAGTACACGCGCGCTAAACTCGCCCGCAAGCCAATATATGTCCGGCTGGTTGTCGCTTTCCATGGCCTCCATCAGCTCTAATGTATAGCGTGGCTCGTTGCCGGCTAGGCGAATTTCTAGATGAATGTTTTGGCTATCTGCTATCTCTTGCAAAAGTTGACCCAAATTTTGATGGCTGCTTGGAAGCATTACCTCCACCATTTCTTGTTCGGCTATGTTATTGCTAGTGCTTTGGTCTGCTGCCGAAATGTTATTTTGCTGAAAACCTGTATTGGGTATTGGTTCAATTGTTCTACAGGCAGAGAATAGCAACACCAAAGAAATGCATAGTACCCCTGCTTTTTGCGTGATTTTCATTCTCGCTCCTTATGGTCTCTATCTTTTTTCTCACTTTATTTGACTAACATTTTTTCGTTTTGTTCATTGTTTCAGTATACTCGATTTTTTTATGGAAGACCAGCACTTAATTTCCTCTTATTTTTTTAAGCCATTTATGGGCCGGTTTTATTGCTTTTTATAATTTTGCCTAAATGTTTTATTTCTAATTTTTACTTGATTATTTTATATTTTACTATGTATTTTCTATTTTGATATCACCATCATTCTTTTCTTGTTTTTTTACATTTGTATGTTTAAATTTGTACTGTAGCCAAACCAAACATATGTTTTTATAATATTGCAATAAATTCTTAAAAATGTATTTACAATTTATTTTATATTCATTATATTTTGGAGAGTTATATTTATGCGAATTCGACACAAACCATATGCACGCCCTGAGCTGGCCGCATGGCCACATCATGTTAACAACCCGCAAAACACAAAAGGCTGTTGGCAAAAAAATTTTGCCAATACACATTTACCCTTGCGTATAGAACTTGGCTGTGGAAAAGGCAGTTTTTTAGCACACCGTGCTTTGCGTGAAACAGATTTTAATTATGTGGGTGTAGACATTAAAAGCGAAATGCTTGTGGTTGCAAAGCGAAATATTGAGCACATTTTTCATCAGGCCAATCAAGCGCAAAACAACCTTATGATTTCTACTTATAACATTGAACACATACAAAATATTTTTAGTTCCGAAGATGATGTTCGCCGTTTATATATTAACTTTTGTAACCCTTGGTATAAAAGCGGGCATGCAAAACATCGTCTCACCCATCCACGCCAGCTGATACAATACCGAAATTTTTTGCATCCCGAGGCCGAGCTACATTTTAAAACTGACGACAGCCTTTTGTTTGAGGACAGCTTGCGTTATTTTTCTCTTTGTGCCTTTGAAGTGGTTTGGCAAAGCCGCGATTTACACAAGGAGGAGCCCTCTTGGAATATCCGCACCGAACACGAACAAATGTTTTCTGAAAAAGGGGTTCCCATCAAAGCATGTATTTTGCGTATGCAAAAAGCAAGCCTAGATGAAGACCATTTGCGCCGATGTAAAGATATATGAAATTTCATGAAAAATAATGCAAATATCCAAATTTCCCTTGACTGGTAAAAAGTTGACATTATAATGTAATTACATACATCTGCCAAGCAACAGGAAAGAGGTGTTCTGCATGATTGAAAAATTGTATACTGTGGAAGAAGTGGCAGACCTTGCTTCGGTAACAGGGCGCACCATTCGTAATTACTTGAAAAGCGGCCGTTTAGTTGGCAGAAAAATTGGTGGGCAGTGGCGCTTTCCTGAGAGTGAGGTGCAGCGGCTATTAACAGGTGCAGATGATTTTTCTGCCACTGAAAACGATATTATAACAGAGAGCGCCCCAGAGGTACAGGGCTCTCTTCTTTCTACTGCAAAAGATCCGGATGCAGTGGCTGTAGCCCCTTATCAGGCTGAAGAACAAAATGAACAGGCAGCATCCCCCACCTTTCAGCAGCCTTATGTGGCACCGGCACCACTTCCCCGGCCATCTTCGCTTACGGCCCCCACTGCGGACCCCTCGTTAGAAGTTGACGTTTTTACATCGCCAAACGACATAGAGTCTGCTTCACTTTCTCCGTATGAGCACACGCCGCCCTTGCACAACATGCAGGCAGAACACTATGCCCCACCTTCTCCACTTCCCCCTGAAAGAGAACCCGAGATTTCACCACCAACTCGGCCTATACAACAAGCAGCACCAAAGCCAATTTCACCACCACAGGTACATTCTTTTGGCGGTGCTCCCCCAGCTGCTCCCCCTGTTTCTCCAGAAAAACCTTTGATACCTAAGGTTTTTTCGACAGAACCAGAAGTTCCCATCGTGCAACCTGCACAACCTGCACAACCTGCACAACCCATGCCACCTGCACAACCCGCACAACCTGCACAACCTGCACAACCCGCACAACCCATGCCACCTGCACAACCCATGCAACCTGTGCAACCCGCACAGCCATCTCATCTTACTAAGGAATTTTCTTCAGATTATTCTGCACCTTTGCCCACTTCTTTCCCAGCGGCAACCTACTCTGGCTTTGGCAGTTATGGCACTGTAGTTCCATCGGCCAATTATCCTTTACCAACTGCGCCTTTACCCTATTCCGGTTATCCAAATGCACCTACATTTTATCCCTTTTTATATGGTCAAGTAATACCACCTTTTGTAGCCCCTCCTTCTCCCGAAATTTCTACCTCCAATAACAGTAACACCTCGACCACAGATCAAAAACCGGAAAATGATGTCCCTAGCACGAAAAAAGCTGAAAACGATCATTCTTTTCCAAAAACAAACACTTCTGCAAATGTAACCGAAGAGGATGCAAGCTACAAGGGTCTTAGTGAAGTGGGTCATCGTGTAAATAAATTTGTAGCAGAAGTTCATGATTGCTCTTATGGTCCTTTGGCTTGTATGGTATTAGACCGATACCAAACTTTGGATGCTGCAAAACATACCAGTGATAAACTGAATGAACTTGCCTTTCAAGAAAGTGACGAAGAGTTTTTGTGCCAATCTTATGTGGAGTATGATGACCGCTTTAGCGTAGCACGCTACACCTTATTTGGCAGTTCTCATTTTCTTTATCAAAGCCTACAAGTAATCGGTTAAAATATATTTAAAATATAATCCGGATATATCTGGGTTATATTTTTTATTATTGCATTATTAACATAAATTTTCATTTAAATATTTATTATTTTGTTTTTTCACCCTTTTTATCCTTATTTTATCCAAATTTTTCTGTTTTATTGTTTTATTTTCTATTTATTATTTGCCTTGTATGCTATTCATTTCATTTGTAACACACTCTTTATCATATGGTATGTTTTAATTTGTTTGATTTGTATTTTTTATAACTTTTTCAACATTTTATTTTTTATTGTTTTATTATTTTATTTTTTTGAGGATAATTTTCATGTACTCAACATTGGTTTTTGATTTAGACGGCACACTAATAAACACATTAGATGATTTAGCCTCGGCCGGCAACTATGCACTTCGCACTTTGGGCTATCCTGTTCATAAACCACAGGACTATCGGCTTATGGTTGGCAATGGTATTTCATCATTGGTATCTAAAATGATGCCCGCAGATAAACAAGATAAAAACAGTTTACAAAAGGCCTATAACTTATTTGTTGCCTATTATAGCTCACATGCTACAGATCAAACTGCCCCTTATCCCGGTATTTGTGATTTATTGCAAAATTTAAAAGAGCAAGGGCATTCACTTGCTGTTTTAAGCAACAAAAACCACTCACACACTCAAAATTTAGTTTCTCATTATTTTGGTTCTATTTTTGATGCCGTTGTTGGCCTGCGTGAACCATATCGCCCAAAACCGGACCCTGGCTCCTTGCTATCACTTTTAGAACAATTTTCTACAGCGCCTTCCTCTGCCCTATTTTGTGGAGACAGTAGCGTGGATATACTTACGGCTAAGGCGGCAAAACTAGATAGCTGTGCCGTTCTTTGGGGGTTTCGTAATCAAGATGAATTGCAGGCAGATGAACCAAACTATTTTGTAAATTCGGCAGATGAGATTTTAAAAATTGCAAATAATTCTAGGTGGTGCCGACAATAGTTGAACCCGGCATATTTTGAGCCATTTTTTTGTTCAATTTGGTCTAAAAATCGCAGGACTCCTATATGGAATTCAAGATTTTTAGTCTAAATTAGGCGGGAAAAATGCCAAAATAGGCCGACTGAACACTATTGTCGACGCTACCTAGGGCTGTATAAATTTTGCCTCTAAATAACTAAAAAGCTACCTTGTACATACAGGGTAGCTTTTTAAACTGAAATTGATTGTATGCTATAAAAAGGAATCGCTGCAAGCTATTTCTAGCTTACAGCGATTTGGTGACCCGACCGGGAATCGAACCCGGGATTCCACCGTGAAAGGGTGGTGTCTTAACCTCTTGACCATCGGGCCATCAAAGGAGCGATAAATCGCCCCGTCTTGTACAGAACTTACCTCTCGGCCGCAAAGCCTTTCCGCCGTGTCCTATTGGCAATCGGCACCCTACCTCCTCAGATAAATCTGTACACTGGTAGCGGTAACTGGATTTGAACCAGTGACACTTCGGGTATGAACCGAATGCTCTAGCCACCTGAGCTATACCGCCATAACTTTTACGGCGCGCTCACATCGTGTCCATATGGCTCGGATGACTTTTTGCCCCGTATAGAATATTATAGCGAGACCATCCTGGTTTGTCAAGATATTTTTAATTATTTTTTTCTTTTTTTAATTTATGCACAAAATACGCCTATCTTTATTTTGTGCACTCAATTTTTTCAAACCCGGTAAATGGCAAAAGCACTTTCGGAATACTTACCGACCCGTCCTGATTTTGATATTGTTCTAAAATGGCCGGAAACAGCCGGCTTGTTGCAAGCCCCGAAGCATTTAAGGTGTGAATAAAGCGCAGCTTCTTTTCTGCATCACGGTATTTCATATTTCCACGTCGCGCTTGGTATTCGCGTGCATTGGAAGCAGAACAAATCTCTTTGTAAATACCCATGCTGGGCAACCATACCTCTACATCTACCGTTCTTGCCATAGAAGCGGATACATCCCCTGCAGCAAGCTGTGAAACGCGATGGTGTAACCCCAATTTTTGCACCAGCCGCTCTGCTTTTTCTACAAGCTCTGCAAAAGCTTCATCAGATTTTTCGGCTGTGGTAAATTGTAGCATTTCTATCTTATTGAACTGATGCCCACGGATCATCCCTCGCTCTTCACTGCGATAACTGCCTGCCTCTCTGCGATAACACGGGGTGTAGGCAATATACTTTTTGGGAAGCTCTTCCTCGGTTAAGATTTCTCCACGATGCATATTCACCAGGGCGGTTTCCGCTGTGGGCAACATAAACTTTTTGTCTTCTGAGGTGGGGTTTCCTATTTGAAAAACATCTTCTTCAAATTTTGGAAACTGCCCAGCCACAAGGCCACACTCGTGCACCAACATGTGCGGTGGCAACAAAAATTCGTATCCGTCAGCCAAATGCTCTGCAATAAAGAAATTAAGCAATGCCCACTCTAGGCGTGCGCCCTTATCACGATACACCCAAGAGCCACTTCCTGCCAGCTTTACACCCCGCTCATAATCCACCACGCCAAGAGATTCGCTTAACTCCATATGGCTTTTTGTTTCAAAATCGAATTGCGGTTTCTCTAGATAGGTGCGGATAATTTGGTTTTGTTCTTTGCCACCGGCAACAATATCTGCATCCGGCAGGTTAGGCAAAGACAGGAGGCTGTCCTTTTGCCTTGCTTCTAATGTTGCTAATGCCTGGTTTTGTATCTTAATTTCTTCCGATAATTGTTTCATCTCTTCCATTACTTCAGTGGTATCTTCCCCTGCTTTTTTCATTTGGGGAATTTTTTTGCTTGTTGCATTTTGTTTTGCTTTGAGTTGGTCTAGCTCTGTAATCTGCGCACGACGCTCTTCATCCATTTGCAGAATTTGATCAACCACCGCATCTAAATCCATCTCTCTTTTTTTAAAGGCGGTTTTTATCTCTTGCGGCTGTGTACGTATCAGCTTAATATCCAGCATACTATATCCTTTCTCTATCCCTCATTTTTCTGGTATCCGTCTAATAAATTTGCAAACGCTCGTAGTTGTTCTTCTGAATAAAAGTCTACCAGCAAACGCCCGCGCCCCGCTTTATACTCCACGCGCACATCCGTGCCAAGACTTTCTCTTAAGGCAATTTCAACCTCTGCTGCAATGCTGGGCCGTGGGCTTTCTTTGCGTTTGGGTTTTTCTTCTTTTTGTAATCTCTTTGCCAGTGCCTCAGCTTGGCGCACGTTCAATTTTTCCTCTAAAATAGCCTCAGCTGCCTGCACCTTTCGTGCATCATCCGGAATTGATAAGATGGCTTTTGCATGTCCTGCACTTAACTCACCGCTCTTTATCATATCTAAAAGCTTATCCGGTAAATTTAAAATACGCAAACTATTTGCCACCGCACTTCGGCTTCTTGCAAGACGTTCTGCAGCTTGCTCCTGTGTCAGCTGGCAACGCTCCATCAATTGACGATACCCAAGCGCTTCCTCCACCGGGTCCAAATCTTCCCTTTGCAGGTTCTCAATCAAAGCCAATTCTATGGCCTCTTCATCACTAATTTCACGCACTATCACCGGCACTTCTCGTAAACCAGCTTGCCGTGCTGCACGCCAGCGTCTTTCCCCAGCCACTATCTTATAGCCACCGGCATGGTTTGGCCGCACCACTATGGGCTGCAACAAGCCGTGCTCTTGAATACTTTTAGAAAGCTCCCCCAGCGCTTGTGGCTCAAATGTTTTTCTTGGCTGCTCTTTATCTGGTTCGATATCTCTTAACGAAAGCATCTGCTGGTCACTTTCGCTAGAGGCCATTCCGCCTCCGGTATCTGCAAAAAGACTATCAAGCCCTCTTCCAAGGCCACCTTTTTTGCCCGCCATACATTTCTCCTTCATGATCGGTTTGCCTGGCTTAAAAAACGTTCAACAGGCTTATTCTTTCAATATTTACATCCATTTACTGCTTGTTTTGCTCAGTGTTCACCGTGCTGTTGATACAAATCTCTACTGTAGGCACTGCTTTGCATTGTCTTAATGATAATTGACATAGACCTAAAATACTATTGCCTTTGCACCACTTATGAATTGTTTTGTAGCAATTCTGCCGCAAGCTCTTCATAAGACGCCGCACCACGAGACGCCGGGTCATAATAAATTACCGGTGCCCCAAAACTTGGCGCTTCTGATAGCCGAACATTACGGGGAATGGCCGTCTTAAACACCTTGTCTCCAAAATACTTTTTCACTTCTTGTACCACTTGTAAAGTAAGGTTAAGGCGCCCGTCGTACATGGTGAGCAAAACACCCTCCACCTCGATGTATGGGTTATACATTTTCTTCACATTTCGAACGGTACCCATTAATTCTGTTAGCCCCTCTAAGGCAAAATATTCACACTGAATTGGAACCAACACCGTATCGCTGGCACAAAGGCCATTCAATGTCAATAGATCCAGAGAAGGCGGACAATCGATAAAGATAAAATCATACTTATCTAAAAGCGGTGTAATGCCCTCTCTCAGCCTCGACTCGCGTTTTGGCAGGGAAACAAGCTCTACCGCCGCGCCCGACAACTGAATATTTGAAGGAACTATATCACACTGAAAAGGCGTGCTTTGCACACAATCGGCCGCGTTTTTTTCGCCGGTCATAATATCATAAACACTTTTTTTGATTTGCCTTTTAGCCAGCCCATAGCTACTTGTTGAGTTTCCCTGTGGATCTAAATCTATTAGCAGCACCTTTTTTCCGGTTGCCGCCACCGCAGCTGCCAAATTGACTGTTGTTGTTGTTTTACCAACACCGCCTTTTTGGTTTGCCACCGCGATTACTTTTGCCAAAATAATGCCTCCTTTGGCGCTTATTCGCCGTTTATCTTTCTACAGTTACTGCTGGTACACTGCCAAAAATAGATTGTAATGGGCAATATCCAGCGTGGAGTAACTTATAATACATGTAGATTAAAAGAAAACGTGTTCGTTCTCTTTGTTTTGAATTATAACACACCTTTCTTTAGAAAAAAAGCAATAAGTTCCAAACATGCGGCCCCTATGTTCCACGTGGAACATTTTGGATGGAATTTTCCTCATTTTGCTTATTTATAAAATCTGTTCGCACAAACCGAAACACGATGAGTAAATAAGGAAAACCCGGCAATAAATAAGTAAATTACATAACTACAATTAGGAATACATGTGCTTTCTCCGCTAAATTTGTTCCACGTGGAACATTAAAGAGGATTTTTCTTTATCTGAGACATACTTCTGGGGTATTTGCTTTCTGTTGGCTTTTCTTTCTTAATATAAAATAATTTACGTGCAGAACCATCTGGCAGATGATATGGTTTCTCTTGCAAGCACAGGCCTCCCAATTTTTTGATAGCGGCCTGTGAAGCAATATATTCATCGTTATTTCGTCCTTTCATGGGGATAAACCACCCCCCTGGCTTCACCAATGGCAAGCATAATTCACTCAAAATAGGCAGGGCCGATACAGCTCGTGCTGTTACAAGGTCAAAGCTTTCTCGCAGGTTTGTTCTTGCCACTTCCTCAGCTCTATCCTCATTCAATGCCACATCTAGCCCAAAATGGGCACAAGCATGCCTAAGAAAAGCAATTTTCTTTTTATTAGACTCGATAAGTGTCAGCTCTATATCCGGCCTATACAGTTTTAATATCAAACCGGGAAACCCACCTCCGGTTCCTACATCCACAACCCTTCCATGTATCTCGTTTTGAGATGCTAAAAAAAGACTATCAATAAAGTGCTTATCTTCCATCTCCTCAGCATCAGTTATAGCAGTTATATTAAATTTATCATTCCATTCTATCACTAATTGTGCATATTCTGCGCAATTATCTAAAACTTGATCATTAAGTTCTAATTCATAAATGAGTGCCTTTTTCCTTAATCTATCTCTGTCCACAAGCTCAATCCACCCTTCAATTTTTGATATTTATTCGCGGCCTGCTCAATTTCTGCTTTTTAGAATAGAGAATGACCCATTAAATTATTTTTAAACCTTATTGTTACAAATAAACGAAAAATTATCAACAAATAATTAAAAATATACTAAAAATTTAATATGGTACATATTATCGTACTATTATATGCAACTTTTGGTGGAATAGAAGATCACAGATCTTGATTTTCATTCTTTTTCCTAGCTAATTTTATATAAATTTCCAGTTGATCCATATCATTTGGCGTCACTCCCGGTATTCTGCCCGCTTGCTCAAAAGTTAATGGCCTAATTTTATCTAACTTTTCTCTGGCTTCTAAGCGTAATCCGTGTAAACTCGTATAGTCAAACTGTGCAGGAATTGCAATTTCCTTATTATTTATTTGTTTTTTATTTCGATTATTTTGTTTTGCTATATATCCCTCATATTTTATTTCTGCTTCTAAATTATCTTTAATAAAATTTGTAATATCGTTATTTATACCCAAAATCGAAATAATATCTTGGTAAAAAACATTTGGTCTTTTTAACAATTTATCGGCATGAACCGGCTGTGTTATTTCTGCATAACCCATTTTTACCAAAATAGGGTTAATAATCTCGGGCTTTAGCACACTTGTTTTTAAGCGTTGTCTTTCCTGTGATTTAATTTTTCTTCTTGTTTCATACTTTTTCCAATGCAAATCATCTACTAAGCCAATTTCTCGGCCTATCGGTGTGAGGCGTTCATCTGCATTATCTTGCCGCAAATATAATCGATGCTCACTACGGCTTGTCATCATGCGGTAGGGGTCTAAAACACCTTTTGTTACGATGTCATCCACCAATGTGCCAATGTAGCTTTGTGCCCGGCTAAAATACACAGGTTGCTTTTGCTTACAATAGTGCACTGCATTAATTCCAGCTACAAGGCCCTGCGCTGCAGCCTCTTCATACCCAGACGTTCCATTGATCTGACCAGCCAAAAAAAGGCCTTGTATCGCTTTTGTTTCTAGGTTCAATTTTAAAGAAGTTGGGTCAATGCAATCATATTCTATTGCATATGCCGGGCGCATAATATCCACGTTATCGAGGCCGATAATCGACCGATACATCTGCAACTGCACATCAAACGGCAGTGCACTGGACATCCCTTGCAAATACATCTCATTTGTGTTTAAACCACAAGGCTCTACAAATATTTGATGTCTGTCTTTATCCGGAAAACGAACGACTTTATCTTCAATGCTAGGACAATATCTTGGGCCAATTCCACTGACATCACCTGAATAAACAGCTGATTTATGAATATTATCTTTAATTATTTGATGTGTTTTTTCATTTGTGTAGGTTATGTAGCAATCCGTTTGGTTCACAAGCTCCGTTTCAGTCTGAAAACTAAAGGGTGTTATGGGCTCGTCACCTTTTTGCCTTATCATTTTGTCAAAATCAATCGTGTTCCTGTGTACCCTAGCCGGTGTTCCCGTTTTGAATCTTTTTAATTCTGGAATATACTGCTGAATTGACAAACTAAGCTCTGTAGCAGATCGACTGTTATCAGGCCCAGAAAAATAGCTATTATTTCCAATAAAAATCTTTGCATTTAAAAATGTGCCGCATGCAATCACCACAGCCTTGCCAAAAAGCTCATATCCAGATTTCATCTCTATCCCGGAAACTATAGAGTTTTGAACAATCAAATGAATAACTTCATCTTGATATATTGTTAAATTATCTTGCTTTTCGAGTGTGTATTTTGCAAATAAATGGTAGGCACTTCTATCCGTTTGATTTCTGAGGCTTTGAACAGCTGCACCTTTTCCACGGTTAAGCATACGACTCTGCAACATTGTCATATCTGCAGCAATTCCCATAAAGCCACCCAGCGCGTCAATCTCTCTTACAAGATGACCTTTGGCGGTTCCCCCAATACTTGGGTTACAAGGAAGGTTTGCAATCATGTCTAAACTCATCGTTATAATTGCTGTTTTCATTCCTAAACGAGCACTGGCAAGTGCGGCTTCTATACCTGCATGGCCAGCACCTACCACTAAAACATCATAAGTATTCACTCTTATCTCCTTCTGTGCGCACAATCTAAAAAAGAACATATAAACTTAGGAAACATCTACAATACACTAGAAAAACTGTACATAATTAAGCAATTGACATATTATAACCATATTAATCCTATATTTCATATTAAAAGGAAAATTTGCCTTGTACGTGCTTTATTTGTTTCTTTGTGAGGTAATATATGTTTTAAATTATATATTAGCTTGATTTCTCTCTTTGGTATATTTTTTCAACAATTTTATATTGTCCTACTATCGTTATTTTCCAACACAGAAGGTTTTAAAAATTTCTTCTATCATTTCCTCTGTTGGATCATCTCCACTTAACACGTAAAAAGACTGCAGCGCATTTTCAAGATTTTCTCTCGCTATATCGTATATCAAACCCATTTTTGCCTCTGTTTGCATATCATATAATTCATTTCGTGCATTTATAAGTGCTTTATGGCGTCTTGTATTCAATAGAAGCTTATAATTTGGGTCTATATTTTTTAGGTTTAAAACTTGTATCATTGCATCTTTAATTGCTTTGCATGCTTGTTGAGGATTTTCCTTAGCACTTACACAAACCACTTGATCAAAAAACTGTTTGTACTTTGGATCATTTAGGTCAAAATAATTCGTTAAATCGTTTTTATTAAATATTCCAATCTTTGGTATTTGATTATTTGCATGCTCAAATAAATGATCAATATCAATTTTTTGGCTCGCATCAAAAACGGCTAGCAATATATCAGCCGCTTCTAATTCTTGGCTGGTGCGTCTTATTCCCTCTGCTTCAATTGGGTCATGGCTAATGCGTAAGCCGGCTGTATCATATAAAAATAAAGGATATCCTTGTAAATATAACTCATCCTTCAAAATATCTCTCGTTGTACCGGGGATTGATGTTGTTATTGCGCGGTCTTGTCCAAGTAAAACATTAAAAATAGTAGATTTTCCTACATTAGGATTTCCAAAGATTACCGCTTTTATCCCCCTTTTCATTCTGTGAACATCATCATAAACAGCCAATATTTCATCTATTTCTAACCTGCAGCTCTCAATTTTAGATAAAAATTTATGTTCTTCAACCTCTTCCACTTCTTCTTCTGGATAATCCATCCAGGCACTCAGATGAACAAGCTGTGCCATAAGTTCTGATTTAATTCGATTTAAACTATAATTTTCTTCGCCTTGCAACATAGCACTAGCTGAAGCTGCTTCCTGTATGGAATTTGCGGTTATCAATTCAATAACTCCTTCGGCCTGAGACAAAGATAATTTATCATTTAAAAAAGCCCTTTTGGTAAATTCCCCCGCGGCTGCCATTTCTGCACCGGCATTTAAACACACTTGCAGAACTCTCTTGCTAATCCATTCTCCACCATGACAACTTATCTCAACCGAATCCTCACCAGTATAACTATTGGGTGCACGAAAAACAAGTATCACCACATCATCTATAACCAAGTTATCTTCCATCACTTGGCCGTATGCAGCAGTATACCCTGGCATATTTTTTATTAATTTTTTTGTATTTTTTAATTTTATAATTGAATCTGCAATTTCAAATGTTTGCCTGCCAGACATGCGCAAAACTGCAATTGCTCCTTGCCCAGGCGGTGTTGCAATTGCAACAATTGTTTTATCCATTTATTTATCCTTTATTTTCTATGTATTTTTACCACTTCTATCCATTATTATAAAGGAAACAAAGCTCATTTTGCAAACCATGCATTTTAGAAGTTGCTCTAAATTGACTTTCCTTATGGATTATTGTACAATATTCAAAATTAAAGATTAAATGAGGTTATGGCAAATGTCCACAAAAAATATTGCTCTTTCATTGTTTTTTACGATAATAAGTTTTGGGATTTACGGCCTTTACTGGCTATATTGTATTGCAGATTCATTTGAAAAAGAACATTTAAGTGAAAATTTGGGAATTTCTCCGGGTATGTTTATTCTTGTATCTATTGCTACTTGCGGAATATTTAATATTTATGCTTTTTATAAATGGGGCCACCTTACAGCCGAACTTATGGAAAAACATGGCAAAAAACATGATGAAAATCGTGTAATAATATATCTAATTTTTTCGCTTTTCGGGTTGTCTATCATTAATCTATGTATTATTCAAGATGATTTTAATAAGATTTATGCTGATTTTAATTTGCCGCAAAAAGCACCACAAAACCAAAATGACGTGCAAAATCCCACACCAGCTTCTTACAGATAAATGAAAAATAAAATAATTCGCTTACTTTTTTTATATTCTATATTGTGCCTATCTGGGTTTATTTTGCTCTTGTTGTATTACAAGTTTGGCATAGGTATACCCTGTCTCATCCATTGGACAACCGGCCTATATTGTCCCGGTTGTGGTGCTTTTCGTGCAATTTATGCTCTCTCGCAATTTCAGTTTTTAAAAGCAGCCCATTATAATATATTTTTACTTGTGTCAATTCCATTTATTTTTTATTGTTTTGCAGTTCGTTCTTATCTTTATATCACAGATAAGCCTCTTGGTAGTCATTATAAAATTGAAAATATGGGTGCTCTTACGCTATCATTTCTTGGAATTATCTTTACAATTTTTCGTAATATTTCTTATTTTTCTTTCCTTGCTCCAACCGCGTTATAAAACTAAATATACTTTAATCAAAATCCCCGTTTCCAATGATGAAACGGGGATTTTTGAAAGTGTATGTTGTTAAATTAAGCCAACATGTAAAACCAATTCAATATATTCAAAAATAAACATTAAATTAGCTGCATTTATATGCACACAACTTTTGAGGAAATATTAAATTATAACTTTTACAATAAATATCAATTTTATAATTCAATTTTTCCATACAGTGGCACATCATCACCATCGCTGACTGCCTCTCGACGTTTTGGAACAATCGGCGCCACTTGCTCATCCGTTTTTTTATCTGCATATTCTCGGGGCGGAGCAGTTTTGTTATTTTGTTCATTATCATATGGCTTTTTGTTTGATTTATTTTGACCATTGCGGTTTCTATTGTTGGGCTTAGAACGCTTTGTATTTCTACGTCCACGTCCATTATCTCTATCTGGTGCTTTCCCATCAGTAGAACGAATGACCACGCGCCGATCTAAATCGCTTCCAATAGACTCACTCACTACGCCTTCTATCTCACTAATTGTAGTGTGCACAATCAAACGCTCGTAAGGGTTCATCGGTGCCAATGTTCGGCTGCGTTTTGTTTTTTCTACTTCTGTTGCTGTGCGTTGTGCTAAGGCTATCAATTCCTGTTCACGACGATTTCGATATCCTTCAATATCTAAGCGTATTTTTAGGTATTGATCGTCTCTTTTATCAACACCTCTATTTACAGAGCGATCCACCAAATAGCTCAGCGCTTGTATTGTTTCACCGCGAATTTCTAATAAATTGCCCAGTTCTTCCCCTTCGATACGCAACAAGGTGGCTTCACCTTGCCTAAAAGCAGTAACCTCAATATTTTCAGCGCCTACAGCTTTAAAAATAGTTTGCAGATAATTTACTGCATTTTTAACCGCATGGTTTTCCTGTATATTAATCTTTATTTCAGGCTCTTTTTCTAAAACCGATTCTTTTTTCTCATCTTTATCTTTTTTTTCTGCGGTTTCTGTTTTATTTTCTTGTGGTTTTTGTGTTATTTTTTTTCCATCAATTGGCTCTGCTTTTTTTGTTTCTTTTTCTTTCGGTTCTGGCTTTGGTTCTGCCTTTGGCTTTACTTCTTCCAACAATTGAACCTTCACTTTTGCAGGTGTTTTTCTGAACAATTTTTTTACAGGCATCTCTAAAATTTCAACGCTAACTTCATCCCTGCTTTTGCCAAGTTCTATGCACGCTGCCTCTGTGGCTGCCTCTACTGTTTTTCCGGTTGCAATTATTTCTCTCATAATGAACCGTCCTCCTTTTCCCCTTCTTTTTTCTCCCTAGCTCTTTTTCTACGTCCGGGCTTATAGGGTTCTGGTTTTCTTGGCATTTTCTTTGCAGTGGAATCTTCTTCTTCTTTTTGATCTTCTTGGTTATTTTCCAGAATTTCCTCTGGTTTTTCTTCTATTTTTTCTATTTCTTTCTCGCTTACACTTTCTTGTACTTTTGGCTCACTATTATATTTCTCTTCGTCCATTTTTCTTGCTCGCTCTAAACGTATCCGTGAAAGCTCAGCTTCTGTTACCTCTTTGTTTTCGCTTTCGCCCTTATTGTTTACAACCGTCACAACTTTTTTAGCCTTTTTTTCTGCCTTTTTATCTTCAATTTCTTTTCGAATTTGTTCTGTTAATTTTTTGGGGTCGTAAATTCTTTTTAATACCAATTGCTGCAATGTCATCGCTATATTTGAAACAGTATAGTAAAGTGAAAATCCAACCGGCACAGTGAAAGCAAAAAAGCCAAACATAACGCCCATGCTCACTGTCATAATCAACATTGTGTTTTTAGTTTGCCCGGCCATACCACCTGTTTTCATCAAAATAATTTGAGAAGCAAACATGGTTAATATAGATAAAATTGGTAAAATTAAATAGATATTCAAACTCAGAGATGGGCTTTCTGCGAGGTTCATACCTAAAAACTCAAAATTAAAATTCTGTACTGCTTCAATCCACTCGTCGTTTACTTTAACAATATCTCCAGATTCATTTTCAACACCATCGCTAAACCATTGTGGATTTTCTTTCATCTCTCCAATTACAAGAGATTGTATAGTATAATTTGTACTATCTACATTTTCGATATCACTTCTGTGATGAGCAATAATAGAAATACTATTGTTAATTTGATCTTGAGGCAAACCCACCATATATTGCAAAGGGGCTTGAATAACAGCAATAATACCAAATAAAACAATCATATTCAAAAGCATAGGCAAGCATCCGGCGGTCATGTTAATTTTATGCTCTTGATAAAATTTTTGAATTTCTTCATTTTGGCGGGCTTTATCTTTACCCCATTTTTTTTGAATTTCTTGTATAAAAGGTTGATAGGCACTCATTTTAGCCGAGCTTTTTTGTTGCATTAAGCTTAAGGGAATCATAGCAACACGAATAAGCAATGTAAAGATAATAATTGTCCAACCGTAATTTAAAACCAAATTGTAAATAAAC
>CAYJJK010000018.1:32264-32480 GCA_964370445.1 uncultured Oscillospiraceae bacterium | reverse complement strand
GTGGCAATGGGGATGTCCTATACCAATCCGATGGGCAAAAGTGCTTTGATATCAGGGTCATGAGGCTGGGCGGTAAGCGGATCTGAAAAGAAAACCAAGCAGTCAATTTGACCCTCTACAATTTTAGCGCCAATTTGTTGGTCGCCCCCCAGTGGGCCGCTGTTGTATCCGCGCACAGGTAGGTCTGTTTTTTCTGTAATCATGCGTGCGGTAGTG
>CAYJJK010000018.1:1965-32210 GCA_964370445.1 uncultured Oscillospiraceae bacterium | reverse complement strand
TCTTCTTCCGCGGGTTTTGAGAGAAACGGTGCTAAACTTTCTAAAATATGTGCTGAATTGCTTTGTATGTCTAGGCGCAGAGGTGAGCTTCTTTCAAGCGCTAAAACGCCCATCAAGCTTCGGGCGTCCAAAATGTAATGATCGTACACAAAATCAAATTGGCCATCTAGGTCTGTTAGTTTTCCAATAAACGCCTGCACCTCTGCTGCGGTTTTTAAAGAGACATATACACTTTCCATCAAAGCGCCCACCCTTTCACTGAGATTCTGGCTACAGTATAGCACAAACTGTTTTGTAAAACAACCATTCATTTTATACGAAATATCGATATAATACATGTAGGATTTTTATTTATTTCTTCTGTGAGACAGATGCTTTGCCAGCTGTAAAATCCGTTCGCGTAAAAAAATGCCGATAAGGCCAATGGCCGCTGTAACAAAGAATAAAATGGCTGCTTGCACCCACTCTCCTTGTATCACAGCCGAGCCTAAAAAAGTGGATGTGGCAATGCTGGGCACACGCGCCAAAGTGGACAACAGCAAAAACCGCGACATGTGCATCCTGCTCAAGCCCACAACATAGGTAAGTAAATCCTTTGGTGTACCCGGCAACAGAAAAAGCAAAAACACTGTGACATCCAACTTGTTAGATTCCTGTAAAAAGTGAAAATTTTCCAGTTTTTTTTCAGAGAAAAAGCGGTTGACCAGTTTGACGCCAAAACGCCTTGAAAACCAGAACACCAGGCTGCTGGCCAAAAGGCAACCCAGCACACAAATCAAAAACCCAAAAAAACCGCCGTAAAGCACCCCTGCAAGCAGCTCAATGGCCTCTCCCGGCAAAAATGCCACAATGATTTGCAGCACTTGAATGGCAAACACCAAAACAACCCCCAGAAACCCCAGCGAGCTGATAAATGCCTCAAATTGCGCCTGTGTGGCAGGGTCGTTTAAAAGGGAAAGATAGGGCCACGCCAAATAGCTGGCAAGTGCCATACCCCCTAAAAATATAAGGCCAAACAGTAGCAATTTTAAAATATCATTTCGGCTGTTTTTCATTTACTTCTCTTTCTAGGGCGCGGACGCTATGTAAAATTATGCAGATTTTGGGCGGATTTTCGTATGGCTTAAGTACAAAAGCGAAGCATATCTTTATAAAATACAAGCTTTTGCAACAAAGTTAGGCGAAAAATTGCCCAAAGATGAGCAGTGAATGATAGTGTCAACACGTCTATTATAGGTTTGTGGTATGGGTATATTTCTTTTACGGTAGACTTTTAAAGCAATATCAAGTATAATGACTGAGGTTACAAGATAGACTTATCTTACCAAATATATTAAAAAAATGCCATGAAAAAAGTGTGTAACTTGAAACACAGATGTTATGGTTTGGTTATTATTTCTACTATCATTTCGGTCGGATTAAGGCCGTTTTAAACGAGGTGTTCGAAACGTGCGGTTTGAAAATATGGGTAAAGAAAAAAATAATAAGTCGGCAAAAAAGCAGCCGGCTGGCAGTGCAAAGCAAAAACCTGTCACAACACAAAAAAATAATTCAGCGCAATCTGCTGCAAGGCAGGCAAAGCCGGAGGCATCCGCTGCCGCTCAAACAAAGGGTGGATTTTGGGGTTTCCTTTTTCTTCCAAACGGGCGTGTAGACAAGAAAAATATGGCTTTATTTTCGGTGCTTATCAGCTGCATTTTAATTTTGGTGGTGCTGATTACAATGGCTTTGGTGTTGCCCGGCTGCCAGCAAGAGCAAGTGCCTGTTGCCGTCTCCGAAAGCCCGCTGGTTTTGTCGGATGAAAGCTACGACCAAACTGCCAACAGTTTGCCTACCAACTTGCTGGACGGTACTATTTTGGCCGAAACGGAAGATGCCGGCATTGAATATGTAGAAGAGACCTTGTTTTTAGGGGATTCTAACACGGTGCGCCTTGCTGAATATGGCACAGAGCAAGGGCTTACCTTGCAAAATGGCTTTGGTGTGGTGGGGCAATCCATTCAAGGTGCTCTTTATAACCGCAACATTATGTTTTCGGGTCTGTCCAACGTTACTATGGCCGAAAGCGTTGCCATAGTACAGCCGCGCAGGGTGGTGGTTACCTTTGGTACAAACAATGTAGGCTATACGTCAGCAGAGGATTTTGTAGAATATTATCAAGAGTTTTTGGAAATGATTGAGGATAGCTATTCTTATGCAGACATTATCATTGGTGCCGTGCCACCCATTTCGCAAGACCCGGCCAGCCAAAGCCTTAGCCAAAGTGAGGTGGATTTATACAACCGAAAATTGGCAGAGCTTGCAGAGAGCGAAGGCTATAAGTTCTTAAACTGGACCGAGGTTTTAAAAGATGAGGATAGCGGTTTTGCTGAAGATGGCCATATGGAAAACGATGGGTATCATATTACGGGTGATGCCGTGGACATGATGATAGAGTATTTCCGCACACACAGCTATATTACCGAAGACACAAGGCCAAAACCGTTAGACCCTGTGCCAAGGCACATCCAAACGCCTGCGCCGGTCACTTCTTCCTCCAGCAGAGAAACAGCTCCCGCATCCACGAGTGTAGCCTCTGTGGCCGCTCCAGTGTCAACGCCGGCGCCCGCATCAACGTCTGTGCCTGTATCAACGCCTGCGCCGGAGCCGACACCGGAACCGACGCCGGAGCCCACGCCGGAGCCTACACCGGAACCTACGCCGGAGCCTACACCGGAGCCTACGCCTGAGCCGACACCGGAGCCCACACCGGAGCCAGAGCCAGAGCCGGAGCCTGTGCCCTCCGTTCCTACCACGCCACCAGTCGAGTCTGTACCTACAGTCTAACAAAGCCGGGGCTACGGCCAAGAGCCCTACCGTCCGCATAATGAGGAAACCCTATGGATGTATCTTTTCTCTCTTCTATTTTTAACTGGCAGCTTTTGGGCGGCATCTTGCTATTGGTTTTTTTGGTTTTGAGTTTTGCTTATTTGCACGAAAAAAACAAGCAAGGATGCAAAAAAAAGCCGGGACGCCAGCTCTATTACACTGTGCCGGATAAAAATGCGGCTGCGTGCCGTGCCATTTTGCTACAAAACAATGAACAGGATATTTTTCTTTATACCTTGGAAGCCACCGCGCAGGGGGGCTGGTATTTTCATCTGAAAGAGCATTGCCCTACAGGGCAAGTTTTGGATACTTTATATTTGCTCACTTTTGACGCAGATGAGCCGGCTGGCCTTAGCTTGCGTTTTATGCGAGAGGCTTTTGGCCAAAAAGAGCCCATTGTTTCGAAAGAGTTGCTTGATGGTTTTTTCAAACAAAAGTTACAAGCTGTGCCCAAAGTAGAGCAAATCCCCTCTTGACAAAAGCCATCGTTCTCTCGTATAATAAAGCAAGCTTTTTTGAGGGAACGATTTCGAAGAGCCGTTTATTTTGGAAAGGAAACGATGATATATTATGGACGACGACGGCAGTTTTAAACAGCCCGCCGTAGCAAAAAAACACCAAAGCATGGTTTGCGCATTTTGTGCAAGGCCATGCTTTGTTTTGCGTTGTTTTCCAATACAATAGGAGGAACCCTTTTGGTAGACACAACTATCGTGCTTGTGGTGCTTTTGCAGATCTTTCTTGTGCTGTGTAATGCTTTTTTTTCGGCTACCGAAATTGCAGTTTTGCAACTCAACCCTGCCAAATTACGTCAAGAGGCAGAGAGCGGAGATGTGCGTGCACAGCGGCTTTTAACACTTGTGCAAAACCCGTCACAGTTTTTGGCCTCTGTTCAAATTGGCATCACCACAGCGGCTCTTTTGGCCAGCGCATTTGCTGCCGACCATTTTGCCGACCCTATGGCCAGCTTGTTTTTGCACAGTTTTAGCCTTACTGCAAACGAATATCCCGCGCTTCGTGTTGTTTGTATTGTTATCATCACTTTAGTACTGGCCTTTTTAACCCTTGTGTTTGGAGAGTTGGTTCCAAAGCAATTTGCTTTGAACTACCCAGAGGCTGTGGCCCAGGCTTCCTCTAAGTTTATTATTATTTTTTCATCTTTGATGCGTCCTTTTGTGGCGGTGCTGTCTGTGGCAACACGTGCTGTTCTTCGGTTGCTTGGCGTTAAGGACGAGCGCCGAGCCAGCACCGTAACCGAAAAAGAAATTCGAATGATGATGGACGTTGGCAGCGAAAGCGGCACCATTGAGGCCGAAAAGAAGCAGATGATTGAGAATGTGTTTGATTTGCGAGGCACACTGGCACGGGACGTGATGACACACCGTGTGGATGTTGTTGCCATTGAAGCAGATGCAGACATGGCTTCGGTTCTGGAAATTATAAAAAGCAGCGGAATGTCGAGGTTTCCTGTGTTTGATGATAGCCTTAATAATATTTTAGGTGTTTTAAATGCTCGCAGCTATCTTCTGAGCTTACAAGATGGAGAGCCAACCTCTGTGCGTGCGTTGTTACGTCCCGCCCAATTCGTGCCGGAAACCATCAAAGCCGATGGTTTATTGCACGATATGCAACACCGTAAAGACCATATGGCTATGGTAATGGACGAATATGGTGGTTTTTCCGGGCTTGTAACCTTAGAGGATTTGATTGAAGAAATTGTGGGCAATATTTACGACGAGTTTGATGCCCCAAATGACCCGGAAATCATACAGCTGGATGAAAATCTTTGGCGTATTCAGGGTGATACGGATATTGAGGATGTGGAGGATGCCTTGCACATTAAGCTGGCCGAGGAGCGCGAGTATGGCTCGCTTGGGGGGCTTGTGTTCAGCCAATTGGATGTATTGCCGGATGATGGCACGCGGCTATCGCTTGACATTGAGGGCTTACACATTGAAACAGACCCTATTTTAGATCATTACATTACCTGGGCGCGTGTGAGCCGGCTGCCAAAACCTGAGCCGGAGGAAGAGAAAGCACGCAAGCGAGTTCGCACAAAAGAAAAGGACGATTAGGGTTGCCGTTTAAAATTGTGGCTGTTTTTACAATGCTTATCATAAAATACCTGCCGGTTTGCTTGGTGCATCCTATGTTTTATTCTAAGGTTTAATACAATATAAAAGCCCCGACACCACACGGTGCCGGGGCTTTTTGTAAATATAAGGCGAGAGAGTTTAGATCTTTGGCACAAAGTCGAAGCAGATGTGTTTAACCTCAGTGTATTTCATAAGGCCTTCCATACCACCTGCGCGGTCAATGCCGCTCTCTTTGAAGCCGCCGGTTTCGCACTCTGGGAACAGGCGGTTGTAGCAGTTGATCCAGCAAGAGCCTGCACGGATTTTACGAGACACGCGCAAAGCACGATCTACATCTTGCGTCCAAACACTGGAAGCAAGGCCAAACAAGGTGCCGTTTGCAATGGCAATGGCCTCTTCTTCGGTTTCGAAAGTTTGCACAACCAAAACGGGGCCAAAAATTTCCTCTTGCACCACAGAGCTATCCATGGGGGGATTGAAGAAAACGGTAGGTGCAATGTAGAATCCTTTGTCAAGGCCGTTTTCGGTGATGCGGTAGCCACCGGTGACAAGCTCTGAGCATTTTTTTCCGTCTTCAATGTAGCCTAGCACTTTGTTCATTTGGCCTTCGGTAGTCACTGCACCCATGGTGGTGCCATCATCCAGCGCAAAGCCAACTTTAATTTTCTCCACTTCAGCTTTTACACGTGCCACAAACTCTTCTGCAATGGATTTTTCCACAACTAGGCGAGAGCCCACAGTGCACAATTGGCCAGCATTTGTGAAAATGGCTTTGATGGCATAGGGCAATGCTTTGTCAAGGTCGGCATCGGCAAAGATGACGTTCGGGGATTTGCCACCAAGCTCTAACGAAAGTTTTTTCATGGTGGGAGCAGCTTTAACCATGATGTCTTTGCCGGTGTCTACGCCGCCGGTGAAGCTAATCATGTCCACATCGGGATGCTCTACAATGGCGTTGCCGATGATGCGGCCAAGGCCGGATACGGCATTCATAACACCACGTGGAAATAGGGTGTTGTTTTTCAAAAGCTCCACTACGGCTAGGGTGCAACCGGTGGTTTGCTCTGCTGCTTTGAGCACGATGGTGTTGCCTGCAGCAAGAGCTGGGGCCATATCACGCATAAGCAAAGTGATGGGATAGTTCCAAGGGGTGATAACGCCGATAACACCGGCAGGGTCACGAGAGAGCACGGATAAGGTGTTTTTGTCCACGGCGGTGCTGCTGCCATAAAGTGTGCGTGCTGCTGCAGCATAAAACTCTAAATAGCCGATGGAACCATTGATTTCAAAGCGAGCCTCACCAATGGGTTTTCCGGTTTCTAAGGAAAGGCGAATCGCAAGTTCTTCTAGGTTTTCGCGCATGTCGCGTGCCCAAGCAAACATAGCCTGGGTGCGAAGGCGGGGGTTGTAGGCCCAGTCCTCCTCATAAAAAGCGCGTTTGGCACTGGCTACTGCGGCATTCACATCATCCATGTCCGAAGTGGGGATAATAGAGACCACTTCGCCGTTGCCCGGGCCAATCAGCTCTTTTGTTTTTCCGTTTTTGCTGTCTTGCCAGTTTCCGTCAATTAAGTTTTGATAACGCTTTACTTCCCATTTAATCATTTTTACACAGCCTTTCTCCAACGGCTAAATAGATGTTTTGTGTCTGCCATGGCCGTTGGTGGATGACAGAGGTATTTCAAGTGAAAATTCACTTGGTTTTACAGTAGGTTATAGTCTTCTAAAACATTGAGGAAAACAGCTTTACACTCCTCATGGCTGGGCACACGTGGGTTATTTTTTACAAGGAACATTTTTCGTGTTTCCTCTGCAACTAAATCGGCGTGGCCTGCAGTGATGCCAAATTTAGAAAGGTCCGGTTTGGCGCCTGTTTTCTCAAACAAACGACGCACAGCATCCACAGAAAGTTCTGCTTTTTCGTATAGGTCAAGGCCATCTGTGTTGCAGCCCAGCAATTCTGCAATTTTGGCAAATTTTTCAGGACGTGCCATGAGGTTGTATTCCATAATATACTCAAGCAAAATAGCGTTCGATTCGCCATGTGCAAGGTGGAAATGTCCACACATTGGGCCGCTCATGGCGTGCACCATGCCAAGGCCGGCTTGGTCCATGGCAACGCCGGCCAAAGTGCTGGCAAGGGCCATATCATAACGTGCGTCAATATCGTTTCCGTTGGCGCCGGCCTTCCACAGCGCGCGGCCAATGAGGCGGATGGCTTCTTCTGCCCATGCGTCGGTAAAAGGATTTGAGCCAAGGCCAACATAAGCTTCAATGGCGTGGGTCAAAGCATCCATGCCCGTGGTGGCTGTGAGGTATACGGGCAAACCGGCCATAAGCTCTGGGTCGATGATGGCATGTTTTGGGAAAAGCACATCCGAGTTTATGCCCTTTTTGGCGTTACGGCTTACGATAACCGCAACACGTGTTACCTCGCTGCCGGTGCCGGCTGTAGTGGGAATGGCCACAAAAGGAAGAGAAGGATTTTCAAATGGTTTACCGTTCCATTGGTAGTCCTCTAAAGGCAACTTGTTGGTGGCCAGTGCCGCCAAAATTTTGCCAAGGTCGGCGGGGCTGCCTCCACCTAAAGCCACCACCATCGTGGGCTTATAATCGTTTAGTTTTACAAGTGCTGCCTCGGCAAGCTCTGCGCTTGGGTTTGGAGGAACCTCATTAAATGTAGTGAAGTCTGCACCTATTTCTTTCAGCATGTCGCGCACGCGGTCTGCAAGGCCAACTGCCTCAAGGCCTCCGTCCGTTACAAAAAAGATACGGTCATTTTTTGTAACTAAATCTTTTAAAGCAGAGAGAGAGCCTTTTCCGAAATGGATGGATGTGGGAAGAAAAAATCGTTTGTTTAACACAATAGAACCCTCACTTTCGTATCTTTGTAGGTTAAAAAAATAAGGAAATACATAAATTGACAAAATGCTAAAGCATCAACACCCGTTCCAAGGGGCGGCTAAATCTTGTTCAAGGCCTAATTGATCAAGTAGCCGTCCGATAAAGTGGTCAATCATCTCGTCCAATGTCGTTGGTTTTTGATAAAATCCGGGGGAGGCGGGCATAATCACAACACCCATGCGGCTAAGCTCTGTCATGTTGGTAAGATGGATGGTGTTATACGGCGCTTCCCGCGCCACAAGCACTAAAGGACGGCGTTCTTTTAAAGTAACATCGGCCGCACGGTGAAGCAAATTAGAAGAGGTGCCCGCGCAAATGTTGCCGATTGTGCCCATGCTGCAAGGCACGATAATCATGGCATCCGCTTTTACTGAGCCACTGGCAATGGGTGCGGCGATGTTTTGGCAATGGTAGTAAAACAGCTGCTCGCTTACATGAAAGTGTTCTCTCAAGGTGTTTTGTGCTTGTTCGTTTGTTTTGTTTAGTAAAGAAATACCCTCTTCATGTTCTAAAACCAGCTTGCCGGCTTCGCTAATTGTGAGCAAAACACGGTGCCCACGGGCAAAAAGTTCCCGCATCAATCGTGTGGCATAAATAGACCCTGAAGCACCGGTGATGCCGATAATATAGGTTTTCATAAATGTTCCCTTAAAGATATTTGCTTAAGTCTACCTCAGGGTATACCACGCGTTCAATGCCTTTGCTATCTTCGCTAAGGGTGGCGTCGATACCCATTTTGGTTTGCACGCCACGGTTGTCAGAGCAGGGGTCAAGTTCGTGGCCCTGTGCGCCGGGCACATAGAAGATGTCCTGTGCCGGAATCACACGGTTGGAAAGAGCCCACATGATGTCGGTGGCGTTGTAAATGTCTACATCCTCGTCTACGATGATAACATTTTTGATGTTTACATAGCTCATCATGGCAGCCAGTGCCACGTTTTTAGGCTCACCCGGGTTTTTTTTGCGCAGCTGAATTACGGCGAGGAAGCCGCTGCCATAAGGAGGGATGTGCACGTCTATAACGCCGCTGCTCACATGGGTGCAGAATTTTTTCAAAAGCGGCTCACGCGGCAGCACATTGCCGATATTGATGTGCTCGAACGAAGCGCCGTTGATGGTTTGGTAAATGGCGTTGTTGCGGTGTGTGATGGCGGTTACCTCAAAGATGGGGCTGGGCCATGGGTCACTATAATGGCCGGTGAATTCACCCAGTGGGCCTTCTTCTTCACGTTTTTGTGGTAAGATGCGGCCTTCAATTACAAATTCGGCCGTGGCAGGCACAAACAGATCATTGCTTACACATTTTACAACGTCGATGGCTTTTCCGCGAATGGCACCGGAAATTTCAACCTCGTTGCCGCCATAACGCAAACCGGCTGCAATATAATGGACAGGGTCGCAGCCGCAAACAACAGAAATGGGCAGGGCCTTGCCCTCGTTTTCGGCCTCATCGTAAAAATCTTTTAGATGACGCCACTCGTTAATCATGATGCCTGTTTTGGCCTTTTCTTTTACATGCATGCGCTGAAAAGAGAGGTTTTGCGCACCGCCATGTAGGCCGCGGCTTACAATTACACCACCGGTGATGAAGGGTCCGCCATCCTTTGGGGCGTGTTGTGGTATGGGGATTTTGCCAAGGTCGATGTCGTCGCCTGTAATGACATTTTCCTGGCAAGGGGCTTTGTCTACAACATTTGGGGGGATGGGGGCGTCTAGGCATTTTCCAAGAAAATCGTTCATCTCGGCTTTGGGCACGCCAAGAGCCAAGGAGATGCGATCCATAGAGGACAACACGCCGCCTACCACTTTGAATTCGCGATCCTTTACTTTGTTAAAAAGTGCGGCGCCCATACCTTTACGGTCTAAGGTGGCAATAACACGTCCAATTTCGTATTGCCAATCCACTTCTTTTTCAATGGTTTCAAGTTCGCCCTGTTCTCTTAAAAGGTCTAAAAAACTGCGAAGGTCGTAAATGTTGGATTTTGGCATATTTTCAAATCCTTTCCTATTTGCAGTGGGTGTTTACTGGGCTGAATCGTTACAATTAAAACTTGAGAGAAAGCCCAGCGAAATACAGCTTTATGGAAGGCATTGTAAGCATGTATTTTATTTTACCTATGTTTGTAAGTATAGCAGAACGTGTAAAGGGTGGTCAACATTATTTTCCTAAAAATAAAAAACAGAAGAAAAACTTTTTCTTAGCATATTATACGATTTTATGTCAAAAAATAATATTGCACAAAAAACATTGTGAAATATGCCGAAGGAGTATATCGGGGGAGTGCTGCGTTTCATTTTTTGATCGGGGTGTTTTTTCGTCAAAATGTGTTGTCAAAAAATAGGTTCTATTATGGGGCATAAGGGTTTTTGTTTTACTGTGTAAGTATGCTTAAAAATCACCACATTTCACCTTATTATAAATACAACTTAAACTAGAGAGGTTTTTGAGGTGGTGCAAAGAGAAGTTGTTTTGTGTAAGGCGCGCAAAATTAAATTAAAAACAAAATGGCGAAGCAAAGCGGTGTTTTGTAAGGTGAAAGAAAATGTAGATTAAAGTTGGCTGTGTGGCTTGCAAAATGTAGTGGAATGCATTATGATATAACACAACATATGGTAGCAACAAGAGGTTGCGGGTGAAAATATGGCAAGAAAGTATGGGGCGTGAGGTATGGACTACATTCTGGGTGTTGCAAATTCTGGCGACAACACCAAAGTGAACATTGCTACGCTTCAAGGCACCGTGATGTTTCACTTTACGGTGGGGGCCATCAGCTCGTTTTTTGCAGAGGAAGAAGAAGTGCGGCAAAATTTGGCAGAAGTGTTTTTGACTGCGCAGCTTGCGGGCTACCCCATTCAAGACTGTAGACAGGTGTGTCTCGGTGTGGCGGGATTGCAGCCCACACGGGCGGTGCCGCGCTTAGAATCGGCCCTGCGCACGGTGATGCGTCGCTGTGGATATAGTGGAGATGCCTACCTTGCCTCTGACGAGCAAATCGCTTTGGCGGGGGCACTGGGAAGCGGTGAAGGCATGATTTTGGTGGCGGAAGATACTGCCGTTTGTTTTGGAAAAAATCGGTTTCAAATGCAGCATCGCACGGGCGGTTTTGGGCAACTGGCAGACGATGACGGATCTAGTTATGCCATTGGCCGCGAAATTTTGCGTGCTGCCGTGCGAGGGTGCGACGGGAGAGGGGCACCAACACGTTTGACGGCAGAGCTGTATTTGAAGTTTGGCCTTGGCGGTAAGGAAGACCTGCTTAGTTTTTTGCGCAGAGATACCTTGCAAAAACAAGATATTTGCGCACTGGCGTCTTTACTTCCTAAGGCCTGCCTTGCAAAAGATCGTGTGGCGCTACAAATTGTGGACGGCAGTGCAGAACAATTGTTGGCCCTTGTGCGGCCCGTGGTAGAGAGATTGCGGCTTGAAAATAATGTGCTTGCAGTGGCGGGAAAGTTACTTTTGGATGATGTGACTTTGGGCATGGCATTTAAAAAGAAGATGGCGCAGGCCTATCCAAAAGTGCAGTGTGTACCACCGAAACAAGATAGCGTAATGGGGGCTGTTTTGCTTGCAAAAGAGCGCCTTGCCCTACGTGGCTATCGCAATGTATAAAAATGAGTGGGCCGATGCGGCCGATTTCGATAAAAACATCTACCGGCTGGCGTCTTTGGTGCCGGCCGGTTTTGTTACCACTTATGGCCAGTTGGCCGGCCTTGTGGGGCGCCCCAATTGGGCACGCAGAGTGGGAAGGGCGCTAAGCCGTGCCAGTGGTGCGGCGCCATGCCATCGGGTGGTAAACAGCCAAGGCAGGCTTGTGCCGGGGTGGGAAAAGCAGAGGCAATGGCTTTTAGATGAGAAGATACAGTTTAAAGAAAACGGCTGTGTGGATATGAAACGGCATCGCCTCAGTGCCGAAATGTGGCTGAGTATTTTAAAAGAACAAGATGAAGAGCAAAAGCAGAAGTAGATGTGGCAGAGTGCCGGTGTGTTTTGTTTGCAGAAGATTAATTTAAGCAGTGCCGATTTATTCGGAAATTTTGTAGATTTGGCTTGACAGAGCAAAATACTTATGGTAATCTATTTGATGAATGAAGTAGCAATGGCCTAGCCAAGCTCACCTTGTGTGCCAAACGGTGCCGGGTTTATATCGGAATATTGCCAATTTTTTTGGCTTTTTTAACCGGTGGAGCATGGCTGTTTTAGGCCATGCTCCATTTGTGCCTATGGGCAGAATTCAATAAACAGGGAGGGCTTACTCATCGCAAGCGGCAAAAAAAATGAGATGGACATCAACGGAATGATTCGCGACAAAGAGGTTCGAGTTATCGGCTCAGACGGCAGCCAGCTAGGCATTATGGCCACAAGGGATGCATTACGTCTGGCAGAGGAAGAAGACCTCGATTTGGTGAAAATTGCCCCGCAGGCAAACCCGCCTGTGGTAAAAGTTCTGGATTATGGCAAGTTCCGTTTTGAGCAACAGAAGAAGGAAAAAGAAGCTCGCAAAAACCAAAAAGTGGTGGAGATTAAAGAAATTCGTCTATCGCTAAAAATCGACGTGGGTGACTTTAACACAAAACTACACCATGCCGAGAAGTTTTTAAAAAGTGGCGATAAGGTGAAAGTATCTATCCGTTTTCGGGGACGCGAGATGGCTCACGCAAACCAAGGCCTCACCGTGCATCGCCGCTTTGCAGAGGAACTGTCTGAGATTGCCAGTGTGGAGCGTCCGCCAAAGCTTGAGGGGCGCAGCATGATTATGTTCTTAGCGCCACTACAACAAAAAGACAGTGTACCCAAAAGTAAAAAACCAAACGTTGCCAAAGGCAACGAGGAAAAACAGGCCGAGGCAAACCAGGAATAGAGGCCTGCAGAGCACAACAGCTCCACTTGGTATATAACAACAAACAGGAGGATCCAAACCATGCCAAAGCTCAAAAGCCATTCGGGCGCAAAAAAGCGCTTCAAAATGACAAAATCCGGCCGTGTGAAACGCGGCAGCGCGTTCACTAGCCACATACTGAACAAAAAAAGCAGCAAAGTGAAACGCAATAATCGCCACTCACAATATGTAGATAAAAAGGACTCGGCATCTGTAAAAGAGATGCTACCATATTCCTAAAGATTTAACTACAAAAAATTTGGTTGATATTTCCGCTTGCCTTTGCAGAAGGGCAAGCTACAAGTAAAGGAGAGCGAACAACATGGCACGTATTAAAGGCGCCACCATGACGCGCAAAAGAAGAAAAAAGACCCTAAAGCTTGCCAAGGGATATTATGGTAGCAAATCCAAACATTTTAAAATGGCAAAACAGCAGGTGATGAAAAGCGGAAACTACGCTTTTGTTGGCCGCAAACAGAAAAAACGCGATTTCCGTCGTTTGTGGATCACCCGCATCAGCGCAGCTTGCCGTGCAGAGGGCATCAACTATTCTTGTTTCATGAATGGCCTAAAAAAATCCGGCATTGAGCTCAACCGCAAGATGCTTAGCGAGATGGCTATCCACGATGCAGAGAGCTTTAGCGCCTTGGTGCAAACAGCCAAAAACGCGAATTAAACTGCGGGCATAGCCCGCGCACCCGCGCTTTAGTGTGGGTGCTTCGTATTTTTTACAGTTTTGCAAGCCTTTGCAAAATGATGGGTAAAACAAGCACATATTCGTATAAGCTTGTGCAACGGAGGCCACAGCGTGGAGCACATCACAAGCCGTGAAAATGATAAAGTGAAATATGTCCGGCGTCTTGCGATGTCGGGCCGTTTTCGCGTGCAAGAAGGCCTGTTTTTTGCCGAGGGGAAACGTTTGTGTTTAGACCTTGCTGAAAAATCGAAGCCTGCGCTGGTGCTTTGCACAGAAAAGGTATTGGACGACCTGCCAAACCTTTCTGCACTGGGCAAACAATGCATCACAATTGGCGAAAATGTGGCCGAAAAAATTGCCGATACACGCACACCACAGGGCTTGTTTTGCCTGTTTGAATTGCCAAAAAACCAAGCCCAAAAGAAAGATGCGCAACAGGGGTTGGTTTTATGTGAAAACTTGCAAGATCCAAGCAATGTGGGGGCAATTATACGCAGCGCGGCAGCTTTTGGCTATGGTGGGGTGTTGCTTTGTGGCGGGGCCGATCCGTTTTCGCCACGGGCTTTGCGCGCATCGATGGGAACAGTGCTTCGCGTGCCGGTGTTGTGTTATAAAAATATAGAAGACGCGCTGAATGAGGCACAAAGCGACGGTGTGTATATCTATGCTGCGGCAGCAGGAAAAGAACTGTCTAAAGTGAAGCCAAAAGAGAAGCAACCATATCTTTTAATGGTGGGCAACGAGGGTGAGGGTTTGTCGCAAAAGGCTCTTGCTTTGGCAAACGACACATTGAGCATACCCATGCACCACGAGGTAGAGAGCCTGAACGCAGCAGTGGCGGCCTCGGTGCTGATGTATGCTTTTAAAAATAATTGAAAAATGGCTAAAATGCATTGCATAAAGAAGTGGCACGAAGGGAGGATGCGATGATATCAAAAGAGAATTGGCTGTGGCTTGCGGCAGGGCTTGGATATGGGGCAATGAACACGAGAGAGCTTTTGATAGCTTGCCCCACTGGGCCACAAGGTGTTTTGAAAGAGCTGGGAGGCATCAAGCTTGATGAGGTTTTAACGCAAAAACAGGCAGAAAAACTGGCATCTACAAACCCGCCGGATTACGCCTTGATGCTAAATCATGCCGAGGCACAAGGTATTCAAGTGGTGCCAATTGATAGCCCGCATTACCCAAAGCAATTACACAGCATCACAAACCCGCCTCTTGTGTTGTTTGTAAAAGGCGATGTTACATTGCTAAATGGGCAACTATGTGTGGGAATGGTGGGGGCAAGAAAACCCTCCGGCTATGGTGTGGAGGCCATGCGGAATATCGGACGTGGGGTGGCGCTAGGCGGGGCCATTATTGTGAGTGGTATGGCAGCGGGGCTGGATAGCGAGGCGCACAAAGCAGCCTTGGCTGTAAACGGGCCCACCATTGCCTGCATTGCCTTTGGGCACAATAGTTGCTATCCGGCCGATAACAAAAAACTGATGGAGCTGATAGAGCGATACGGCGCAGTGGTGAGTGAATATCCACCCAACCAAAAACCGGAAAAAGCATTCTTTTTGCATCGAAACCGTTTGATTGCCGGACTGTCACATGCTCTTTTAGTGGCTGAAGCACGAAAACATTCTGGCACGATGAGCACGGTGAATTTTGCAACGGATTATGGCCGCGATGTGTTTGCTGTGCCGGGCAGTGTGTTCTCGGAGCTTTCCGGTGGAACGAATGCCATGATTCGAGAGGGTGCATATCTTGCGGCATGTGCGGCCGATATCATGTCTTTATATGGCATTGAGTTGCCTGAAGAAGATCTTAGCAAATTGGCGGCACAACAGGCCAAAGATGGCCGTCCGGCAAGTGCTTCTATCGAAAACACCACAAGGGTGGCCAGCAACACGGCAAAAGACCAAACCTTATTAGAGGCCATTCAAGGAAGGGTTTCTCAAGAGGGTAAAACACAGGAGCGTGTGAGCCGCAACGAGGCAATTGACGCTTTTCGTCGCTTGCAAAACGAGCTACCGGCCGATACGTTGGACGAAGAAAGAGAAAGAAACCAAGCCTTGGAAGAAATGGTGGCAGCCGTTAGCGATGATGTGGTGATACAAAAAAGGCAGAACACCGAGCGCAGTGCAAGGCGTCTTGCGTGGGAAAAACAGCTGGAGGAGCCGAAAAAAAAGAAAGAGGATAATGTAAAGCCGTTTAGCTGGAACGGTGTGGAGCGTTTAACCCGTGAGGACTTGCAAAAAAGTGACCAAGTGTTGCAAGAGCGCGCAAAAATACAAAGACACCAACAGCAAGTAAGCTATCGTAGGCAAACCTTACAAAATACAGTGCCGGTTTCACCCGTGTCGGCAGCATTGCCCACAGCCCCGGTGATGCCTGCGATACCTGTAGCGCAGCAGGCTACCGCTGGCCATCGGCAGCAAGAGGCAAAAGGGCATGCAGAAGCGGCAGCAACCCCATACACGGTAAAAGAGGTGGTTGTGGGAGCGCAAACACCGCAGCCGGCACAGGCGGCCCCACAGACACAGCAAGTGAAGCCAAAACAAAGCGACACACGGAGCAGTGGGTTTTTAACCGGTTTGCTAGCGCCGAATAAAGAAAGTGGAGAACTTTCGGGGCGGTTGCGTACCATACAAAAACCGGCGGATGAAAAAGCAAGGGAAAAAAGCAAAAATGCAGACGGATTTTTAAAAACACCGCCTGCCATGCCAACACAGGCAAAACCGCGGCAAAGCCACAATTCGGCCCAGGAGTTTAGAGAGGTTCAAAACGAGCTAAGCGAGCCACGTGCAGAAGAAGATGTTTTGCAAACGGTGAGTGAAGCGGCCCAAAAGGCTTTTGAGCAATTGGGCGTGAACCCACGCAGCTTGGTGCAGATTGCGCAGGGCAGTGGCCTAAGTTCCGGAGAAGCTATGGCGGCACTAACCGAACTTGAGCTAGCCGGCCTTTCCCGGCAATTGCCCGGAAGGCAGTTTACCATCGTGCATTAAAATGCTACAGAAACGAAAACGAGGTAGTTTATGTCAACACTAGTCATTGTGGAATCGCCTGCAAAGGCAAAAACAATCCGCAAATATCTGGGCGAAGGATACGAAGTAACCGCATCAAACGGGCATATTCGAGATTTGCCCCCAAACCAGTTGGGCATTGATGTGGAGCACGACTTCAAGCCACGTTATTTTAATATCAAAGGCAAAGATAAACTGGTGCGCGAGCTAAAAACCCTTGCTAAAGATAGTGAGCGCATTTTGCTGGCAACTGACCCTGACCGTGAAGGGGAGGCCATCAGCTGGCATCTTGCACAAATCTTGGGGGTAGATGTGGCGTCTAATAACCGCGTCACCTTTGGGGAAATCACAAGAAAAGGCATTGAAGAGGGTATGGCAAATCCTCGTGCAATTGACATTCACCTGTTTGATGCACAGCAAGCGCGGCGCGTGCTAGACCGTTTAGTGGGCTATAAGCTTTCGCCATTTTTATGGAAAAAAGTGCGCCGTGGGCTTAGCGCCGGCCGCGTGCAAAGTGGTGCCGTGCGCTTGATTGTGGATAGAGAGCGTGAAATAGAAGCTTTTGTGCCTGTGGAATACTGGATCATTGATGCACATCTTAGCAGCACAGGAAAAAAGTTTACGGCACGGTTAAGCGCCGATTTAAACGGCAATAAGCTGGAAGTGAACACAGAATCTGAGGCCAATAAAATCACCGAGGCGCTGAACGGGTCCGACTATGTGGTGCAAAAAATCAAAAAGGGCAAGCGCAAGCGCAGCCCTGCTCCGCCATTTATTACGTCCACTTTGCAGCAAGAGGCCAGCAGACGCTTTGGGTTTACCGGCACACGAACGATGCGAGCAGCACAAACGTTGTATGAGGGTGTGGAAGTGGTGAACATGGGCACCTTGGGCCTTATTACCTATATGAGAACCGATTCACTGCGTATTTCGGATGAAGCAGTGGGCATGGCCAAGGAGTTTATCGGCGGCGCTTATGGGGATGCTTATATTAACGAAAAAAAGCGTGTGTATAAAAGAAAAGGGGCTACTGCAGCCCAAGATGCTCATGAGGCTATCCGCCCTACAAACCCGGCAATAACTCCGGAAATTGCCGAAAAAACCATAAGTGGAGATCAAGCAAAGCTGTATCGCCTTATTTGGAGCCGTTTTATTGCAAGCCAAATGAGTGATTGCCAAATGGACACCGTGGCAGCGGATATTGCCGCAGGTAACTATCTATTTCATGCCAGTGGTTATACGGTAACATTTGATGGTTTTACGGTGTTATACGAAGAGGCCACGGACGAAAAAGAGAAAAAAGAAAGCGCTTTACCCGCATTGCAAGAGGGCATGCAGGTAAAGCTGCGCGAACTGAAAGCGGACCAAAAATTTACCCAGCCTCCTCCAAGATACAACGAGGCAACTTTAATTCGTGCATTGGAAGAAAACGGCATTGGCCGTCCTTCCACTTATGCGCCTATCATCACCACAGTGGTGGACAGGGGCTATGTGGAGCGGCAAGATAAGCGCCTAAGCCCCACATCACTTGGCGTTGTGGTAAATGATTTGCTGATGGAACATTTTCCGGACATTGTGGATGTGAAGTTTTCTGCCGGGATGGAAACAGGCCTTGATAAGGTAGAGGATGGATCGGCGGATTGGGTGAGTGTGGTTGGCGGCTTTTATGAGGGGTTTGCCGGTAGCCTTTCCAAAGCGGAAACCGAAATGGAAGGCGTGAAAGTAGAGGTGCCGGTGGAGGAAACCGACATCCCTTGCGAAAAATGCGGGCGCAATATGGTGATTAAAGTGGGGCGATATGGTAAGTTTTTGGCTTGCCCCGGTTTTCCGGAATGCCGCAACACAAAACAAATTGTGCAAGAAATGCCCGGAAAATGCCCAAAAGATGGAGGGAAGCTGTTACTGCGCACCTCAAGTAAAAAGCGCATTTTTTACGGCTGTGCCAACTATCCGAACTGTGACTTTATGACTTGGGATGAGCCAACGGCCGAGGTTTGTCCACAATGCAGTGGCAGCTTGTTTCGAAAAGGTGGTAAAAAGGGAACTTTACGTTGCCTAAACGAGGGCTGCGGATACAGCCGCAGTGTAGAGAGTGCACCGCCAAAAGAGCCTGAGAAGGCCTAAAGGTTTTTTGTGTAGTGGCAAAAGAATTGGGTGCAAACTTACTGAAAACAAGCAAGTGGAAAGGGCGCTATGGCAGAAAAAGAGCAAAATGCCGTGAACATTATAGGTGGGGGCCTTGCCGGCTGTGAAGCCGCATTATGGTTGTCGCAGCGTGGTGTTCCGGTGGTGTTGTATGAGCAAAAACCACAGAAAATGAGCCCGGCGCACAGCAGTGAGTGGCTGGCAGAGCTGGTTTGTTCCAATTCTTTAAAAGCAGAACGCCTTGCCTCGGCGGCAGGGCTTTTAAAAGAGGAAATGAGACAATTGGGCAGCCATCTTTTAAAAGTGGCCGACACCTGCCGCGTGCCGGCTGGCGGTGCTGTGGCGGTGGATAGGTTGCAATTTGCACAGTGCGTAACAAAATGCATACAAGAGCGGCAAAACATCCGCCTTGTGCACGAAGAGGTGACGGACCTGCAGCCGCTTTTGCAAAGGGGAGAGGTGCTGGTTTGCACAGGCCCTTTAACAGATGGTTTGCTTGCACAGGATATTGCAAATCGATGTGGTGATAACACATTGTATTTTTACGATGCTGCGGCACCTATTGTGACGGCAGATTCTATTGATTTTGAAAAAGTTTTTGCCGCGGCACGCTATGGGCGCGGGCAAGCAGATTATCTCAATTGCCCATTTGACAAGGCTGGATACGAGGCGTTTTATGATGCTTTGCTTGCGGCAGAGCGTGCGCCATTAGCTACATTTGAAAAGAAAATGACGGTATATGAAGGATGTATGCCGGTGGAAGTGATGGCACAACGGGGGGTAGACACCTTGCGCTATGGTCCGCTACGTCCCGTAGGCCTTACAGATCCTGCTACAGGAAAAAGACCCTACGCCAATGTTCAGCTTCGGCAGGAAAACGGGCAAAAAAGCCTATACAATCTGGTGGGTTTTCAAACGAATTTAAAATTTTTTGAGCAAAAACGAGTGTTTGGAATGATACCCGGGCTTGAGAAAGCCGAGTTTGTACGCTATGGGGTGATGCACCGCAATAGTTTTATCCATGCACCACAGATACTATGTGATAACTTAAGTGTAAAAGGGCAGGAAAATTTGTTCTTTGCAGGGCAAATCACCGGTGTGGAAGGATATATGGAAAGTGCAGCTTGTGCGCTTTTGGCAGCACAGAATATACTGGCAAAGCGAAGAGGCAAAGTGCTAACAAAGCTACCTATAGAAAGCATGAGTGGCGCCTTGCAGCGTCACCTTACCACGCCAAATGAAGCATACCAGCCCATGGGGGCCAATATGGGATTATTGCCTGCAATGCCACAGCGCATTAAGGGAAAACCGCAGCGATATGAGGCGCTGGCAAACCGGGCGCTTTTAGAGCTGGAACAGTGGAAAAAAACCAATAACGACATCATATAGCACAAAATGGAAAGGAAAGAGCAATGAAAATCATTGTTGACGCAATGGGCGGAGATTTGGCGCCACAAGAGCCCATAAAAGGGGCTGTGCAAGCAGTGAAAGAACTGGGTGTACAAGTGGTTGCCGTTGGCGATATGGAAAAAATGGAGGCCGTGTTTTCGAGTGAAGGGCTTTCAAAAGAGGGGATAGAGCTTGTGCATGCCGACGAGGTGATTGGCATGGATGAAGAGGCCACGGATGTTTTGAAAAAGAAACCAAATTCATCTTTGGCTGTGGCCTGCCGCCTTTTGAAAGAACAGCGCGGTGAAGCGTTGGTGTCGGCCGGCAGCACGGGTGCTTTGCTGGTGGGTGGCACTTTGCTTGTGGGACGCATTAAGGGGATCAAAAGGCCGGCCATTGCAACGATGCTACCCGGACTGGACAGGCCGTGGATGCTGGTTGATTGCGGTGCAAATGCTGAGTGCCGTGCCGAGATGCTTTTGCAATTTGGTGCCATGGGTGCAGCTTATCAAGAGTGCGTGATGAAGGTGAGTGCACCTACGGTGGCTTTGGCAAACAACGGCACTGAAGAGACAAAGGGAACCGCCTTGCAGCTGGAAGCCTACCAATTGCTTAAAAAAAGTGGGTTGAATTTTGTTGGAAACATTGAAGGCAGAGATATTCCATGCGGTAAAGCGGATGTTGTGGTGTGTGACGGCTTTACGGGCAACATCATTTTAAAGGTGGAAGAGGGCCTAGCCAAAATGTTTTCGTCTATGATAAAGGGGATGTTTTACAAAAACGGCAAAACAAAAATTGCCGGTGCGATGTTAAAACCGGAGCTTGCAGAATTTAAAAAGAGTTTTGATTATAAAGAATATGGCGGCGCACCGCTTTTGGGAATTCAATACCCGGTTTTGAAGGCGCACGGCTCCTCGGATGCAAAGGCGATTAAAAACGCAATTCGGCAGGCAAAGGCTTGCGTGGAAAATCGTGTGTCCGAAGCCATTGAAAATCATTTGGCAGCGCAAAAGGAGAAAGGTGTATGAGCGCACCGGAAAATCTGAAAACGAATTACCGGCAACTGGAAGAGGAGATAGGATATTGTTTTCGGGATCAAAATCTTTTAGAAACCGCTTTAACACATACATCTTTTGCAAATGAATATAAGCGAAAAACACAGCACAATGAACGTTTGGAATTTTTGGGAGATTCCGTTTTATCCATTGTGGTTTCTGAATATTTGTTTCAACAAAATCCACCTTTGCCCGAAGGAGATTTAACGCGCAAACGCGCGGCGCTAGTGTGCGAGCAAGCGTTAAGTGGTTTTGCCAAAGAGATGAATCTTGGGCAGTTTTTGCGGCTTGGCAAAGGGGAAAATGCCGGCGGTGGCCGAGAGCGCGCCTCTATTTTATCAGATGCGTTTGAGGCGCTGATTGCCGCCTTATATTTAGAGGGTGGCATGGAAACGGCGCGGACGTTTGTACTTCGTTTTGTAGAAAGCAATGATAAAACAGAAGAAGACTATAAAACACGCCTGCAAGAAGTGGTGCAACAAAACCAAGAGGAGCGAGTTCGGTATTATGTAACAGCCGAAAGCGGGCCCGACCATGATAAACAGTTTTGTGTGGAGGTTCACTTAAACTCCAACTGTATTGGAAAAGGCAGTGGACACAGCAAAAAATTGGCCGAACAGCAAGCCGCACGAGAGGCTTTGGTGCTTTTGGGGCTGGTGAAAGAAGACGAGACATAATTTGGGAAGGAAAGGCACATGTATCTAAAAGCACTGGAAATACAGGGATTTAAAAGCTTTCCGGACCGCACCCGTATTTCGTTTGAGAGGGGTATCACAGCCGTAGTGGGCCCAAATGGAAGCGGAAAAAGTAATATTTCGGATGCCATACGCTGGGTGCTTGGTGAAACCAGCGTAAAACAGCTGCGTGGTGGCGGCAAGATGGAAAATGTCATTTTTGGCGGCACACAAATGCGAGGAGCCATGGGGTATGCCTCGGTGCAACTGATTTTGAACAATGAAGATCAGCGGCTGGATGTTGAGGCGCAAGAAGTGACAATTGGCCGAAAATATTATCGCAGTGGAGACAGCGAATACAGCATTAACGGGCAAAGTGTGCGCCTGCGTGAGGTGGATGAGTTGCGGCTGGATACAGGCCGTGGCAGGGATGGGTATTCTATCATTGGGCAGGGCCGTGTGGCAGAAATTGTAGGGGCTAAAAGTGCCGAGAGAAGAGAAATATTTGAGGAAGCCAGTGGCATTGCACGGTTTCGTTACCGTAAAAATGAAGCAGAGCGCCGCCTGAGTGCAACAGAGGATAACCTTGTGCGCCTGCGTGATATTTTGGCAGAATTGGAAGGCCGCGTAGGGCCATTGCAAAAAGAGAGTGAAAAAGCAAAGCGTTTTGTAGTGCTTTCAAACGAAAAGAAGAGTAGGGAAGTTACGCTATGGGTAGATACTTTGCGTGCCACACGCACAGAGCTGCGTGGTTGGCAGAGAAAAATAGAAATGGCCGAGGCCGATTACGCACAAAAAGGCAAAGAAATTGATAAAATTGATGAAGATACGCTGGGGGTTCGTGCAGAAATTGAGCGAATCATCAATGACATAGAGCGTTCGAATGGCGAGATAAGAGCTTTGCAAGAGGAGCTGAGCGGCTGTGATGCAAATGTGGCAGTTTTTGAAACCAACATCAAACACAACCGGCAAAGCATAGAAAATTTGCACGAGGAGCACAGGCAGGGTGAAGCGGGCGATGATGAAATTGCCAAAGAAATTGTAGAGCACGAAGAAATTGTGCGCAAAGATGAAGAGAATTTGACTGTGGCAAAGCGTGAAATTGATGCTTTGGAACAGCGCCTTGAGGAGATGCTAAACCGCAGCAGAGCCAGTGGAGAAAGACGCGGCATCTTGCAAGCAAAACTTGCGCAATTAACAGCAAGCGCAACCGAAAGCAGGGTGCAAGAAGCCGAGAGTGCCGCGGCACTTGAGGTGACAGCTCAAAACTTGGTTCAGCAAAAACAGCTTGTGGCACAAGTGGAAGAAGAGCTGCTGCATGCACAAACCGAGCACAGCGAAACCCAAAGATTTTTGGGTGAAGTGCAAGCAGAACTTTCAAAGCTTGAAAACATAAAAGTGGGCCTTACGATGAAATTGCAATCACGCAGTAAGGCGTTGCAAGAAGCTGAAGATAAGGTGCAAAAAAGCCGTTCTGAGGAGGAAAGCAGCCGCCAGCGTTTGCATATGCTTAAAGAATTAGAGCACAGTTTGGACGGTTTTCAAAACAGCGTGCGGCAGGTGATGACAGCAGCACGCAGCGGAAAATTACGAGGGATCATCGGGCCGGTATCCAGCATTTTAGGGGTAAAAAAAGGATATGAGGTAGCCATAGAAACCGCCCTTGGTTATAGCATGCAAAACCTTGTGGTGGAAAACGAAAGCGCGGCCAAAGCGGCCATGGCTTTTTTAAAGCAAACCAAAGGTGGTAGAGCCACTTTTTTACCCTTGGATACTGTAAAAGCACAGCATTTTAGTGCCGCATTGCCGCAGGGGGCCCAGCTTGCACAAAAACTGGTGCAGTACGATGAAAAATACGAAAAAATTGTATCTAGCTTGCTGGGGCGTATTGTGGTGGTGGAGGATATTTCCGAAGCGTCCGGTGCAGCGCGAGCACTGGAATACCGCAACCGTGTGGTTACGCAAGACGGGCAGGTTATCAATGCCGGGGGCTCGTTTACGGGCGGGTCTGTGTCGCGCACCATGGGGTTGTTTAGCCGCCAACAAGAGATGGAAACCTTGCAAAATAAAATGGGGAATTTGCAAAAACAGCTGGAAGAGGATACTTTAGCCCATAAAAAAGCACGGCTTGATTTGGATGTATTGCAGGCAGAGCTTACGGCTACTGAAAGTGAAATCATTACACGCGGCGGAGATAAAATTCGCATAGAGGCAGAGCTTTCGCGTATGCATGCGGCACAAGAAAATGCAAACGAGCGCAAAGAGCATTTGTATGAAGAAGAAAAAACCTTGCAAGCACGCAAGGAAGTGTTGCAAAACCAACGTGAACAAGCCGGAAAAACAGAGGCAGAGCTGCAACGTGAAGTGCAGAATTTATCGGTGGAGCTCACAGGCCTTGCCGGTGCCGACGATAATTTTTTGCAAGAGAGAGAGATGGTGTCGGAGAAATTATCTGCCTTGCGTTTGTCTGCCCTAGGGTATGAGCGTGACGTGCAACTACATCGTCAGGGTATAGAGACCATGCGCTCGCGCCGAGGCGAAAGCGAGGCACGCAAGCAGATGATACGCGAAAATATTTTGCGTTTGCAGGCAGAAATTGCCGAGTATGAAGAGCGTATAGAAAATGTTGGGCTAAAGACAGCTGCCGGAAAAGGGAAAATGAAGCAGCTAGAGGAAGCGATTCAAGAAAAGACCGCTTTGCGCCTTTCAAAAGAGGGTATGATTACCGAACAGATGGGCCGAGAGCGCGAAGTGGCGGCCGAGAGAGAGGCCCTAGGCCGAGAGGTAGCGCGCCTTGGTGAGCAAAAAAATGTAATGGAAACACGCTATGACAACACGGTAAATCAGCTTTGGGAAGAGTATGAGCTGGGGCCAACCGAAGCGGAAAAATATTGCATCCCGTTTGAATCTGCAACAGAGTTGCGGCGCGGGGTGAGCGAAGTGCGCGGTAAAATTAAAGCACTTGGCAATGTGAACGTGGGTGCCATAGAAGAGTTTGAAGAGGTGAATACACGATATCGCTTCCTCAAAGGCCAGATGAATGACGTGGAAAACAGCAAACGCGAATTGGAAAAATTGATTGAATCACTCTGTGCAGAAATGACGGATCTTTTTCGTGCCAGTTTTGTGCAAATCAATACAAATTTTCGCCGTATTTTTACAGAGCTATTTGGTGGCGGTAGCGCAGACCTGACACTGGCAAACCCGGACGATTTGTTGGAAAGCGGTATTGATATTGAAGTGGCGCCTCCCGGAAAAATCATCAAAGACCTGTCGTCGCTTTCGGGTGGCGAGCAAGCGCTTGTGGCCATCTGTATTTATTTTGCCATTTTGGGGGTCAATCCATCCCCGTTTTGCGTGCTGGATGAAATAGAGGCGGCGCTTGATGATATCAATGTATTGCGTTTTGCGCAGTATTTGCGCCGCATTACAAAAGAAACGCAGTTCATAGTTATTACACATCGGCGTGGTACTATGGAAGAAGCTGATGTTTTATATGGTGTTACCATGCAGGAAGACGGGATATCCAAAATGTTGCGTCTTAGTGTTGCGGATGTAGATGCCAGCTTGCTGAAATAGCTTTGCGCATAAAGGGTGGCGCTGCAGCGGGCATGGCACAAAAGCACTATAGTGTGCTATAATAGATGTGGAAAAAAGCGCTTTGATGGTTATGAATATAAACTGTTAAAGGGATAAAACGAATAAAAAAGATAGGAGCCGCAAAAATGGGTTTTTTTGAAAAGCTTGGGGAGGGCCTTAAAAAAACACGGAACACGATTTTTGGTAGCATCAGTCAAATGGTCAACGCGGGAGAGGTGACCGACGAGCTGTATGAAGATTTGGAAGAACAATTGATTTTGGCAGATACGGGCATCGACGTGGCCGAGGAGCTGATTTCTAAGCTAAAAGAAAAGGTGCGAGATGAGCGTATCAAAACAGGTTCTGATGCTTTAGAGGCATTGAAAAGCCTGATTGAGGAGATGCTTTTGGCAGATGAAAGCATTCAAATAGAGGGAACACCCACAGTGATTTTGGTGATTGGTGTGAATGGGGTGGGTAAAACCACATCCATTGCAAAGCTGGCACACCTATATACACAAGACGGAAAACGTGTGATGTTAGCTGCAGCGGATACATTTCGCGCGGCAGCCATTGAGCAACTGGAGGTGTGGGCAGGCCGTGCAAAGGTGCCTGTTGTGCGCCATGCAGACGGGGCGGACCCTGCGGCCGTTGTGTTTGATGCAGTGCAAAGTGCCACGGCAAAAGAGTATGACATTGTTTTGTGTGACACAGCTGGGCGCTTGCATACGAAGAAAAATTTAATGGAAGAGCTTTCTAAAATAAGTAGAGTTGTAAAAAAGGCAAACAGCAACGCCACGATAGAAACTTTGCTAGTGCTCGATTCGGTTACAGGGCAAAATGCCATCATGCAAGCACAGCAGTTTATCGATGCGGCCTGTGCCACAGGCATTATTTTAACAAAATTAGATGGCACAGCCAAAGGTGGTGCTGTTATCAGCATTAAAGCAAAACTTGGCTTGCCGGTGCGCTATGTGGGCGTGGGCGAAGGGATTGACGATTTAATGGAATTTGACCCAAAAGAATTTGTAGACGCACTGTTTTTATTGGAAGAGTAAGGGGGGCGAGGCAAAGTGGAGTTTTTACTTGCCACAAATAATAAACACAAATTGCAAGAGGTGCGTCGCCTATTAAAAGGCAGTGGACATACTGTGGTGGGGTTAAAGGAAGCAGGGGTTTTGTCCATGCCCGAAGAAACAGGCAAAACCTTTTTAGAAAACGCACACATCAAGGCGAATGCGGCGTGTAAGCTTTCTGGCATAGCAAGTTTGGCAGATGATTCGGGGCTTTCGGTAGATGCGCTGGACGGTGCACCGGGAGTGATGTCGGCAAGATTTTCAGGCGATGGAGCGGACGATGAGGCAAACAATCGAAAATTGCTAAAGTTGCTAGCGCGCACCCCGTTTGCAAAACGCACAGCCCATTTTTGTTGTGCGTTGGTGTTGCAAATGCCAAATGGGCATTGTCTTGAGGTGGAAGAACGTTGCGAGGGTGTAATTGCTTTTAACGAAAGCGGAGAAGGTGGCTTTGGGTATGACCCCCTGTTTTTGGTGAATGGTAAAAGCCTTGCGCAGCATACTCCCGATGAAAAAGATGCCTTAAGCCACAGAGGCAAAGCAATGCAAGCACTGGTAGAGCAGTTGCCGGTATTTTTAAAAGAAGAAAAGGCGCAAACCGGCTCGGTAAATGTTGGTGCGTCGAATGAAAAAAATGAAAACCAGGATATGGAGGAGACAGTTTGACAGGAAAACAGCGCGCGGCGTTACGCAAAGCATCCATGGAAATGACTACAGTTTTTCAGGTGGGTAAGGGCGGGGTAGAAGCCTCGGTAATTGAAGCAACCGCCAATTGCCTTGCCGCAAGAGAGCTTATTAAACTAAAGGTGCTGGAAACAAGCCCTAGCGATGTACGCGAAGTGGCAGAAGAGCTTGCCGAAAACACAGGGGCCGAAGTTGTTTTGGTGCGCGGAAGAACCTTTGTGCTTTTTTTGAAAAAGAGAAAAGATTCGGCCTATGAGGCTTTGTTAAAAAAATGAGGTTGTTGTTGTTTGGCGGTGCGTTTGACCCACCGCATCTTGGGCATGTGCAACTGCTGGGCAATGCAATTCAAACTGCAAAGCCGGATAAAGTTTTGGTGATGCCGGTGGGCTTGCCACCGCACAAAGCACCCTTAGCGGCACAGCCCAAATGGCGCTTACAAATGTGCGCTTGCTTTTGCAAGCAGTTTGCCAATGTGGAAATTAGTGATAGGGAACTTTTACAAAGTGGGAAGAGCTATACGTTGGATACCGTGACAGCCTTGCAAAAAGAGTATCCACAGGCAGAAATTTTTCTTTCGATTGGTGGGGATTCACTTTTACAGTTTCACACTTGGCGCGGCTATCAAGAGCTGCTGTTAAAAGCGGTGCTATTGGTGCAAAAAAGAGAGGAAGACATGAGTGCCTTGTACCAAAAAGCACAAAACCTTGAAAAAGAAGGTGCACGTGTGCTTTTTAGCAAAGGGACAACGCTGGCAATTTCATCTACAGAGATCAGAAAGGCGCTTTTGCAAAGGGCGGATGTTGCAAATTATTTGCCGCCACCGGTTTTAGAAATCATCCAAAAAGAGGGCTTGTATCAGGCCGATGGTAAAGAAAATGAGGTGCATAAGTGCTGAGCGCAGAAGACGCAAAAGCTCTTGCAAAAAAACAGCTGAGCAAAAAGCGGTATCGTCATGAAAAAAATGTGGCGAAGGAAGCAAAGAAATTGGCATTACATTACAATGTGGATGCCGAAAAAGCACAGCTGGCAGCATTTCTGCACGACATAGTGAAAGAGCGCAACCGCGAAGAGCTGTTGCAGTTACTACGTCAGGATGCTATAATGGCGGGAGCAACCGAAGGGCGTCCATTTCCTATTTGGCACGGGCCATGTGCAGCGATTTATGCAAAGCATACGCTGGGGTTAAGCGATGAAGAGTTGCTTTCTGCATTGGCTTGCCACACAACCGGCAAGGTAAATATGAGCCTTTTTGATAAAATTATCTTTGTGGCAGATCTCATTAGTGAAGAGCGCACATTTCCCGGTGTGGAGGAGCTGCGAAGGCTAGCTTATGAGGACTTGAACCAAGCGGTGTTAACCGCTATGGATAAAAATATTGAACACATAGAAAAAATGAATAAACCACTGGACGAAGAAACGATACAGGCACGAAATTACCTAAAAATAGCAGGTGAACAGCTAAAGCAAAGTACAGTTGGAGGGCATACATTTGAGCCAATTTGAAAACAATATCCCGCCAAGAAAAGGGAAAAAACCGTCGTCAACAGCACGCCCGGCGGCACAGAAACCATCACAGCCCGGCAAACCGAAGTCTTTGGAGGCGGACCCTCTGCAAAGAAGAGAGAGCGGTGGCAGTGCAAAACGGCAGGTGGAAAATAGAGCTCACAGTTCAAAGCAAGGGCGTGGTGGCACAAAAATGCCACAAGGCCGCAAACCGAAAAAGAAAAAAATATCGGCAATACGAGTTTTGGCTTTCAGCTTGATTGGCATATTGCTTATGGGAATTGTGGCTGTTGCATGGGTTTATAACAGCATAAAAACAGAGCTTGCACCAGAAGAAGGTGGCTATACACCGGTGGATATCGGAACTGACACGATCCCGGAATACACAGGGGCCGGGGTTACCAATTTCCTTGTGTGTGGCATCGATTACGACAACGAATCGGCCGACGGCTATACAAGCGAAGAACATGTTGGCCGTACCGATATGATTCTTTATGTAAACTACGATACAGTGAACAATAAGGTGGTGCTCATGCAAATCCCAAGGGATGTGTATGTGGGGCCGGAGCTTGAAACAGGTGGCACGGGCAAAATCAATGGCTTATACTATTTTGCCGAAGACCCCGAAAACCGCATGGAGCCGCTTTCTAGGGCTATCTATGACCAACTTGGGCTACCGGTGGATTTCTATGTAACCATCGATATGGAGGCTTTAAAAGAAATTATCGACCATACCCCCGGCTACATCAGCGTTTACGTGCCAATAGAGGTGTCGGACCCCAATAACCCGGAGGCGGTGATTCCGGTAGGCTGGCGCGATTTTACAAGTGATGAGGCAGAGTTCTTCTTGCGCAACCGCACAAGCCCCAGCTATGAAGGAATGAGTGACCTGATGCGTTTGCAGATGCAACAAAGTTTTTATTCGGCCTTATATCGTGAGTTTACGGAGCTTACACCGACGGATCTTTTGATGTGGATGCGTGTGCTTCTTTATCGTGTAAACACAGATATGGATCCTGTGCAATTGGGCGGCCTTGCACAAAACGCCCTCTCACTTGAAAGTTCTGACATCACCTTTATCCGGCCACCAGTGGGAACGGCTATGTATGGAACAAACTCTGTTTTGTCTTTAGAGGCAGAGGGGACAGCCGATTTGCTCAATCAATACCTGCGCCCGGAAGGCCAAAACCTAGGTGTGGAGGATTTGAATATTTATACTTTGCCCATGGAGCTTGGGGTGTCTGAGGCCAGTATCCGCACCATGACAGAGGTGCAATCGGTGGAAACAGGGACAGCCACAGCAGATGAAAGCGTGGCGGCATAAACTTTGTGTAAACAGATTAAGCTTTGCAGGCTGCCATTGTAGTGCAGATTGGATGTCCACGCAAAAGGCACCGCCTGTGAAATTAAAGGGTAAAAATATTGGATAAAAAAGAACATAATTTACATTCCGGACGGATACAGCGTGCAGAACAAGACGGAAAACAGTTACCGGTAGATATAAATCAACCGGACGAACAGCAAGCGATGTTTCAAGAATTACCAAAGCAAAGCTCTGCAGATGAGGTGTTTTATAAACAACAGATAAAACAGCGGGATTTGTTTGGACAGGAACCGCCGAGGCAAGTGATGCCACAGCAGCAAATGCCGCGTCAGCAAATGCCACAGCAGCAAATGCCGCGTC
>CAYJJK010000018.1:0-1865 GCA_964370445.1 uncultured Oscillospiraceae bacterium | reverse complement strand
CAGCAAATGCCACAGCAGCAAATGCCACAGCAGCAAATGCCGCGTCAGCAAATGCCGCAGCAGCAAATGCCGCGTCAGCAGATGCCGCAGCAGCAAATGCCACGTCAGCAAATGCCACAGCAACAAATGCCACAGCAGCAAGCACCACAGAGAACTTTGCAAGAGCAAATGCTACAAGTCCCTCGAAACGACAGCTATGAGAGTGCTTCGTCAAATGCAAAGGGTGGAAATAGGAGAACAAAACCCCAAAAGGGCAAAAGGGGAAAATCCAAAGTAGTTATATCGCTTGCATTGGTACTTTTGCTTTTGGTGGGTGGTGGAGCAGCCTTTGGCCTTGGTTATCTAGATAACCTGCTTAATACCGACCTTTTGGGAACAATCACAGAATATAGCCCTAAAACATATTCGAAAAGCGATATGGTTAATGTGCTTATTGTGGGCATAGATAACGAAGAAGGGCGAGATTATGGTGCGGGTCTTGGTATGACCGATATGATTTTATATGCCAATTTCGATATACAAAACAACAAGCTTAATTTGTTGCAAATTCCAAGAGACAGTTACATCGGAGAAGAGGTGCCCACGGGTGGTACCGGAAAAATCAATGCGGCGCTGATTTCGGGGCCGGATGAGGAAAATCCCATCAACAATTTGGTGCAGGTGGTGGAAGATCAGTTTATGCTTCCGATAGACCATTACATCGCCATGGATATGGACGGGATGAAAGCCATTGTAGACACATTTGGGGGCTTGCGTGTATATGTGCCACAGGAGATGTCCTATAATGGAAGCTACCTGCCCGAGGGCTGGCAATGGCTAAACGGAGATGCGGCAGAGTTTTTTGTGCGTAACCGTTCGGGCGTTGGTTTTGAGCAGGCAGATATTTCACGCTTAGACAATCAGCGTTTTTTTTACTCGGCTTTATTTCGCCGGTTGATGAACCTTGCGCCACAAGATATTGTGAATTTGATGCCGGTGTTTGAGCATTATTGTAGCACGGATATCGGCCTGAATGATATTTTTGATTTGGCTTATACAGCGCTTAATTTGCAGGCTGAAAATGTGTTGTTTTGTAAAGTTCCGGGCGCCAAAAACCCCAGCTTGGACCCAACAGGACAGGGCCGAAGCCTATATTATGTGGATATTTATGGGCGAGGCACAGAAGAGGATCCAGGCGTTGCAAATTTAATGAACCAGTATTTCCGCACCCACGCCCAACCCGTACCCGCCGAGGAATTAGGTCTGCCAAATGTCAGCATCCCAAGCAATATAGAGCTGTATTCGCCGAACTTACAGGTGATGAGCAGTGTACAAGCTGAAGAGGGTGGCGCCGACATAAACGTGGAACCGCAGTAGAAGTAGAAAGAGGGATGAAAATGGAATCTTTGGAAATTGCAAAGAACGCGGCAAAGGCGTTAAGCAGCAAAAAGGCCTTAAACATCAAAGCGTTGAAAGTGGACGACTTAACAATCTTAACCGATTATTTTGTAATTGCATCCGGTTCTTCCAGCACACATGTTGGGGCGCTTGCCGAAGAGGTGGATTATAAATTGTCTGAACTGGGTGTAGAGCCAACCCGCAAAGAAGGTGTAGACAGCCGAAACTGGATTTTGCTGGATTACGGCAGTGTGGTGGTGCACGTTTTTTACCCCGAAATGCGCGAGTATTACGGGCTAGAGAGACTGTGGTCAGATGCACAGCCGGTAGAACTGGATTTAGAGGATACAAATGACGCATAATATAGAGGAGTTGTTGAAGTGAGCAAGTATAACCCAAAAGAGATTGAACCAAAGTGGCAAAAACATTGGGTGGAAAACCACACGTTTTCTTAACAAAATGATTACAGCTTGCCTAAATTTTTCGCA
>CAYJJK010000017.1:21335-33234 GCA_964370445.1 uncultured Oscillospiraceae bacterium | reverse complement strand
TGGTGCTTCAAACCATCACTTTGAAAAAATTTGAATACAGCCTAAGTGCCTGCACGGCTTCCCGTGTGCTTACGCATGCACTCCACTTGCCGGTGATGTATTTCATGCGGCGTTCCCGAAGTGCACTTGTGCAAAAGCTCGCGGATACAGACACCCTTTCTGCTTTTATCGCGGTGCAACTTGTGCCTATTTTGTTTAGCATACTATTTGCCGCGGTGTACATGACACTGATGTTTTTTTACAATGCCCTTTTAACAGTTGTCGTGCTACTGCTCACGTGCATCATCTTGTTTTTGATGCAACTCTTTGTAAGAAAAAGCGGGGAATGTGCACAGCGAAGTGTGATAGAACAGCAGACGTTTTTTTCGGTGATGGTACAAAATATCATTTTGTTTGAAACCACAAAATCCATGGCAAACGAAGACAATGCTTTTGATAACATTGTTTCCTCTTACGTTAAATTTGAAAATGCACAGCAACAATCCGCCATCAACGCCGGCTATATCTCAAGCTTTGGCACGGCCATCCCTCTTTTGTTTCAGGTAACGGTGCTGTGCATGGGTGGTTTATTGGTTGTGGCAAATGAATTTACCGTGGGGATGTTGCTTGCCTATCAATCGCTCACGCTGTCTTTTTTTTCACCCATCCTGTCTCTCATCGGGCAATTTTCGCAAATGCAATCGCTTGGCGCAAATGTAAAAAACACCAAGGACATCTTAACACAGGCGCCGGATAAAACCATGGAGCGTGAAGAATCAGACGTGCAAAACATCGAGAAGCTTCGTGGCGATGTATGCGTAGAAAACCTCACGTTCAGCTACAATAAAATGGCACAGCCTACTTTAAAAGATATATATTTTAATGTAAAACCAGGGGGCAGCCTTGCCATTGTGGGCAGCAGTGGCAGCGGCAAATCCACCCTTATCAACATCATGCTTGGTTTATATGAGCTTTTGCAAGGCAGCGTATTGTTCGACGGCTATACACATGCCATGCTTTCGCGGCAAACTCTTGCAAACAGCATCGCTGTGGCCTCCCAAACGCCCAGCATCATTTCGGGAACCGTGCGAGACAACATCACTTGGTACAACAGTGCCTTTTCGCAGGCAGATGTGGTGCTGGCTGCAAAAGAAGCAGACATTCACGAAGATATTTTGAAAATGTCGAAGGGATACGACACCTTGCTTGTAAACGGGGGCGGAAACATAAGCGGCGGGCAACGCCAGCGCATTGTGCTTGCCAGAACCCTTTTGCGAAGGCCCACCATTCTTGTTTTAGACGAGGCCACAAGTGCTCTTGACTCATTGAGCGAAAAGCGCATTATGGACAACATTGCAAAAAGAGGGTGTACGAAAATTGTGGTGGCGCATCGTTTATCCACCATCCGAGATTGCGATGAAATTTTGGTTTTGGAAAAAGGCGAGATTGTACAGCGCGGCACACATGACGAACTAATGGGCATAGAAGGTGGGGCATATCAAACACTGATTGCGTCGGAGGATGCGTTTGATGAGTGAAACAAAGCGTCAAAAAACATATATCGAAAAAGCAAACGAGCTATTGTTTGGCAAGCTTGATAGCGAAAAGGGCCATTTGATTTTAGATACAGACGATCATCTCGTGCAATGTTATCTAAAGCTGATGTCTTGTATCGGTGCAAGCATAAAAGAAGTGGACATCGTAAAATACAGAGAGAGCAAAGACCCTCTTGGGTATCTTGCAAGCACACAGGGCGTGCGAAACTACAGGGCAACACTGAATGATGGATGGTATAAAGAAAATTATGGCCCCTTTCTCGCCTTTACAAACGATGAATTTCCCAAAGCATTGCTCATGATACCCGGGATACGCGGCTACAAACAGGTAGACCCCGTTACGGGAAAATCCTGTAAAATCACAAAGGAACTGGCAGAGAACATAAGCGAGAATGTTATTTTTTGTTACAATGGTATGAAAACCGGCAAAAACATCTTTTTGCGTGCTTTGTTTTATTCGTTTTCGGGCAATAAACGCACCTTGCTTTCGTTCATTTTACTTGTGTTCGCGGTATCTGCCGTTACGCTTTTGGTGCCAATGGCCAGTTCTTTTGTAATTGAACACTATCTGCCCACAGGGCAGGCAACCCAAATTGTGCTGCTTTGCGGTTTTGTGCTTCTTTCGGTTTTGGCCTCCATTTTAATCAATGTTGTGGTCAACCGCGTTCGCTATAAGATGCAAGAAAAATTTAGAACGAGATTCTTTTTGGCGTTGTGGGATAAAATTTTGGGCTTGCCTGTGGGCACCTTGCGCAAACACAGCGCCCAGCTTATCGGCATGCTCATTGGGGTGCTAACCTCCCTATTCACCTTGAGTAATTCCGTTTTTCTGGTTTGTATTTACGCCATACAATGTGTTTTGGCGGCCGCGCAAATGTCTGTGTATGCCGGCGATTTAAGCGCAGTAACCGGTGTTTTTATTCTTTTATATTTTATGGCGGTGGTAATTGTTAGCATCATCAGTTATCGAAATGTGAAGAAAAACACACAAAATATCATTGATTTAACAAATGTTCGCCACGAGATTTTAGGCGCGGTAGACACCATTAAAACAACAGCAAGCGAGGATTTGTTTTACTATCAGCACATGTTGTGTTATGCTCCCGCTTTAAAAAGCAATGTTAAAAAACGTACACTGCAAAACACAGCGCATATCATCAAAACCATTTTCCCTTCGGTTTCACTTTTAATGATTTATTTGGCAATCAGCTCGGGTGTGCAAATTGGCCTCTCTCAATTCGTTGCATTCAGCTCGGCTTTTTCACTGTTTTTTGGCTATTACTCGATGGCATTTGGCGAAATATCAAACTTTGTGGTTAATTTGCCTTACCTACAACAGGTAAAAGAAGTTCTGATGGCACAATCGGAAACGTATGAAGAGGCAACAAGGGCAGACAACCTCAGGGGGAATATTTCTATCAATGATGTGAGTTTTCGCTATGGGGAAGATTTGCCGTATGTGATAAAAGGAATTAGTTTGCAAATAAAAAATGGGGAATATTTGGCAATCGTTGGCAAATCCGGATGTGGAAAAAGCACTTTGTTTCGCCTCCTTTTGGGCTTTGAAGAACCAACAGCAGGAAGTGTATACTATGACGAGCAAAATTTAGCAGACGCCCACCTACCTTCTATGCGCAGACAATTCGGTGTGGTGTTGCAAAATTCGGTGCTTTTTTCGGGCAGTATCAAAAGCAACATTACCCTTGTAAATGCGCCTATGGAGGAAATTCGAAAAGCTGCCGATATGGCCGGAATTTTAGAAGACATAGAGGCGATGCCCATGAAATTTGAAACGATGGTAAGCAATGAATCGGAGCTGATTTCGGGCGGGCAAAAGCAGCGCATTATGATTGCGCGCGCCCTGATGAACAACCCTCGCGTACTCTTTTTGGACGAGGCCACAAACGCCTTAGACAATAAGGCGCAAAAGCATATCAAACAAAGCCTGGATTCGCTTCAAATCACCCGCATTGTGGTGGCGCATCGTCTGTCTACCATTCAAAATTGCGATCGCATTGTGGTGCTGGATGAGGGAAAAATTGCAGAAGAGGGCAGCTACAAGGAGCTAATGGAGAAAAACGGCCTGTTTGCCAAAATGGTGAAACGAGATGTGTGGAAAACATAGAACGGATAAGTTTTGCGGATGGATTTTCGAGTTTTTTCTCATTATCGTTCATGTCGAAAACAAAAAGCCTGTTTCTGCCCTGTGATATCTATATTGGGGCATCAAAACAGATGTCATTGCTAAAAAACAGCGGCCGGGTTTAAGGCGTAGCACACTTCAAAATCCGACAGTGATTTTTGTTTTCACCCCAAATTTACAACCAGTATTCATATTGCTTGCAGAGCAGCCACGATAGAAGAATGCGTTTAAAATCAACGAATTGTTGTCAATTTGCCGTGTAAACCAAGCACGAAAAATGCTGAAGTAAATACAAGGAGAATTCTATTGGAAAGCAGCATCCCCATTTCTAAAGCCACGTGCAACGCGTGGAATGAATATTTTCATAAGTACAACGTGTTTTACCTTCATGCAATGGAAGGGTATGGCAAAACAACGCAGGCTAAAGAATTTGCAAAGAGATACTTTACAGTATATCGGCTGTTTGATGCAAGCAACGATGGCATTTTTGAGTGCATTGAAAATTTGTTTGTCCATTGCGAAAAAACACCGAAAAAAAAACTTGTTATTATTAACAACATTCAAGCCTTGACAAATACAAACAGCGAAAAAAGGCTTGTTGAATTGCTGACAACAAAAGCCCTAGAAAATAACAACACAAAAGTGATGCTGCTAAGCCTTGCCCCGCTTCCCAAATATCTGTTTTCGCTAAAGCTATCAAAAACACTTGTGGCAGACGATAAAAAGACATTGCAAGTTAAAGAAAACCAAATGATCGCTTTTATGAAAAACGATGGTAGTTTTGATGAACTGAAAGACAGTGAAGTTAAAAAACATGCGTGCAAATGTCTTGAATTTTGCAGCGGTTACCCTGTGGCGGCTGTTTTTTATCTGCAAAGGCTGGCAGAAAATATTTATAACACGCAAATCACTTTAAGCAATGCAACATGCGATTTACACAGTTACTTTGACCATGTCACAAAAAGTCTTTTACCCAGCGAATTTGAACTGTTTCTTCGTCTGTCCGTGTTTGACACGTTTACAAGAGAAATGGCACAAAAAATCATCCCTAAGATTACCAAAAAAGACATTTTGCCACTCATAGAGTACGGTTTTTTAGAAATATCTGTCTCTAACTGTTTTTGCATTGAGCCCAATTTTCACAGATACTTGCAAAGCAAGCTGTTCATAACAGATTTATTTGACCCAAAAGAGCTTTTGGAAATAGCAGGCAGTATTTATGTGGAAAAACGCAACATGAAATCGGCGCTGCACTGTTACAGCATAGCGGAAAATTGCGAAAAAATAGAGGAAATTGTAATCTATTTAAGCGAAAATGCAGACGGCTGTGAGTTTGCCGAAATATGCGATGAATACATAAGCAAAATCCCCCAAAACAGGGATTCGTTAAACCCGCGCTTAATGGGTGCAAAAGCGATGATAGCGGCCTATACACTTAAGAAAAAAGAGTATAATAAGTATTTAAACCAGCTCAAAACACTCGCCGAAGACGCAAAAGACAAAACAGTGACGCAAGTGTATCTGTGCACCTTGCTTGCCTGCCCCATCAGCAATGCCGACAGCTTAAGGCAAAGCCTTGTTTTAATTGCCGATTACGCCATAAAAAATGACGTTTCATTTAAATTCATAATGCCTACGGGCAATATGCCAAGCCTTTTAAACGGCGGGCTTGATTTGTTGCCTTGGGCAAACGGCAGCAAGGTATTTCAAACCATGATAAAAATAGTGGCACAAACCGTGATAGGTTTTGAAGCGGTTGGCGTTTATAACACAATAATGGGTGAAATTTATTATGAACGCGGCAATAAAACCAAGGCGATAGAAAGCCTTGCAAAAGGGCTTGACGAGGCAAATAGAGAAGGCAGTATCCGGATGCAATATACAGCGCTTGCCGTTATGACGCGCCTTTATTGCACAGAAAACAACATTGAAAAAGCGGAGGAAGTTTTAGAGCAATTTTACAAAAAAACGCAGAGCGAAAACTATTTCGAGCTCCTTCCAAACATTTTTGCGAGCGTGGTGCAACTTTCACTTTTAAAAAACGATATTGGTTTTTGTGCTGCATGGCTTGAAAAGCACGCACCAAATGAACATAAGAAATTTTATTTAACGCAAAGGCATGTTCTATTTACAAAAGCAAAGGTGTATGTGGCACTTGGCAGAGAGCTAGATGCACTTTTTATAATATCAATGCTGGAAAGCTACACAAAAATAGCCGAGCGCAGATATTTTGCGGCACAGCTTTACATTTTGAAAGCGGTTATTTTGCACCGACGAGGTGAGGACTGGGAAGATTTCTTGCTTCATGCCGTGAAAATAGCCAGTGAATACGGCCTTGTGCGTATTTTGGCAGATGAGGGCGCGGCGGTGTTGCCTATATTTAAAAAAATAGACTGGGAGCAACAAAGTTTTGAACAAGAGTATATAGAAGAAATCGAAAAAGAGATAAAAAGAACAGCATTGCTTTACCCAAATTATTTAAAGCCTTTGCAAAAACACAGGGGGCTTACAAAAAAGGAGCTTAGCGTATTACAACTTTTGGCACAGGGCTATAAAAATGAACAGCTGGCAAAAGAGCTGGGTGTAAGCCTTGCAACCGTTAAATTCCACATTTCCAATATTATGAATAAGCTTGAAGTGAAAAGCAGAACGTCGATTCTAAAAGTAGCATACGAGGAAGGTATCATTTAAAAGTGAGGCAAAACGCCTATTGTTGCTGTAATTTAAACAGCAACAATAGGCGTTTTTGTATAAACAATCCCCCTCGGCTAAGCCGGAAGTCAAAGCTTTGGGGTGTTCCAAATCCATGTTGTCGGTGGGTTTGTAAGGTAAGATGGTGTATCATAATAGTTAACACGAAAACAACGTAGAAAAGGAAGTGTGAAAATGCGCAGATATGATGCACAAACAAAAATAGAGTCCGTACTGTTATGCAAAGAAATCGGAGTGTATAAAGCGAGCCAAGAATTGGATATACCGGAAGGCACATTGCGCACATGGATGGACAAAGAGCGCAAAGGACACAAAATTCTCCTGTGCCCGAGGCACTTTTAAATCTAGTAAAAAGTTACCGCAAAGTGGGTGGCAAGCACAATGCACAAGGAGATTCCGACAAGGCCCTTTCCTATTGCAAAAAGAGCCTTGCCCTGTGTGAAAGCCTTGCCGAAAAGGAAAAAACACACAAAACCTATTTTGAATTGGCTGTGTGTGCTAAAAAATTAGCCGCACTATATACTGAAATGGGAGACGAAGAACAAGCGGCTGTATTCTTGCAAAAAGCACTTCGAAAGGACAAAGAGAAATAACGCTTGCAGTGAGCAGTATACATGGTAATGGTGGTTATCGGGTTTCTAGCACCTTAAAATGCCGTGTGTAAATTAAGTGTGTGGTGAATAGCGCAGTGTTTTTGCAATCGGCTTGGTTTTGGCGGTATTTTTCTTTGCAAAGCCTGGGTGATGAATAAATAAAGGCGTATATGCGATGTTTTGAATGTTTGGTGTTTGCGCTGACAGTGCCACATTATATTTGGGGTATCATCGGCAAATAGGCTTTCCACACTAAAAAACATCGTCTCCAAACGGAGGCGATGTTTTTTGGTATGCTTTTTTAATGCACCGCAGGGTGTTTAGCCCTCGCGCATGTCGGGCAAGGCGTACACACCCGTTTGCGGGCTAAGCGGTGTGGTGGTTGCCTTGTGCACAATCACACTGTACACCGATAAACTTGTCGGGTTGAAGTCCACAAAGTTATAGCCTACGGAAACAGGGATAATTCTTTCCACCGTGCCGTCGTCTTTGATGTGCAAAACGGTTACCGTATCTGCCGGTGTTAGCCCCGGCACGCTGATGCGAATGCGTGTGTTGCCGTTTTGGGGTTGCACTTCGTTGCCGTTTGCATCCGTCATCGTGATGTCGGCCAGGAAATGTATGATGCCCGTGATGCCGTTTTGCCTTGCAAATTCGCGCAATTTTGCCAAATCCTCATGTTTTTGCGCCTCGCTAAGCTCGGCGATGTGCAGGGTGTTTCCGTTTGGTGCAGCGGAATACCTCAAATCCACCGTGCCGGCAGGCGTGTAGAGCAAGGCTTCCTCTGCTGTTCTATACATGGAGAAGGGCACGGCCTGTGTGCCGCTATAGTTGCCCGTGCCGGTAAGGGTGAGGGTATAGGCTCCCACATCTGTGGCCGTGTTGCCACTTAGGGTGTAATCGGTGCCCTCGGCAAGGGTTCTGCCATCCACCATCACCAAGCCAACGCTTTGGGTTTGCTGTGTGCCGTTTGCCACAAGGGGTGTGCCCAAGAGGATGGTGGGAACAAATGATTCTGTGGTGATTTTTGCATAGGATAAGCCTGTTACAAAATCCTCATTAAAACCTCTTATACTTGCACTGCCTGCATTGGCACCTGCCAAAACCGTAACTTTTGCAATTTGGTTTTCTACAGCTGAAACGGTGGGCTTTGCCGAAAATGCCTGCATAACAGCACTGCCTATGGTGTTTTGGCCACCCGTGGCCGTCACCGTGCCGCCCGAGAGGATAACCGCACTGCCTGTGCTGCCGCGGCCGCCGCCGATGCCGGTGGCATTGTTTCCGCCTATTGCGTTTACTGTTGCGGTGCCCAAAACATGAATGGTGCCGCCGATGCCGCCGATGCCGGTGGCATTGTTTCCGCCTATTGCGTTTACTGTTGTGCTGCCCATGATTTTAATCGTGCCGCCGTTGCTGCCGCGGCCGCCGCTACCTTTGGCACTGCCACCGCTGCCAATGCCCGCGCCGCCGTATTCACTCGTTCTAGTAGCTGTGGAAGAATGCTCCTCGTCTCCGCCCTGTGCTGTGATGATTTGTGCCGTGCCCGAAATGGTGATGTTGCCGCCTGCACCGCCTGCGCCGTAGTGGTTAATGCCATCATTTACACCACCGCCACCGCCGCCGCCAATGCCTGCACCGCTGCCCATTTCACCGCCGCCGCCCAGCGCCTGCCGGATGATGGCCGCGCTCTCAATGTTGATTGTGCCGCCGTCGCCGCCATTGCCGCTTGAACCGGGGAAGACGACAGACAGGTCGTCCCGGTAGGCATAGGAGGCCCCGCCGCCACCGCCGATGCCCGCAGCACCGGCACCACTGGTGGAGAGGGCTAAGGCGCCGGTGGCGGTGGTTATGAAGCTGTTTCCGCCCGTTGCTGCGAGAATTTCGGCTGTGCCCGAAATGGTGATGTTGCCGCCTGCACCACCTGCACCGCCTGTGTTACTAGCCCCACCTGCACCGCCACCGATGCCTGCCCCGGAACCCGAACACATTTCTGAATAAGAGGCGCTAGCAGCAGCTCTGGTAGCACCGCCGCCCGTTGCGGTAATCACTCCGCCCGAAAGGGTAATGTTGCCGCCGGCGCCACCTGCGCCGCCTGTAGAAGAGATATGCGAGATGTCGAAGTCGCCACCGCTGCCACCGCCGATGCCTGCACTGCGGGCACTCGTTGCCATCACCGTGCCACCCGAAATGGTGATGTTGCCACCGCTGCCACCGCTGCCACCTATGACGCCTTCTTTAGAAGTGTAATCATGAATGCCACTGGTGCCTGCACCGCCGCCGATACCCGCGCCACTATATCCGTTTGCTGTCACCATGCCGCCCCTAATGGTGATGTTGCCGCCGCTGCCACCTGCGCCGCCGATGCTACCGGCGCCGCCATAGCCACCTTTGCCACCGCCGATGCCTGCACTGCTGGCACTCGTTGCCGTCACTGTGCCGTCCGAAATGGTGATGTTGCCGCCCTTGCCACCTTTGCCGCCTTGGCTACCGGCGCCGCCGATGCCACCGTTGCCGCCGCCGATGCCCGCACTGCCGTCACCTCCGTTTGCCGTCACCGTGCCGCCCGAAATGGTGATGTTGCCGCCACTGCCACCTTCGCCGCCGTTGCCCGCACCGCCGTCGATGCCCGCACCGCCACCGATGCCTGCACCGCCGTTGTTTTGATCGGTCCCAGCGCTGCCCTTTCCACTTGCCATCACCGTGCCGCCCGAAATGGTGATGTTGCCGCCGCTGCCACCTTTGCCGCCGCCGATGCCTGCGCTGCCTTCGCCACCCGTGGCGTTGAGTGTGCCGGTGCCGCCTAGGTTTAGGGTGGCGCCGGTTTGCACCTGTAGGCCGGCTTTGTTCTCTCCGCTTTTTAGGGTGTTGTCACCTGTTAGCGTGATGTTGGCCGTGGCAGTGCCCTGAATGTCAAAGGCACAGGCATCAGCTATGGTATTCATATCTATATTCACACCGTCTAGCGTAAGGTTGGCGGTGATGCCGTCTTTCACCACGATGGTGTCTGTGGTGGTGGTGCCGCTGATGGTGAGGGCGGTGCCTGTTAAAATGGTGAGCGTGTTGCTTTCATAGCTGTAGTCCATACCGAGTGTGCCGCCCGCTACGGTAAAATCGCCCGTGCTTGTCGGCGTGGGTGCGTGCACCACATCACCTACTCTTACAAGCTGGGTTGGCAAATTGGCAGAGCTTAAAATGGTGTAGATGCTTTCGTCTATGCTCGGTGCATAGAAATATTCGCCCGAGGTCGCCGTGGAAAATTCGGTGCTTTCCGCCGGAAAAACCCTGCTCCAGCTCACCGGCACTTGTGTGTTTGCTATGCCGTCCACCGTGGCCAAAACAAAGCCGCGAAATTCGGCCGTGATGGCGTCTTCACTGCGTGTGTCTCCAAGGGGGATTTCTATCACATTCGGCTCTACAAAAGAGGAAATTTCTTGTGGGGCATTTGTGGGGCTTTCCCCCTTTACCACCGTCACGGTGATGGTGGGCAGGGCAAGGCCGCCTGCCAAGGGGTAGGCCGCCGCTTCGCCTTGTAAAGAGGCCGTATAGACAAAGGTTTTTTCTGCATTGGTAGAAAAGGTTTCGCCCGCGGGCAAAGCCCAATACACGCCGGGCGCGATGTCTGTCGGGGTGGTTGTGGCTTCCCACGTGGGGTCTGTATCGCCTTCGGCTGGGGTTCCCTCCACTTGTGCCCACACGGTGGTGGTCAGTGTGGCTGAAAGGGTGCCGGGCAAAACGGGCTCGGCACCCGCCTGCCCCACCGTGAATGTTTGGTTTGCCATCGTATCGTCCGGCAGTGACGCCGCCGTGATACTTATGCTGTCTGCGGGCTTTTCTGCCTGTGTGATGGCTTCGCCCAAAACGCCCAGCGGCGTAAGGCCAAGCACCAGCGCCAAACTCAAAAACAGTGCTAAAATTCTTTTGTGGTTCACCCTCATGTTTTCGTCCCCTTTAAATTGTTTTTTGTCATACAAGCAGAAAACTGTGTTTTTTCCAGATTTTTATTGTTTTAAATATAGATATAACTATTTTGCAGTATAGCACAAACGCAGGCAAAAGAACAGGGGTGAATTGAAAAAAATTGGGTGGCAACCTAAGGGGGGATTGTGCGGGCAATAGTGCTGGAAGCTAGCGATGTATAGGGATGTCATCTATGGTGCGCACTGCTTGCTTGAACATTCCCAAAGGAATTTGAATATTTTTTCTGGAATGATTGTGTTTTGGAGGGTTGTTTTTTTATGCAAACTTAGTATTTACAAAGGTTTACACAATGCGGATATACTTGAAAAAAAACGTATGATGAACTATACTATAATGTAAGAGACCCAATAATCTTGCTTTTCTGAAAAATTAGCCAAATGAACCTTGCAAAAAAGGGGAGGAAACTATGTTGTTTAACAAAAAAGTTTGGCAGCGTATGGTGGCCACGGCGGTAACAGTGGCACTATTGACCTCGCAGGCAACGCCTGTTTTGGCAGCGGTGGTAAAGCCCATGGCGGATGCTGTGGCGCAAACCACAATGCGCTCTGCAGAGGCAGATGGCGTAAGCACCGTAGAAAGCATAGAATTTGTGGCTTTGGCGGAGGAGATAAGGCTGCAAAGTCAGAGCTTGCCTGTTCTTGCTGAAGAAGAGCAGGATGAGGCCGATGCAACACCGGAGGCTCCACCACAGGCGCCGGATTTCCCGGGTGAAGTACGTGTTACAGTAACCTTGCCGCAAAGTAGTCCGTCCCCGGCGCCCGCAGCAGCCGGTGCAGGCGACCCCGAAGGCGGTACAGGTGACCCCGAAGGTGGCACAGGCGACCCCGAAGGCGGCACAGGCGACCCCGAAGGCGGCACAGGCGACCCCGAAGGCGGCACAGGTGACCCCGAAGGCGGCACAGGCGACCCCGAAGGCGGCACAGGCGACCCCGAAGGCG
>CAYJJK010000017.1:305-21235 GCA_964370445.1 uncultured Oscillospiraceae bacterium | reverse complement strand
AAGGCGGCACAGGCGACCCCGAAGGCGGCACAGGTGACCCCGAAGGCGGCACAGGTAACCCCGAAGGCGGCACAGGCGCCCCTGAGGGCACACGCAGTGTGCAGCCTGCTGTTACAAAATCTGAAAATGGCGGAGCTGCAAACACAGACACAGTGTCTGTGCCGGTGGTAGATTCTGATTGGGAATTGACACAAACCAATGTGCTGGGTGCGGGCACAGAGTATGTGTACACGCTGAGCGCAGGCAACTTTTTGCCAAAATTAGAAATTGCGTTAGCAGCCGCAGGCTATGCCCTGCCGGCTGGATTTTCCCTGCCCGAGCCCCTACCCACCGTGACAGTGAGCGTGCAAGCAGACATGCCAATGCTCATGTCTGCCACGGAGCCTGCGGCGCCCGTTGTTTGGAATGGGGAGGGTGAAACATACTACCTGTCGGTGGCCGGCAATAGTGTGTGGATAGAGGAAGTTGAAGAAAAAACTCATGTATATTCAATGCGGGACGGAAGCGCTGACAAATACTATTGGGAATTTGGCACTTTTGCAGACATAAACCAACTGTATCCGGTGACGATACAAGACACGCCAAATTCGGGTACCGCAAGTGATTTTAGCAATTTTATCATCGTCGGCGGTGGTGTGGCCGGGATACCATATGCAAGTACTGCTGTATGGGAAGAAGCGTTGAGGGGAACTTACCCAAACCCCAATGTGGCTGCCAACCCTGTTAATATAATTATGCAAAGCGGCACGGTGAGTGGCATTTATGGTGGCGGCTATGCAGGCTATGTGGAAACAACGAATGAGCAGGTAACCACCGCCACCACATTGAGCGGGCAAACATATATCGAAATACAAGGCGGCACGGTGGAAGGTGCCGTGTATGGCGGCGGTTACGCCGGGCAAAATAGAAGCTCGGTGGTAACAAGTGACACCCAAGCCAAGATAATGGGCGGCACGGTGGAAGGTGCCGTGTATGGTGGCGGTCATGCCGCTGGCTTTGACGGTGTGTCTACTGTAAAGGGCAATACACTTGTTGTAATAGAAAAAGCTGGAGGTGATACTGAACCAGAGGTGTCGGGCTATGTGTTTGGCGGCGGTCATGCCACTGGTGTTAGCAGTGTGTCTACTGTGGAGGGCCTAGCGGAAATACGGGTGCAAGGCGGCGCGCATGTGAACGCTAATGTGTTTGGCGGCGGATATGCCGGGGCTAATAGCTCGGTTGTTGGAATAAATGGAAAAACGAAAGTGACTATTGCAATGTACCCGAACGCTGCAAACACCGATATTCCCCAAATAGGTGGCAATGTGTATGGAGGTAGCTTTGTTGATGAGTATTACACGGATGCCTATGGCTATGTAACAGGCGGCACCGAGGTGAACATTACAGCCGGCACTGTTATGGGCGCTGTTATGGGCGCCGGTTTATACGACCATGTGGGATATACACAACAACAGACAACCACACCCGCCACACTAAACGTGACGGTGGACGATAATGCCAGCGTGGGCAATGCGGAGAGCTCTGGAATTGAAAGTTGGCGATCGGATGGAGAATTGATAAGCTATAACAATGTATTCGGTGGCGGAGAGAATTCTATCATCAACGGCAGCACCAATGTGCTCGTTAGCGGAAATGCCGAAGTATTTGGCAGCGTGTTTGGTGGCAACGGTATAAGTGCACGATTTGAGCGAAGTAGTGCCTTTAGCGCGGTACCCACCAATGAAAATATGAACGGCCAAATAATTGGCAGCACCAAGGTGCAAATTTCTGAAAATGCCAAGGTGTACAACCGTGTGTTTGGTGGTGGATACAGAGATGCCATTGGCACAAATCGCACGGCCACGGCCACCACGGTGGAAATATCGGGCGGCATTGTGGGCTTGAATAGGGAAATTGATTATGGAGAAACGCAATGGCTGGGCACAGGCGACGTGTTTGGCGGCGGACAAAGCAACCGCATTTTGGGCAACACCCAAGTTACGATTAATGCCGGAAAAATTGCCGGAAACGTATGGGGCGGCATTTACTACCCCTCGTGGATTGACCCGAATCCACCTCCGTTGGAAGAAGCTTCGCTAGAGGGTGGTGTAGCGCTTGCCAGTGAAGAGACAACCGTGGAGTTTGGCGTGTTAGACGGCAACACCAATGTGGATATTAAGGGCGGCAACATTGGAGAATACGGCGGAGAGAGTGGCGAATATGGCGAAGATACATTCCATAGCATCGGTTTTGGTGGAATGATTTTTGGCGGTAGCGTTGCTTTGTATGGCAATGTGTTTGGTGGCGGTTTCCAAGACAGCATCACGGGCAATACCGATGTGGAAATGACGAGCGGCACCGTTGGCGCAGATAAAGTAGTGAACCAAGAGAATAGTGATAGCCCACTTGTAGAAATGCACGTTGGCAATGTGCACGGTGGTTCTTTTGGTGATTTGCTGTCTAAAGTGCCTCCTGAGGGGCCCAAGTCCGCCATGGCCGAGGACACGTATGTGCAAGGTGGCATCATTGGTGGTAACACCCGTGTGTTGGTTTCCGGTGGCATTGTGGGCAATGGCGAAAAATGGAAAGTTACAGTGAATTCGGGTAGCAGAGAAATTGCACTTATTGCCGGTAACGTGTTTGGCGGTGGCATTGCCGACACCATTGGCGGTGGCACAGACGTGGACGTTTTGGGCAATGCCATCATAGGCACCAATAAAACGATTGAATTTACAGATGGAGATCACTCAATTGATTTCATGCACATGGGAAATGTGTATGGTGGTACATATGGCAAAGCGCATGGCCAGGATGATAGATCGATTGAAAATATGACAATCTTTCGACTTGGAACCATTCAAGGCAACACAGATGTAAATGTAGCAGGTGGCACCATAGGCGTGCAAGAGATCGAATTTATCTTCACGGAAACTGAGCTGTCAGCAATTGTTGCTGAGGAAAACCCACTGTCGCTGTATGTTGTTAAAACAGGGAATGTTTTTGGTGGCGGTCTTGTTGATGTGATTGCCAAAAACACCAAGGTCCAAATTAGTGGTGGCATCTTACGTGATGAGCCGACCATCACTGCAAGCAATCCTTGGACCGGTGTATACATTGGCGAAAGTGCGTACGCCAATGTGTATGGCGCAGGCAGTGGCAGCAGCTTTTTGGAGATGGCAAGCAAAGGAGTGGGGGAACTTTCCTTGCTTGGTTTTGTGCTAGAAGGCTACAATGGTGTAAGCTACCAAGTCCAGCCGGGTGGCGGCAACACCGAAGTTCATGTGCTGAATGGCGCGAATATTCCGGGTTCTGTGTATGGTGGTCTCAGTGCGGGGGCCTTTGATGCACTTTCGGGCAGTACCAATGTGTATGTGGAGGGTGGCATAGTAGATGGTTCTGTATACGGAGGCGGCAGTGGTGCAGGCTTGCAAGGTTATACGATAGCTGCAGAGTCATTCTTGGAATTTTTTGATGGGTTATTTGATGGGGAAGAGGGGTGGGATCCTCAGGAATATCTGAACACAAACCCTGTGATTTTGCCCATTGAGAACGCCACGGCCAATGCCCATGTGTTCCTTTTGGGTGGCACAGTAAAAGGCAATGTAGTGGGTGCGGGAGCCAAAAGCGATATAGATTTATTTGGGCAGAGTATTCCCTTTACTACATTTGTAAAAGACAATGTGTTTGTATTTGTGGAAGAAAAAACAACTTTGCGCGGTGAAGTGTATCGCCAAAGCATGGAAAAGCTGAACATTCTGATGGAAATGGGAGGTAGCAGTTTAAACTTCACTTTCACAAAACCCACCGTGGGTGGCACGGCCACCGTGGTGATTGAAAACAAAACCACCAAAATTGCGGCTAATCTTTATGCAAGCAGTGCGGGTGGCATAGGCGACACACCACAAAGTTCGGTGCCAAATGTAAACTCTGCCGTGCAAAATATCTTGCGCCTTGAACAGCGCAATGGTTGGAGCTTAGAGCGCGGCCACTGGGTGATACGTGGCGATGTGCACCTGCCTTCTGTGGTGACACCAAATATTGGCATCGTGCCCACACAGGAATTGTATATGCCAAATGAAACCAATCTTGTGGCAGATGAGAGCAAGGGTGCCTTTGTGAACCAAGGCTATATCATCACAGCGCAAAACGCGCTGGATACAAGCATCGAAACCGGCAATCAAAGTGGGCAAACAAACCTTGCTTCGCGTATTTACCGCGGTGGCCTAAGCGGACAAATGAGCATAAGCGGCGCGCAAAACTACACGCAAAACCAAAGTGCCAGCCCATTAACCGTGTCCACCAGTGAAAACAGCCTGTACTCTTTCTTGGCACAGGGTGGTAAAGTGGGAGCTCGAAATGGCTACAGCTGGGCGCAAGGTGCCAATGCCCTAAGTGAGACTTCGTCAAGATACACGCCATCTACGGCAACGGTGGGTACCTTTGGTTACACAGTGCAAACCAATTGGCAACATCTTTTTGAATCTGTGCCCGGAGGCAAGGGCAACAACGCGGCCGATAACCATAACTACTTGGCGGATGTGCCGGCCGAGGCAGAGGCCAGCATCACGGTATCGGCTGATTCAAGCAGTAGTAGCAGTACTACGTCCACCGGTGGCGGTGGAGGCGGTGGCGGCGGCGGAGGAGGTTCCTCTTCAACTGCTACGCCCGTGGGTCCCGGCGGTGGCGGTGAAGATGACGAAGAGGATGATGAGGATGACGAAGACGAAGAGGATGAAGTGGCAAGCTCCAGCAGTGCTTCTTCCTCATCGCAAAGCACCTCCAACCCCACACCGGGCGGCGGCACGGGCGGCGGCGATGTGCCCCCACCACCCCAAATTGGTGAGGATGGTAGCGTTACATTGTTCCCCATAGACCCAGATTCTCCCATAGAAAATGTTTATGTGGACGGTGTGGAGCTTGACCCCAGCCAGTACACCATAGATGAAAATGGCAACATCATTTTAAGTCCGGCATTTTTGGCAACATTGGCAGATGGTGAGCACACCATACGCATACGCACAGGTGGCGAGCTGTATGAGGCCACCATGATTATGGACAACGGCATTCCCTTAAGTGCAGGCAACTTCGAGGCGGTGGGTGCATGGAGTTTATTTGATTTGCTGATGACCGTTTTAGCCTTGCTTTCGCCGGTGGTGTATCTGCTGATAGTACGCAGGCAAAAACAAGACGAAGAAGAGGACGAGGAGAACGAAGAAGCCAGTACCAAAAAACGCACGCTCACGCTTGTGGTGGGTATCTTACTGGGTATCATCAGCCTGGTGCTCTTGCTTATCACGCAAGATTTCACTCTGCCCATGACCTTCTTCGACCGTTTCAGCATTTGGTTTGCCCTTATCTTTGTGGTGCAAACTGTGGTGGAGGTGGTGTTCCGCCGCAAACGTGTGGATGAGGACGAACAAAAAGGGCAACATGCGGCAGGATAGTAGTGTTTTGAAGTGTATAATTGCCTAAATTAGTTATTGGTTTAACCCCTTTGGCATCGTATAATGCCAAAGGGGTTTGTTGTATAAACAAAACCCCCGGCTGTGCCGGGGCCAAAGCTTAAAGTGAAATTAAGACAAAAAACTCAAAAGGAGGCCACAAAAATGGCAAGTGACAAAAATAGCTTATCGCATACAAAATGGAATGACAAATATCATATCGATGTGGCATAGCTATAGCGCCATTGCTTACCACAACATCATCGAGCGCTTCACAGTAAGGATTTTAAATTATGATGGTGGCATGATAATCAATGTCATACAAGAGACCATTGAAACGCCTCTAATGCAAAAATTACCGACATAGAGACAAGTTATCATAAAATTTTTTTGATAACAGTTTTTGTATACCAATATATTGGGTTCACGCTATTGACACAACCTTGTAAATGAGATATATTGAAAAAAACACATAAGCGTATAAAGAAAGGTGGAAAAGATGGCGTTTTTGAACATGAGGAAAGTGGTTTTTAAAAATGATTACACAACGCAAGAACTTTACGAGGCGATTAAAGATGTGCAATTTCCATTAGGCAAACCTGTCCTTGCAAAGCATGGGGCAACAACCCTTATTGTTTTTGCTCCAATCAATAAGGATACGCAAATGGTTATTAACCCTGGGAAAATGGGAGATAAAATCAATGTGTATCGTGTGATGATTTTGCCGGAGGTGGGGCTAGATAACCTTATTGTAAGCACGGTGATAGATATTGTAACAGATCAATGGGCACTTGTGATAAACCAGTTAGGGAAAAATGTTAAAAATTATAAAAAGTGTGTGGATACCATTGCAGAACAGCTCGATAGCCTGGGACTGTAGATTTATAGTGTGATTTTTATAAAAGATACGGATTAATATACTATTGTAGACCAAAGGTAAGTGTAACTGCGATGAAAAATTCGTCTTCAACAAAGAAGATTTTTCCACCGATTTGTTCACGGGTTTATCCATGAATATCAAAAGAGAAGTTGCAAAAAACACCCCCATAAGACGCAAAACATTTTCTGAAATGTTCGTGCCTTATGGGGGTGTTTAGTTCGTGCAGTTAAGAGAACTTGAATTTTAGCATTTCTATTAAAAAAATGTGCTTAAACTGGTTGTTTTCTCTTAGACTCTCAAGAGCGTTTGTTTTTTGACAGGGGCTAACTTGGGATCCCCTTATGTAGGCACCGGTTTGGGAAGAATAGTAGAGCTACTTACAAAGAGGCTCTCTGAGTTTCCACTGTAAGGTTTCGTCTTGATAAAACAAATCTTTGTTATAAAAGCGGTCGACGATGCTGTAAAACTCTGCTTCGCTGTATCCACAAAAGCGGCAGAAATCTTGTACGCAAAGTGGGTCGAGTTTGCCGTCACGCTCCTGTACGAGCTTGATGGCCTCTTCTCTTGTCATCATACCGTAACGGATGCTGCGTGCAGAGTAATCTGTAGCGGCCGCGTGGCCAAATTTTGGGTATTTCATCCAGGAGTGCACGAGGTAGGCGCGGCTATCAATTTGGTCGAACATTTCCACATGGTGTGTGCGATCCCACTCATGTGTGAGGTCGTGAAAGCCACGGCTTTTCGCAAAATGATAGTTTCGATAGCTGTTCCACGGGAGAAAGTATGAGAGATAGAAGGGGTCGAGACGTGACAATTCCTCGGCGCTTGGTGCCAGTGTAAGGCTTAAATCGTTTTCGCTAACGCCATCCCCCACAAGTTCGCTTTGGTCAATACCCACGGCCACACCGTTGTTGATTTGCTCTTTGGCAGAATAAGTTTCTTCGTCTGTGTTTCCGCCGTATTCGTAGCTCACATTTTCGCCATAGCAAAGCAAGGGTGTGCCAAATTTTAAGGCCATGTGCAAAGGGAAGGTATAAATTAAGCGGTCTACATACCAAGTGGGCTTGCCGTATTTTTCAAAAAATTTGCGCATAAGCACTTTTTGTACTTTGATGTTTGGCTTGCAGCTGATGAGGGTGCAACCAAAGGTTTCGCTAAGGTTTTGCAAGTTGTGCACACCGGCTTTTGTCATGGGGAAATTATCTTCTACTGTGAATAAAATAGGGTTCATGCCCAGCACTTCTTTTAGCATATACACCTGAAAATGGCTGTCTTTGCCACCGGAAACTGCAATGGCGCAATCGTAGCCGCCGGGGCCGTTACAACCTCTGTATTTGTCGCATAATGCTTTTAATTCTTCAAAGCGTTTGTCCCAGTCGACATTTTTACGGTTTTCATAATGCGTGCAGGCAGAGCAAATGCCTTTGCTATTAAAAGTGATACCCGGGCGTGTGTCTGGCATAGTGCATTGTGTACAGTATTTCATAGGTGCTTCCTCCTGCTAAAAAAATATATTAAAACGAAAACTTCGTTTTTACAAAAACGTTTACGATAAGGCAATGCACGGTGTGCTTTGGGCAAGTGCCGCCTTTACAAGTCCCTCAAACAGGGGGTGCGGGCGGTTTGGCCTGCTTTTAAACTCAGGATGGAACTGAACGGCGATATAAAAGGGATGCGCAGAAAGCTCCACAGCCTCTACAAGATGTCCGTTAGGCGAAACGCCGCAAAGCACAAGGCCTTTGTCGCGCAGAACCTCCCGATATGCATTGTTGAATTCATAGCGGTGCCGGTGGCGCTCAAAGATGTTGTCTTGGCCGTAAAGTGCGAGCAGACGGCTGTTTTGGGCAAGGGTGCAGGGGAAAGCACCAAGACGCATTGTGCCACCTTTCTCACTGATGGTACGTTGCTCTTCCATAATATGAACCACAGGGTCTTTACATTCTGGGAAGAATTCAGACGAATGAGCGTCTTCTAAACCGCAAACGTGCCGTGCAAACTCCACAACGGCCACTTGCATGCCAAGACAAATGCCAAGAAAAGGAATGCCGTTTTCTCTGGCATAGTGGCAAGTGGCAATTTTTCCCTCAACACCCCTGAGACCAAAGCCGCCCGGGATGATGATGCCCTGCACACCAGCCAGAAGTTGTTCGGCATTTTGCATCGTAACTTCTTCGCTGTCCACCCATTTGATTTCTATTTTTGTGCCGGCAAAATTTCCGGCATGTTCCAGCGCTTCCATAATGGAGAGATAGGCATCGTGCAACTGGGTATATTTGCCAACAATGGCAATGCGCACGTTGCGGTTTCGTGTGTTGATTTTATCAAGCATAGCCCTCCATTCCGAAAGCTCACATGGAGGTGTGTTGAGCGAGAGCTCACGGCATACAATTTCGTCCAGTCCATGCTCGTGCAGCATTACAGGCGCTTCATACAGGCAAGACAAGGTGCGGTTTTCGATGACACAATCAGGCTTTACATTGCAAAACATGGAGATTTTTTCAAACAAAGAGGGATGAATGGGCTCGTCTGCCCTTGTAATAATGATATTTGGGATGATACCCAGAGCGCGAAGCTCTTTAACAGAATGCTGGGTGGGTTTGGATTTGTGCTCGCCGCTGCCCTTTAAATAGGGTACAAGGGTGACGTGCAAAAATAAACAACGAGAGGCTCCCACCTCCAGTGCAATTTGGCGAATGGCCTCTAAAAATGGTTGGCATTCAATGTCTCCTGTGGTGCCGCCAATTTCGGTAAGCAGCACATCGGCCCCACTTTGTTCTGCACTTTCGTAAATAAACTGCTTAATTTCATTTGTGATGTGTGGAATTACTTGCACTGTTTCACCAAGATAGCCGCCTTGCCGCTCTCGGTTTAGCACATTGTGATACACCTGCCCCGAGGTGAGGTTGGAAAGTTTTGATAAATCTTCGTCGATGAAACGTTCGTAATGGCCAAGGTCCAAATCGGTTTCAGCTCCGTCTTCGGTAACAAACACCTCGCCGTGTTGCAAAGGGCTCATCGTGCCGGGGTCAATGTTCATATAGGGGTCTAGTTTTTGTGCGGCCACTTTCAGGCCACGTTGTTTTAAAAGTCGTCCAAGGCTTGCCGCGGTAATGCCCTTACCAAGCCCAGAAACCACCCCGCCGGTTACAAAAATATAGTTTGTCATGCATATTGCCTTTCCGTTTTATGTGTTTTCGTAGATTTTTAAGATGCCTTCGGCCACACTGCGTCTTGTTTCTCGGCTGTCCATGGCCTGTCGCTCTATATACTTGTGTGCTTCGTCTTCCGACATGTTTAAATAAGCTACAAGGACGTGCTTGGCCCTGTCTACCAAGCGGATGTCCTCTATTTTTTGCACAAGTTTGGCTTTTTCTTTTTGCATTTGTACAAGGCGCCCGTGTGCTGCCTTGGCAAGTTTTAAAGAAAACCAAAACATATTTTTGTTGATGGGTTTTGCAACCGTAAGCACACCATAGTCTTCCACCACGGCAGAGATGTCATCGTAGTATTCACTTTTTACAATCAAAATCACCTGGTTTTTGTTTTGTGAGGCGATATGACGCGACAAACTCTCCCCGGACTCATCCGAAAGTGGGGTGTTGATGAGCACCAAATCAAAATCTTGCTGCACCAAAAGGCGGCGACCTTCTGCGCCACTTTTGGCTTTTGCAATTTTTTGAATGGAAAACTCCTGCAAAGTTTTTGTGAAAAATTCAAGCCCTTTTTCACCGGTTGATATCACAAGAGCACTTTCGATATGCACCAGCCCCTTTGCGATGATTTGTTTTATTAATACACATAGAAATATCGTTTCGTTAAAAAATCTTGTTTATCATCGGCCAAGTTGTATTGCAAGAGCTCTTCCTCTTTTACGGTTAAATAGGCGTTTAAAAGGGATTTCCCCAGAACATCTTCTACAAAGGCAGAGCTTTTGGCAAGAGAAAGGGCACTTTGCAAGTCTTGTGGAAGCATGGCAAGTGCATTTGTGATTTCGGGTGGGGCATTGTATAAATCGGCATCAACAGCGGCAGGTAAGGCGAGGTTCTTTTCCATGCCTTGCAAGCCGGCAGCGATGATGAGAGCGAAGGCGAGGTAGGGGTTGATGGTGGGATCGGGCGAGCGCAGTTCCATGCGCATGCGGTTGCCGCTGGCGGTTGGGATACGGATGAGCTGAGACCGGTTTTGGTGCGACCAAGAGATATAAGAGGGCGCCGAAAGTTCACCAAGGCGTGCATAAGAGTTAATGGTGGGGTTTAAAAACAGGGTGATTTCAGCCGCTTTTTCCAAAACGCCGGCAATAAAGCTTTCGGCCGTTTTGGAAAACTCCCCCTCTTTTCCATCAAAAATATTAAGCCCATTTTTGTTTAAGGACAAGTTGACATGCAGGCCACTTCCACTGTGCGCAGGCAAGGGTTTTGGCATAAAGGCTGCAAATAGACCGTTTCGTGCGGCGATGGCTTTTACGACCGATTTGAAGGTGAGCAAATTGTCGGCGCAGCGAAGCGCTTCGCTGTATTTGAAATCGATTTCGTTTTGCCCCGGGCCCTGTTCGTGATGGGAGGTTTCAGGATGTAGACCCATCTCTTCTAAATTGAGGCAGATTTCACGGCGGATGTCCTCGCCTTTGTCCAGCGGGGCAATGTCTAAGTACCCGCCGTTATCCAAGGTTTCGTAAGTGGGCTTTCCGTTGTCATCTGCCTTGAACAAGTAAAATTCGCACTCGGCACCCACTTTGCAAATATAGCCCTTTTTTTGGACTTTCTCCAAAACGGATTTTAAAATATGGCGGCTGTCGTGCGCAAAAACTTCTTTTTCGGGGGTTTTGATATCACAATAAAAGCGTAGCACACGCCCGGGGCCGGGCCGCCAGGGTAGCACGGTTAAAGTAGAGGGGTCCGGAAATAATAGCAAATCCGAACGCGTGATGTTGCGAAAGCCTTGGATTGCCGAGGCGTCAAAGGCCACTCCCTCTTCAAAGGCATACTGCAGCTCAGAGGACATGATAGAAATATTTTTTTGCACACCAAAGGGGTCGCAAAAACCCAGCCGGACAAATTGAACATCGTTCTCTTGTGCAAAACGAAGCACTTCACTGACGGTACTGTTCATGGCATTACCTCTGTTTATTGTTTTATAACGTGGGGCTCTCTTACATTATACTACAGAATGTGCTAGTTTGGCGTATAAAGCTTCTTATAAGGGTTTTTGGCATTGGGTGTAAGAAGTAAAAAACGCTTTGATAAAAGCTGTGTAACATTCTGGTTGAAATCAAGAGCATATTCGTGCAATAGTGGTGTGATAGAGGCGAGTTCTTGTGCATCGGCGAAAGATGCCTGCACTTGTTCGGGCAAATGTTTGGGAAGCTCATCCGCACAGATGAAAATTTTCCCACCGTGCATGCCCACACCAGGAAAGTTGCCCACAGGAAAACCATCGCACGCCTGTCCCAGTACAATGATGAGACCACCGGCCAGATACTCACCCAAAAAGCTTCCGGCCTTGCCGCCCACAATGATTACAGGACATTTTTCGCCGTATTGTTTCATGTGGATGCCGGTGCGATAGCCCGCGTTTCCACGAACAAAAATTTTTCCGCCTCGCATGGCATAGCCAAGGGCATCGCCTGCATTGCCGTGAATGATGATTTTTCCCTCGTTCATGGTATCGCCCACAGCGTCTTGTGCGTTGCCATGCACTTCGATGGTGGCGCCGTCCATATAGGCACCAAGGGCGTTGCCCGGTGTGCCATGAACCAAAATGCGTTTTTTAGAAAGCCCTGTGCCGATAAAGCGTTCTCCAAAACAGTTTTCAATGGTAACATCTTCTGTGTTGGCGTTTAGCTGCCGGTTCAGTGCTTGAAAATCCATTTCTTGGGCATTGAGTGTCTGCATGGTTTCCTCCTAAAAGGTGGGCTTTGTATGAAGGGGGACAAGTGTTTGCGTCCGCATTTGTATAGCGGATAGAACTGAAAAGTGGTTTGAGAGCATCTACTATTGCGGGCAGCGCAGAAAACTGGGATTTATGCCGGGGAAATGTGGCGGTTTTTGAATGCATTGGCGATGCTATTCACCGGCGTGTCGGATGCCCAGTACATCTAGTTCTTTTTGATGTAAGCCCACACCACGTAACATCAGGCGGTTGCCGCGTAGGCTTTCGATGGCATTGATACCCATACCGCCCATCATTTCCTTAATTTCGTGCTCCCAAGCCCGAAGCAAATTTACAAGTCGCTGTTTGCCGATGTTGGGGTTTAGGCGTTTTGTTAAATCTTCCCGCTGGGTGGCAATTCCCCAGTTGCATTTGGCACCGTGGCAACTTCGACATAGGTGACAGCCAAGTGCCAAAAGGGCAGCTGTGCCGATATATACTGCATCGGCACCAAGTGCAATGGCCTTTACAATGTCGGCACTGTTGCGAATGCTGCCTCCCACCACAAGGCTTACATTGTCTCGAATGCCCTCTTCGCGCAGGCGGCTGTCCACCCCGGCAAGTGCCAATTCGATGGGAATGCCCACGGTATCACGAATGCGGGTGGGCGCAGCACCTGTGCCACCGCGGAAACCGTCGATGCAGATGATATCTGCGCCGCTTCGGGCAATGCCGCTGGCAATGGCCATGATATTATGCACAGCGGCAATTTTGACAAGGATGGGTTTTTTATAATGGGTGGCTTCTTTTAAAGAATAAACAAGCTGACGTAAATCTTCTATGGAATAAATATCGTGATGTGGGGCGGGAGAAATGGCATCAGAGCCCTCGGGGATCATGCGCGTGCGCGAAATGTCGTTTACAATTTTTGTGCCGGGCAAATGCCCGCCAATGCCGGGTTTTGCGCCTTGCCCTATTTTGATTTCTATGGCGGCACCACTGTTGAGGTAGGCCTTGTGAACACCAAAACGGCCGGAGGCAACTTGTACGATGGTGTTTTTTCCATAGGGGTAGAAATCTTCGTGCAGGCCGCCTTCGCCGGTGTTGTAGCAAATGCCAAGCTCTTCGGCAGCTCTGGCAAGGCTTTCGTGCGCGTTGTAACTAATGGATCCATAACTCATGGCGGAAAACATAATGGGCATAGACAATTTGAGAAAAGGCGGTAGGGTTGTGTCAATTTCGCCTGTTTTGTTGCGCATAATCGTTTGTGGTTTTGCGCCAAGAAACACTTTCGTTTCCATGGGCTCGCGCAAAGGGTCGATAGAGGGGTTTGTTACTTGTGAGGCATTGAGTAAAATTTTATCAAAATAGACGGGGTGGTTTTTGGGCGTGCCCATGGACGAAAGTAACACTCCACCGCTATTTGCTTGACGATACAATTCGTCGATTACCTGCCCGCTCCAGTTGGCATTGTGTTTGTATGTGTTTTCGCTTTTTACAATTTTTAAAGCTCTTTTTGGACATAGAGATACACAGCGCTGGCAGTTTACACATTTTGTATCATCGCTTGTTAAGAGGTTTTTTTCTGTGCTGTATTCATGCACTTCGTTGGCGCACTGCCGCTCGCACACGCGGCAAGAAATGCATTTAACATCGCTACGCACCACTTCATAGTCAGGGTAGATAAACTGTATCATGCTATACCTCCGCCGTGTTCCAGTTCCACCAAAACGGCTTGGCCCCCCTTAGGGGCCCATACGCGTTCCAAATTGTTTTCCACAATACGGATGGCCGCCTCTTCGCTGGCAATGAAAACCTTGTTGTCTTTTTCTCCCACTACCATGCTGCGCAGTTTTAAGCGGTCATTCAAGGCCATCAAGCCGCCTTCATAGCCCACCAAAATCGAAAATGGCCCCGTGATGAGTAAAGAGGAGAACACGTGGCGAAAATATTCTAGTTTCGTCTGCTCACTTTGTGGAAGGTGTTCGATGCTTTGCCAAAACGGCGCTGCCACCACAGAGGCAATTTCGGGAAAGGTAAGCCCTTTTCTGCGGTGTAGATAATCGATGATATAGGTGATGACCTCTGTGTCGGTTTGCAAACTACATTGATAGCCATACACTTCGATGGAACGGCGGTTTGCATCATACGAAGAAATTTCGCCGTTGTGCACTACAGAATAGTTTAAAAGGGAAAATGGGTGTGCACCGCCCCACCAGCCCGGGGTGTTGGTGGGGTAGCGGCCGTGGGCTGTAAAACAATATCCCTCGTATTCCTCTAGGCGATAAAAGCGGCCCACATCCTCGGGGAAGCCAACTGCCTTAAACACGCCCATATTTTTGCCGCTGGAAAACACATACGCGCCGTCGATTTTTACATTGATGCGAAACACACATTTGGCTACAAATTCTCGTTCATCCAGTTGGCTATCGGCCAGTTTAGAGGCAAGCGGACATACAAAGTAACGCCAAATGAGGGGCTCGTCTGTGATGCTTTTCACCTTGCGTGTGGGTATTTTGGAAAGGTTGACAATTTCAAAATGCCGCTCTAAAAATTCTTCACATTCTTTTTTAGCGGAATTTGTGTTATAGAATATATGAAAAGCCGTATAATCTTTGTATTCCGGGTAAATGCCATAAGCAGAAAATCCACCGCCAAGCCCGTTGGAGCGCTCGTGCATGACTGATATAGATGCTATGATATCTTCGCCGTTCATGCGTTTGCCGGATTTATCGAAAATGCCGGAAATGGCACAGCCGGATGGGATGCGTACTTCGCCCTCTAGCTTCATTGCAAGTTCCCTCCTTTTGGGTTTGCACGGGTTTTTTATCATAGAAACAAAAAAAGGCGGTCACCGAAAGAGAGCTTGCCACAGGGGCAAAGTCTATTTTCGATGAACGCCTTTGTTCATATTGCCCTACTATACAGCCTTGCAGGGGTTTTGTCAAGTATTTTAGCATAACTTTTTCAAAAATCATTCCGAGAATAAAAATGTATTGACAAGCCGTGCCCTCTGTGCTAAACTTTGCAACATAAGCAGCAAAGGCGCTGCGGGCAAAAGCCCGTGGTGTCTTTTTTTATTTTACAAAAGGAGTGTATCATGGAAAAAACGATTTCTCAAAAAGAGTATGCATCGGTGCTTACAGTTTATGAAACACAGGTTGCCATCGGCCTTGTGAAACGGAGTTTTGAAGACAATTTGGCAAAGGCATTGAAGCTGATTCGTGTGTCAGCTCCTTTGTTCGTGGAACAAAAAACAGGTTTAAACGACGATTTAAACGGTGTAGAGCGTCCGGTGGTTTTTGATATCAAACAAAGTGGAACGGAAGTGCAAATTGTGCACTCTTTGGCCAAATGGAAACGCATGGCACTGGGCAAGTATGGCTTTCCGGTGGGCGAGGGGCTGTACACCGACATGAATGCCATACGAAGGGATGAAGAGATGGACTGCCTGCATTCCATCTATGTAGACCAGTGGGACTGGGAGACGGTGATTGATAAAGAAAGCAGAAACCTGCAAACTTTGCAAAAAACCGTTTGTGAAATTGCAAACGCCATTGTGGATACACATGAAGCAGTTAAATGTTCCTTTCCACAGCTGAAGGGCGAGCTATCGCGAGAAGTGTACTTTATCACAACACAGGAGCTTGAAGATAAGTATCCTCAGCTTACACCAAAAGAGCGTGAGGATGAATTTTTAAAACAACATAAAACGGCCTTTATTATGCAGATTGGGGACAAATTGGCCTCTGGTATCGTCCACGACGGGCGTGCGCCCGACTATGACGACTGGGCTTTAAATGGCGACCTTGTTTTTTACAACGAGGTGCTGGGGCGTGCGTTTGAAATTTCTTCCATGGGCATCCGTGTGGATGAAACTTCACTGGCCGAGCAACTGAAAAAAGCGGGATGTGAAGAGCGAAAAGAACTGGATTTTCACAAAGCGTTGCTTTCGGGCGAATTGCCTCTTACGATGGGCGGTGGCATTGGGCAATCTCGTCTTTGTATGTTACTTTTGGAAAAAGCACATATTGGCGAGGTTCAAGTGTCTGTATGGGACGAAGACACGTGTGCCAAGGCTAGGGCATTGAACATCCATTTACTGTAAAGGGAGAGTGTATCTTTTGAAAAACATACCAAGTTTATTTGGCAGTAAGGTATTTAACGATACGGTGATGCGCGAAAGATTGCCAAAAGACATTTATAAAGCACTGCGAAAAACAATTGCACAGGGAAAGCATCTGGAGCTTGAAGTGGCAAATGTTGTGGCTTGCGCCATGAAGGATTGGGCCACAGAAAATGGGGCCACCCATTTTACCCATTGGTTCCAACCAATGACCGGTGTTACGGCCGAAAAACACGATAGTTTTATCTCACCTTATGGTGAAGATGGCGTGATTATGGAATTTTCCGGCAAAGAGCTTGTGCGAGGCGAGCCGGATGCTTCCAGTTTTCCTTCCGGGGGTCTGCGTGCCACCTTTGAAGCACGGGGCTACACAGTGTGGGACACTACTTCTTATGCGTTTATTAAAGATGACAGCCTTTATATCCCCACGGCTTTTTGCTCGTACAGTGGTGAGGCATTGGATAAAAAAACACCGTTGCTTCGCTCGATGCAGGCGATAGACACCCAGGCGATGCGTGTGCTTCGCTTGTTTGGCAACCAAAAAGCAAAGCGTGTTGTAACCACGGTGGGGGCAGAACAAGAGTATTTTTTGATCGACAAAGAAATGTATCAAAAACGTTTGGACTTAATGACATGTGGGCGCACCTTGTTTGGGGCGAGGCCTCCAAAGGGGCAAGAGCTTGAAGACCATTATTTTGGAAGTTTAAAGCCACGTGTTTCCGCTTTCATGAAAGAGCTGGAGGGGGAGCTGTGGGCGCTTGGTGTGCTTGCTAAAACAAAACACAACGAGGTAGCACCGGCCCAACATGAGCTTGCACCTGTGTTTACCACCACCAATGTGGCCACAGACCAAAACCAGCTTATGATGGAGCTAATGAAAAGCATTGCAGGAAAACACGGACTGGTGTGCCTTTTGCACGAAAAACCATTTGCAGGTGTGAACGGAAGTGGAAAACATAACAATTGGTCATTGTCAACAGATTATGGTTCTAACCTTTTAGAGCCAGGGGATACACCGCATGAAAACGCACGGTTTTTGCTTTTTTTAGCGGCGGTAATCAAAGCGGTGGACGAATATCAAGATTTGCTTCGGTTATCTGTGGCAAGTGCGGGCAACGACCATCGACTTGGGGCCCATGAGGCACCACCGGCTATTGTTTCTGTTTTTTTAGGTGAAGAATTAAGCGAGATTTTGCAAGCCATTCAAGATGGCTCGTCCTATGTGGGTAAAGAGCGCGTGCAAATGGAAATTGGCGCCACGGTATTGCCGCATTTTCCAAAAGACAGCACAGACCGCAACCGCACTTCACCGTTCGCTTTTACAGGAAATAAGTTTGAATTCCGCATGCTGGGTTCGGCCTTTTCGGTGGCAGGGCCAAACATTATACTCAACACAGCGGTGGCAGAAGCTCTATGCGAATTTGCCAACTCCTTGGAAACGGCAGAGGATTTTCACACCGCCTTGGCAAAACTCATTAAAGAGACGATGCAAAAACACGCACGTATCATTTTTAATGGCAATAACTATGCACCGCAATGGGTGCAAGAAGCGAAAAAAAGAGGCCTTTCGAACCTGCAAACAACGGTAGAGGCCTTGAGCAGCTATGTAGAAGAAAAAAACATTCTCCTGTTTGAAAAACATGCTGTGTTTTCTAGGGAAGAGGTGCACTCACGCTACGAAATTTTGCTGGAAAATTATAGCAAAACATTGCATATTGAAGCATTGACGATGATTGATATGGTGAAAAAAGATATTTTGGCCGCTTCTTTTTCTTTTCAAAGTGAATTGATGCACTTGTTTTTGCAAAAAAGAGAAGTGGAAAACTTATCCACTACACCCGAGGAAACTTTGGTGAAAAAGGTGTCGGATTTGACACACGAATTGAGCTGCCAAGTAAATGGGCTTGAAGAGGCGTTACTAAAGGCAAAAGAGATAGAGGGAAGTTTTGAGCATGCTCAGTATTATCGCAGCCATATTTACACAGCCATGAATGAACTGCGCATGGTGGGCGATGAACTGGAAACCCTCGTGCCAAAGAAACAGTGGCCCTATCCAAATTATGCAGATTTGCTGTACAGCATTAGATAATATTTCTACAAGAAAACACCCCTATAATATACACTTTTTTAGAAGATGTGTGTATTATAGGGGTGTTTTAAAAGTGATATTATAACAATTGTTGTGTGGCATTGCTTATCGTTTTTTCCAAAGCTTCCTTGCCATATATGTCTACGCAGCTTTTGCATTTTGTGCCATGCATCAAGCATCCGGCCCCGCCGATGCAACCATCTTTGCAGGCCATACCTTCCACAAAATTCTCGTCCAAGCGGTCTTTTGATTTTTTCAACAATGCGATTTTTGCTTCTTGAATACCGTCACAGCGCAGTGCGTTCACCTCTACATTCAAGTTTTGCTCTTTTACCGCTTGGACCACCGCATCTGATAAACCACCGCTACGCGCAAAAATGCGCCCAAAATAAGAGGCGTTGTTGAGCACATCTTCCTCCAAAGTGGTAATGTCGATGTCGCGGGCGTCAAACAGGGCTTGCAACTCTTCAAAAGTGAGCACGCTGTCTACATAAGGGCTAACATGAGGCAATTTGATTTCGGCTTTTTTTGCCGTGCAAGGCCCAATAAAAACAAGGTAGCTATCTGGCTCTCTCTCTTTGATGTATTTTGCCAGTGTTGCCATGGGTGAAAGCTGGTGCGAAATATGCTGTGCCAACTGAGGAAATTCATTTTGTGTATAACGCACAAACGCAGGGCAACAAGAGCTTGTTAAAAACCTTTTTTCTTCTAATTCTTTCGCTTCTGTTAGGGCCACCATATCGGCCCCCAATGCCACCTCCACCACACTGTGAAAGCCAAGGCCTTTGATGCCACTTACCACTTGGCCCAATTTTGCATAAGAAAACTGCCCAGAAATAGACGGCGCCACCAGTGCATACACTTTCTTCTCTTCGTTTTGTTTTGTGGCTTGAAGGGCGCTTACGATGTCCAGAATATACGATTTATCTACAATGGAACCAAAGGGGCACTGATAAACACAGGCGCCACAGGCAATGCATTTTTCGTTGTCAATTACGGCGGCCTCGGTATTTACCCCTTTTTTGATGGCTTTAACGGCACAGGCTGTTTCGCACGGGCGCTGCAAACTGATGATGGCATGATAAGGGCACATTTTAGCACAGGCGCCACAACCAACACATTTGTGCTTATCGATATGTGCCGAACGGCTTTCATCAAAAAAGATGGCCCCAGGCTTGCAGGCATCTTTGCAACGATGTGAAAGACAACCGCGGCAGGCCTCTGTTACAGAGTAGCCACCCACCGGGCAGCCATCGCAGGCAATTTCAATCACTTCAATGACATTGTCGTTTTCGCGGTTTCCGCCCATGGCAATGTTCACACGTTCTGCCAAAATGGCCCGTTCTTTGTAAACACAGCAACGCATGGTAGCCTCTTTGCCACTTACAATCTCCTTGGGGATGTCATTGACCTTGTGCAGCAAATCACCGTCAAACGCATGTTTTGCCACACTGCGAAGCACCCGATATTTTAAATATTGAACTTTGGTTTCAAATATTTTCATCTTTTCTTCCTTTAAAAATAGCTCAATTTAATGCGTTTTCCCATTGTTTTCATATGGCCCGCCAGTTCTTCTATCAATTGCATTTTGATGTTGAAATGAAGCGGTAAGTGTGGGTTTTGGTGGGCGGGGTTCACTGCGCGGCCCACGTAAAAATTGATATCTGTTGCCTGTTCAAACAAAATGCAGGCAAGGCGGCAAGCGCCGTCTTTTCCATAGCGCCATGTTTCATACAAGTGGTTGTCTTTTACATAATCTTGCGCATATTGTAGAGTTTTGCTGATGGTAAGAACACCTTCTGTTACCAAATCAACCCCTTCTAATTCGGCTGTTGGGGGCACATCGTCTGCAAAAAAATCTAAGCTGGCTTTTAGCGGTTTTTGCAAATATTCGGCTGCAAGTGTGGATGTGGTGCCGCCACACACAACGTGTTTACCTTCTTTTGCAAAAAATAGAGACATCATTTTATCGCAATCTTCACGGTTTTCTGGGGGGCCAAAAAGTAAGTTCACCGCTTCTCTTTTGCGCACATGTAGCACACAAACACTTGTATCATCGCCAAAATAGTGCCCATATAGCTGTTCGCATTTGTTTAAAAGCACCCCACTTAATGCCTTTGCTGTAAAATCTTTTTGGCATAGCGGTTTCATATATTGAATGATGTCTTGACGTTGCCACCCAAAATTAAGTGTTGAGCCCACACCGGCATGGATACATCCATCGCTTAACACAAAGAAGAGGTCTCCTTCGCACAGGGTCATTTTAGAAACCAAAATTTTCTTTTCGTCTACATGGAGCTCACTGTAAGCAAATTCTAGCGGCTGCCCGTTACGAAACAAAATCACCTTCGGATTATCGTATTGAAAAATATCTATTTCACGGTTGTTTTTTGAAACATTGAGAACGGTAAATGTAGAGTAAGCAATTTCGCGTACAGAGCAAACGGGCAAGGTTTTTGCCACGCTGCGCGCACAATCTGTTAAATCCAGTTTATTTGCTATCATGGTAGACAGCATTTTTGCCGTTAAGGTAGATAAAATATTCGC
>CAYJJK010000017.1:0-295 GCA_964370445.1 uncultured Oscillospiraceae bacterium | reverse complement strand
TCATCACCCAAAGACTCCTTTAGTTTTGTTAAGGCAACCTTAGTTTCTGCCGTGGTTTCGCCTAATAGGGAGGCAATTTCTTGCACCACACGCATTTGCTTTTCAATTACCTTGTTTGTGGTTTCAACCGTCTTGCAGCGCAATTCTTCTTTTTTATTTTTCTCGGCCACTTCATCGCTAAGGGCGCGCATCAAACAAACAAAAATGCGATACTGTCCGGCGACACGAATGGTGTGTTCTACATAGCGGGCATATTCAGCCAAGTACCGGCGCGGGTTTACAATGCTCGCGTGGG
>CAYJJK010000016.1:28002-33356 GCA_964370445.1 uncultured Oscillospiraceae bacterium | reverse complement strand
CCCTTTCCACACTTTTCGCTTTTCTTTATTAAGGTATATATAGAAGAGCTTTTTTCTGTGCTGGTTAGCATTTCTGCTCGCATGCACTCTGCTTGCTATTTTTTACGCCAGCAGCTCAGTAAAAACCAAAAACCGATGCTTGCAATGTAACACTTACTTTCCACTTTTTATCTCAACGGCAACACTATGCATCGGTTTCTTCCAATTGCATCGCCGTGTACAAACCATAATACCGGCCTTTCTTTTTCATCAGTTCCTCATGTGTGCCACGTTCTGCTATTTTACCATCGGCCACAAGCAAAATAATATCAGCATGACGAATGGTGGAAAGCCGATGTGCCACCAAAAAGCTGGTTCGCCCTTGCAAAATGTGTGAAATTGCTGTTTGTATCAACTGTTCGGTTTCGGTGTCAATGCTACTGGTGGCCTCGTCCAATACAAAAAGAGGCGGATTTGCCAAAACGGCACGTGCAAAACTGAGCAGCTGTTTTTCCCCTGTGGAAAGTCTGTTTCCACCTTCACCCACATCGGTATTGTACCCGTCCTCCAATTTTGCCACCACGCGATTGGCCGACACCAGTTCTGCTGCAGTTTCAATTTCTGCATCCGTGGCACTCAGCCGCCCATAACGGATATTTTCGCGCACACTTCCCGAAAAGAGGTGTGGATCTTGCAGTACATATCCCAGTTGGCTGTGCAACCACGCCACACTGCGTGTGCGATATTCTTTACCATCGATAAAAATCTCACCTTGCGTTGGCTCAAAAAAACGCGACACCAAATTGACAAGAGTGGATTTCCCGGCCCCGGTTTCGCCCACTAGCGCCACGGTGCTGCCAGCCGGCACCGTGAGGCTAAAGTCTTCCAACACCCACTCATCGCCGTCCGGATACTGAAACCACACATTGCGAAATTCGATATCCCCTTGGATACGCTCCCAATTTTCCGGTTTTGGGTTAAACGTATCTCCATATTTTTCAACTACCTCGGGGGCATCGGAAAGTGTGACAGGCTCTGCTAAAAGATTCGTCACACGTTCGATATTCACCTGTGTTGCAATAAACTGCGAAAGCACGCGTGCAATTTGTTGCACTGGCTCTAAAATACCCAGTGCATAACTCACAAATGCTGATAAAACGCCGATTTCTAAGCTTTCGAGCAAAACCATCTGCCCACCTTGACGCAGTACCATAGCAACCGCCAAAGATGAAAAAAAGGTGACGATCGGGATGAACACAGCTGAAAGCCGTTGTGAGCGCAGGGAAGCGATGTACATCCCATGGGTGGTTTTTTCAAAATCGTGGCAATTTTGCTCCTCAATCACCAGCGTTTTCGAAGTTTTAGCGCCTGTGATACCCTCATTATAGCTGCGCGTAATTTGGCTGTTGGCCTCACGCATTTCACGGTGTGCATTCAGGAATCTTTTTTGAAAGAAAGCCGTAAGCACAGCCACCAATGGTACCACCAAAAGCACCACCAAAGCTAACCGCCAATTGAGAATCAACATGGCAATCATGGCCCCACTCACATAAAATACAGCCCAAAACATATCGGTTAAGCTCCAGGCAACCATGGCAGAAATTTGATCTGTATCACTCATTACACGCGCCAATAACCAGCCCACCGGATTTTGGTTATAATAGCTCAAGCTCAGTTTTTGCAAATGTAAAAAAGTAGCTTTACGAATGTCCTTACCCATGTTAAGCTCTAAGTGCATGGCTAGTCTTCCCATGCACACCACACCCACCGCTTGCAACACCAATACCGTAAGGTAAAGCGCCACAAACGAAAAAATACCATCGGTGCTTTGAGGCACCACAAAATGATCCACTGCCCATTGCAAAAACAAGGGGATGGCAACATCGGCAAGCGAAAGGGTGAGCATCAGCAAAATGATGCCTAAAAAACATAGACGATATGGCCGCATAAAGGGCAGCATTTTTTTCCATATAGAAGGCTGAAAGCCACGCATTGCAGTGGTGTCTTGCATGAAGGTCTCCTTATAAAATTCACTTTGCATGTTGTAAATTGGCAAACTCTTTGGGCGTTGCCCCAAACCCTGCCACTTACAGAAAATGTGAACATCTTTTATATGCGAATATTTTTCATACGGGCTTATTGCAAACGAAGCGCTATGTTTTAAGGCTATGCTTTAGAGCAGAATGTTTCAAATCGATACTTTATACTAAGTGGTATCGACAATAGTGTTCAGTCATCCTATTTTGACCCTTTTCAGGCCAAATTAGACAAGAAAATTGCTCAAAATATGCTCGTTTCAACTTTTGTCGACACCACCTAAAGCAAAGATTTACATTGCGCTTTGGTTTTGCAGGAAAACACATACAAAAGGCCGGTGTGAACACTGCGCAACAATATCTGCAAATACAAACACAAAATTATTTTGTAAAAATTTATGATGAACGCCATAGGCCGTGCAATATCCCACAACCTTTGAAGCACAAGCTTTCATGATCCAAAAACAGCACCTGGACAACAAATATTTTGTGCATCATAGATGCGTTTGTAAAGCCCCGGTGTTTGAATGAGCTCTCGATGCGTACCCATTGCTGTAATGGCACCGTCTTCCAAAACCAAAATATTGTCTGCTTGCATAAGGGTATTGATGCGATGGCTGATCAAAATAAGCGTGCTGTCCCCCTTTTCTTCCTTTAAGCGTTTACGAATTTTTACATCGGTTTCCAAATCCACCGCACTCAATGAATCATCAAAAATCATTACAGGTGCATTTTGCATCAGCCCACGTGCTATGACCACGCGTTGTTTTTGCCCTCCACTCAAGGTGACTCCACGCTCGCCCACCATAGTATTATACCCTTTTGCAAAACCACTCACACTTTCGTCTAACGCAGCCGCTTTGGCATAGTGCACCACACGTTCCATATCGGGCGTATCTTGCATGATGGCAATATTTTGGGCAATGGTTTTGGAAAACAAAAAAGGCTCTTGCAGCACAAGGCTCACATTTTTGCGCAGGTGTTCGCGGCGTATATCACCAATAGATACACCCCCCACCGTAATGTGGCCATTGCCGTCTTGCAGTTCATACAAACGGCACAAAAGATACGTTAGTGTGGATTTTCCACTGCCTGTCGGACCTAAAATACCAAGTGTGCTCCCCTTGGGAACACTGAAAGTCACATTGTGCAAAACGGGTTTTTCGTTGTAGGCAAAACTCACATTTTCAAAGCGGATTTCTTCATTCAGGGGCACGCTCACAGCGCTGCACTCCTCCGCTTCCGGTGTGGCATTTAAGATTTCTTCCAAACGCTGCGCCGACACCTGCGTCTTACTCATTTCCGACAAAGTACGTCCTAAGGCACGAATAGGCCAAGACAACGTTTGGCTATAAGACACAAACACCAAAAACTCGCCAAGGGTAATTTGTCCGTTTGCGGCCATCAAAGCACCTGCAACCACAATGGTTAAAATTTGCATGCCTGTTACCAAATCTCCCACAGCCCAGTAAGGCGCCATCACCTTACCCAACTCTATCCACAAATCGGCAAAACGCCGGTTGAATTTATCAAACCTATCGAGCTCAAAGCACTCGCGCCCAAACGCACGCACCACACGCACACCTGTTAGGTTTTCCTGTACCACACCCGTTAAAACGCCCTCCGCTTCATCGGCCGCCAAAAAACGCTGGCCCACACGGCGATAAAAAAATAAAGAATATGATAAAATCACCGGCAGAAAAAAAAGCACCAGAAGTGTCAGTGTAACGTTCATCGAAAACAAGATACCAAGTGCCACAGATACAAGCAACACCGTGCGAATCACTTCTAAAAATTGGTTGGCCACAAAGCCACGCACCGCATCTAAATCAGCAGTACATCGCTGAATAATATCCCCTGTATTGGAGGCAACATGCCAGGAAAACGGCAGGTGTTGCACGTGGGCAAACAGCTTGTTACGCAGCGATTTGGAAAACCGCTCGGTGCCAGTGGCAACGCAAAGGCGCGAAGAAAAATTGCCTATGGCCGATATAAGGGCAAACACTACCACCGCAATGGCCGCGGTGTAAAGCACCTGTGTTGTGCTTTGTATTTGCAAAGCCTGCTGCAGAAAATCGGGCAGGGCACTGTCCTCTTGGCTCAATAGGCTATCCACAGCAAAACGCACCACCTGTGGCACCAAAAAGCCACTGATAATGCTTAAAAGGGCACAAAAGAACGCCCCAAAATACCAGTGCCTCAAGCCCTGGCTGTGCTTGTATAAAAATGTTAAAATATGTTCTTGCTTTGTGGTTTTATCGTATTCCAAAAGCTTCTCCTTGCCGTGTGTCTGCGTTATTTTTATAAGGATATTATATCATCAGCAAAAAAAAAGAGCAACGCTGTCAAACTTTTTAAAGCGACCTTAAGCAGGGGCTGTTTTAGCGCAAGGGTTTCTAAAAATGTACTTTAACAAAAATGGCATAAAAAACACCGGTTCAAATCTTACCCAAAGATAAACCGGCGTTTTAAAATGATGAATCGTTATTATTTCACACTCTAGCGCGAACAAATTTTAAGGCAAATTCCTATCTGTAGGCCAAGTTTGGTTTGGCTCTAGCTGAACGGACACAATTCTGCCAAGGTTTTTTGGGCTACGTGCTTCATGGTATTGCAACAACATTTCATTTTGGTGCATGCCTAAAATTTCCAGTTTGCCGCTGTGATGCGAAAGGCAATACCGAAACATCTTGCCCAGCCCGCTTTGGTTATTTTTGGCCGCCTGCACCACACGATACCCCTCTGCCAATGGCACCTGAAAATGATTTTTCACCCCACACACCGGCCTACACTGAAACACATAATAGGGCGTAATCCCCGCTGACACCAATTTTTTTAGCAAATTTGTGAGTGCATGTTCACTGTCGTTTACACCCCGCAGCAGTACTGTTTGATTTTTAACGGAAATGCCAATTTCCTGTAAAAAGCGCACCGATTTCAGCGAAAGGTCGCTCAGTTCACGCTCGTGGTTGTATTGCGTCACCAAGGTGAGTGATTTTTTCTTATTATAACGCTCTAACATCGAAATCAGCTGTGCATCTTCATAGATACGCTGAGGAAACACCACCGGCGTTCTGCTGGCAATGCGTATGGCATCCAGTGTGGGATGCTGTGTCAAGTGTGAAAGCAGAGCCTCTAGATATTCATTGGAATTCAAAAGTGCATCACCACCGGAAATCAGTACATTGGAAATCTCCGGGTGTTCTTTTAGATAACGACAAATATCGTCTATCTTTTCGCTTGTTTCACCACTTTGTGTGCCCACCATACGCTTTCGGAAACAATGCCGGCAATACAAAGCGCAACGGCTGGTGGAAAGCACCAAAAGAGTATGCTCGT
>CAYJJK010000016.1:27024-27992 GCA_964370445.1 uncultured Oscillospiraceae bacterium | reverse complement strand
CTACCAGAAAGATCCTCCTCTGCCAGTGAGGGAATGGCCATTTTTCGGATGGGATCATTTTCATCACTAAAGTCGATTAACGAGAGGTAATATGGTGTGACAGACATCGGAAACCGGTTTAAAATCTTGCGTATTTCTGCAATTTCCTGTTTACTCAAATTTAAATGTGGCAACAAATCTTCTGCCATGGTAATGTTTTCATTCAGTTCTTTTTCCCCGCTCATGCGCCCTCTTCTATCATTATTTTCTCTATCTCTTTAACCCTTTTGCTTATTGCAATACTCACTGGCGGCCACAGCGGCTATAGCACCATCGGCACACGCAGTCACCACCTGTCGCAGGGTTTTTTCGCGCAGATCCCCCGCTACCCACAACCCATTTGCAGAGGCCATGCAATCCTCTTTTGTCTTTACATATCCACCTTTATCAAGCTCTACCACGCCCTGTAACAGTTCCGTTTCGGGCGTCATACCAATGGCTACAAAAACGCCATCTACATCCAGTGTTTTGTTTCCATTTGGGCCATTGACAAGAATCTTCTCCACACGGTCTACCCCTTCAATACGCTCTATGGTAGACGAGTAGTGAATTTCAATATTCTCTCTTTCGCGAACGGCCTCTTGATCGGCATGGGTGCCACGGAATTGATCTCTACGGTTCAAAAGATGCACTTTTTCGCATTGATTTGCCAAAAACAGTGCCTCTACCAAAGCGCTGTTGCCACCGCCCACAATGGCCACCGTTTTGCCCCGAAAAAATGCACCGTCACAGGTGGCACAATACGAAACACCGTGCCCAGTAAATTCGGCTTCACCCGGCACCGAAAGCAAGCGCCGCTTTGCACCACCCGCCACAATCACCGCGCGGCACTCGGTTTTGCCTTGCGACGTGCGAACCCACTTCACATCGTCGTCGATATTAATTTCAAGCACTTCTTCAAAGCGCACCTTAGCACCTTGGGCCGTAGC
>CAYJJK010000016.1:0-27014 GCA_964370445.1 uncultured Oscillospiraceae bacterium | reverse complement strand
GGGAAATTTTCCACTTCGGAAGTATAGCCAATTTGCCCGCCGTAAATGCTTTTTTCAAATAAAACCACTTCCATCCCGGCTCTTTGTCCGTAAACTGCAGCCGTTAAGCCGGCCGGCCCTGCGCCTACCACAACGATATCTACCATATTACACACACGCCCTTTCTCATTGGTTTTAACCAGCTTTTGTTTCCACCTTTTCATTCGTTTAGCAAACATTGAATTGGCACTAAAATCGTATACATTATATTATAGCGAATTGCAAGGAAAAATGCAAAATCATTTTCTAAACTTTTGTTGTTTTATAAGTAAAACAACAATGAGTGTACTGAACTGTGGACACTGAAAATAAAAAGATGTCCGTTTTTGGGTGTACGATGCAATTTTAAAGGGAGATTTGAAAAAATGTGGCTCAACCCATAATATGATTTTTTTGTGACAAACGCGCTGTTTAGTTGCGCAAATATCGCCTTCGTGATAAAATATAAAGTGAAAAGTGCGCAAAATTTTACATTATTTTGCAAACGCTTTTGGTTTATGCAATATGAATATGGTACGGAGGTGCACATGCTGCAAAAACGGCTGCGGCTTCTCTGCCTTTTGCTAGTCTTGTCGGTTTTGCTGTTTGGGTGTTCACCCATCACCTTGCAAAATGTCAACGATTTGTTGCGCGCACCGGAACTTGGGCAAGGACAGGGAGAAATTCAACAGGCACTTGCCGATTATCTTGGCGAACAACCCTCGTTTAAATATCCAAAAGAGGGCGAATGGCAAAGCCCGCTGATTTTAGAAGATTTAGACGGTGATGGTACGGTGGAAGGTGTTCTTTTGTATGGCCTTGCAGACCCTGTGGCCGCAGGCCGTAGTGCCAACGTATATGTGGCGGTGCTACAACAGCAAGGAGGAGAATGGGTTGTGGTACAGGATTTAGAAGGCCTTGGCACCGAGGTGGCATCGTTTGAGGTAGCCAACTTATTAAGCGCCAACACACGCCAGCTGATTATTGGCTTTGCCTCGGCATCCAATTTAAACACCAAAACATTTTCCCTTTTTGAATATAAAAACGATAAACTCGAAGATATCATCGCTGCAACACCTTATTCCCGTTATGAGCTTGTGGATATTTACGGCACAGGCCACAGCGAACTCATCCTTGTTTCGCCTGATGACCAGCTGGGTGGGTTAAACTTACGCTATATCCCCGCCGAAAACGGCAGCTTAAACCTCAGCTTGTCTCCCGTGCAGCTAGACGCAAACTTTTCTTCTTGCGGCGGCATCTACCCAAGCAGCTCTGCCGAGGGCACACCGATGCTTGTGGTGGACGGCATCACTGACACCCAGCTTTTGGCAAGCGATCTTCTGTATTTTTCGGGCGAACATTTCTTTAAAGTGAACGACAGTGGCACCCTGGTTGGTGAAACCGCACGCTCCAACACATTATTATCTTCACGCGATATCGATGGAGACGGCATTGTGGAAGTGCCCCAACGTGTGGGGCTTTCTACCATAGAAACCGATGCCGCAGACAAAAATATGGAATATGTTCAATGGGTAGATTTTACCGGTGAAGTGTCCGAAGTAAAAGAGTTTGGCCTTGTGGATTCCGGCAAGGGTGTATATATCCGCCTGCCGGACTCATGGATGGATAATCTCACGGTTTTGGATGGCGCAGGTGCCGAAGAGTGGATTTTGCAAAACAGTGAAACTAGCGAAATACTTCTTTCTTTACAGGTGTTTGGCAACAACGAAACAGCCCCACCCGATGGCATTTTGGTTTCCCATGTGTCGGGTGCTTATCTCATCCCATCAAGTGGTTTATCGCAAGCAGAACATAATATTATCAGCGTACATTCACTGTTTTAAGGCACATACAAAAGGAGTGACTATGAAAAAAATATTAGTGGTGGAAGATGAAAGCTCCATCCGAGAGCTGATTGTCCTCAACTTACAAACCACCGATTTTGAACTGGTGGGTGTATCCTCGGCCGAAGAGGCACTTCGAGTGTTTCACGAGGATGTAGAAAGCTTTAACTGCGCCATTTTAGACATTATGCTACCCGGTATGAATGGGTTTTCGCTTTGTGAAAACATCCGCACAGCATCACCCATGGTGGGCATCATGATGCTCAGCGCAAAATCCTTAGAGTCTGATAAAGTGCACGCACTTTCAATTGGGGCCGACGATTATATGACCAAGCCCTTCTCCATCACAGAGCTAAAAGCCCGTATCGAGGCACTTTGTCGCCGTGTGAGCCGCAGCCAAGGCCCTGCTGAAGAAAACGACAAATTGGCCTGCGGACGCTTTGTTTTAGACGAAAAAAGCCGCATGCTTTTAAAAAATGACAGGCCCATTGATTTAACACAAGTAGAATTTCAAATTATGGAACTGTTTTTCAAAAACGAGGGCGTTGCCTTGGTGCGTGAAAAGATTTTAAATGGTGTTTGGGGCGAAAATTATTTTGGAGATGTGAAAATAGTAGATGTAAATATCCGTCGCTTGCGCATGAAAATTGAAGATGACCCAAGCACACCCGAGCACATCCTTACGGTGTGGGGCTATGGGTATCGCTGGCACCCATGAGATTGAGCAAACGTGCAAGGCCAAAACAAACGGGTCCTACTTCCATTACAAAACGCTGGCTACGTGGCAGCTTGCTTTTTACGCTGGCCTTTCTTTTTGTAGCATGGGGATTTATTTTATACTTTTTTATCACCGGCTATTACAACAATGCAAGCTCTGCCATGCAGGATCAACTCACCGCCTTGCAAAGCCAACTTTCGCTGTTTTCTTCCACCTCTTCAGAAGAAAAACATCTGCGCCTCATTCGGGCGGTGGAACAATTTGAAGAAAAGGAAGCATTCGAGTTGATGCTGGTAGACACAAACGGGCAAATTGTGCTTACCTCCTCAAGTGTCTTGCCCCTTTCGGATGAGGTTTCGCCCGATGTGCATGAGGCACTGAGCGCAGGCAGCGGCGGCGTGGGCAGCTTTACCGGCGAAAATGAAAACGGCGAGAAAGTGATGGCACTCACCACGCTCACCCCCTATTCCTCGGGCGGTATCGTAGCTATGCGGCTTGTCACCAGCCTCACCCAAGTGGATGCGGCCATTGTATCTTTTGTGGCAGTATCATTGTTGTTTTTATTGCTTATTCTGTTGGCAAGCCTTTTTTCGGGTATATTTTTTATCCGTTCCATCGTAATTCCTTTACAAAAGGTAGAAATGACTGCCACCCACATTGCAGGGGGTAACTTTGCCACTCGCATCGATTACCATACAAAAGATGAAATGGGCAGCTTGTGCGATACCATCAACCACATGGCCGAAGAGCTGGGCAAAACCGAACGCATGAAAAATGATTTTATCGCTTCGGTAAGCCACGAGCTGCGCACACCACTCACCTCGATTAAGGGCTGGACAGAAACCGTAGGGCAATTTGATAGCCCGAAAGATCCAGCTTTTCAGCGTGGGCTTAGCATCATTTCTGGCGAGACTGACCGCCTTTACAACATGGTGGAAGAGCTACTCGATTTTTCTAAAATGCAAAATGGGCTAGAGTTACATCCGGCCTTAATCGACCTAGGTGCCGAAGCCGAAGAAAGCGCCCTTTTAACAACACAACGCGCTTTAAACTTGGATATACAATTCGAAACTGACATACCTGAATACCCAGTTCCCGTTTGGGCCGATGCACACCGTGTGCGGCAAGCGCTTCTCAATTTGCTTGATAATGCTTTAAAATATACTGAAAAGGGTGGCCGAATTTGCCTTTTGTTGCAAACGGACGAAACCCATGCCACACTTGTTGTGCAAGACGAGGGACGTGGCATTTTACCCGATGATTTAAAAAACGTAACTATGAAATTTTATAAAGGTCAGGGTGCCTTGCGCGGCAGTGGTATCGGCCTTGCTGTGGTGGATGAAATTATGTGTGCACACGGTGGCAGCTTGCACTTGCAAAGCGAGCTTGACAAAGGCACCACCGCCTATATGAAATTTCCGCTGTATCACCAAAGAAACACCTTAGAGCCGCAATAGAAAGGAAAACCATGTCAGAAAAAAAAGAATTTAAAACCAGTGTGGGCGGTCAAGCCGTGATGGAAGGCGTGATGATGCGTGGACCTCATGTGCGTAGCCTTGCCGTGCGCACACCAAAGGGTGAAATTGTGTGTGAAACACAGCCCGTCAAAACATATCCATGGTCTAAATGGCCGTTTATTCGCGGCATTTTCAGTTTTATTGATTCCGTAGTGATTGGAACGAGCACACTCATGCGCAGTGCCGAGCTTGCTGTGGATGAAGAGGAAACCGAAGAACCTTCAAAATTCGACCTGTGGATGGAGCGTCACTTTGGCGATTTAGGCATGAAAATCACCATGGGTCTTGCCACGGTGTTGGGCTTTGGCCTGGCACTGGTATTGTTTATGTTTTTGCCCACCTTTCTCACCGGTTTACTGGACGGGGTTGTTGCCTTAGGTAGTTTAAAATACTGGATTGAAGGCCTTGTGAAGGTGACTATTTTTGTGGTATATCTTGCCAGCATGCGCAAATCAAAAGACATCAAACGTGTGTTTGGCTACCATGGGGCAGAGCACAAAACCATTGCCTGCTATGAAGCGGGCGAGCTTCTCACAGTAGAGAACATCCGCAAGCACAGCCGCTTTCACCCACGCTGTGGCACCAGCTTTTTATTTTTGGTGGTGCTCATTTCTATTTTGGTAGGCAGTTTTGTCCCCTGGGAAGACACCCTACTGCGTGTACTGTGGAAGATCGCCTTGCTTCCGCTTGTGATGAGCCTTGCCTACGAGCTTATTCGGCTTGCGGGTCGGCACGCAAACCCCGTAACACGGCTCATCTCACTGCCCGGGCTTTTATTGCAGCGCCTTACCACTGAAGAGCCGGATGACGAGATGATTGAAGTTGCCATCGCTGCCGTAGAGCCCGTATTGCCAGAGATGCGTGAGCAGGCCGCATGGTGAGCATGCTCACATTTTATCGCTCGGCACTTCAAGTTTTGCAAAACTCAGGCATTGAAAGTGCCGCTTTTGAGCTGGATGTGATGATAGAAGCGGTAAGTGGTTGTCACCGCCTGCAAACCGAGCAGCTTTCACAAAAGCAGAAAGATACACTAGAGCATATGATTGCACGCCGCTGCCAAAGAGAGCCACTGCAGTATATCCTTGGAAACTGGGACTTTTTAAGTTTACGTCTTTATGTGGGGCCCGGAGTGCTTGTGCCACGCCCCGAAACAGAAGAACTTTGCCTTTTGGCCGCCAATTTTTTACAACAATGCCCTGTGCAAACCGCCTTGGACTTATGCAGTGGCAGTGGTGCTTTGGCCTTAGGTTTGCAATCTTTGTGCCCAAAGGCATCTATCATTGCCGTAGAATTATATGACGAAGCCTTTTCCTATCTTTCGCAAAACTGTGCTCATTTCAAAGCGCAGTATGCACAGGCTCCCACCCCCATTTTGGCCGATGTGTGCACCTATCACAACCAACTGACACAGGCACAATTTTCCCTTTTGGTTGCAAACCCGCCCTATTTAACCAGTGCAGAATACGACCATCTTGAAGCCGAGCTATATTTCGAGCCAAAGCAGGCCCTTTTTGCCAAAGACAACGGCCTATTTTTTTACAAAATCATCGCTAAAAATTATTACAAAGCCCTAATTTCTGGTGGTGCTGTCTTTTTTGAAATTGGCGCAAAACAAGCAGCAGATGTACAAGCCATTATGAACGAAAATGGTTATCAAAATGTGCGTATCCATCAAGATCTCAGTGGCAAGGCGCGCATTTGTGAAGCACATAAGGCCTAGCCTCCACCCATCACTAAGGAGAAACACACATGAGGAACATAGAAATAGAACGCAAGTGGCTTATGGATGATTTTCCAAACTTACCTTATACAAGCGAAGAATGGATGCAACAGGGATACCTTTCGTTTGAGCCGGCCGTGCGCATACGCAAAACCTGTAAAGAAGAAGCGTGCACATATCGCCTCACCATAAAAGGGGGCAGTGGCCTTTGTCGTACCGAAGTGGAGCTTCCACTGGACGAAGAACAGTACACAGCACTTGAGGCCTTACTTGCCGCACCCAGTGCACAAAAACGCCTGCGACGGTATCCTCTGGAAAATGGCCACGAACTGGAGTGCTCGGCTGTGGATGAAAACGAGCCCAGCGGGTTTTTCTATGCAGAAGTGGAGTTCGATTCGGTAGAAAGTGCAAATGAGTTTATCCCGCCAAACTTTCTAGGCCGCGAGGTAACCAAAGAAAGCGGGCAAAGCATGTCTGCCTATTGCAAAAAAAAATCAGAGGGTTGATAGTTTTTTTAATATCAAGCCCTCTGATTTTATATTTCATTGAACAAAATTGTGCATTTTTGCTAATATCGACAAATACATCGTTGCATTTTTTGAGAAAATGTGCTATTTTTAGTATAGCAATCACTTTTTTCGTTATGTGATAACAAAAACAAGGAGGTCATCATGTCAAAACCAAAGGCCCCCCAAAAAAAAGGAGCTCTGTACCAATTTTTAAACCTGATTGAAGTGGTGGGTAATCGCCTGCCGCATCCCATTTTGCTATTCGGAATTTTAAGCCTTTTGGTGGTTATTCTCTCAGCCCTGTTTTCGGCAATTGGCCTTTCGGCCACAGGCACGGCCATTGTGGACGGCGAGGTGCAAGAAACCACCGTAGGCGTAATCAGTTTGCTCTCTCCTGACGGCCTTGAATACATGCTTACCACCGTGGTAACCAACTTTACAAGTTATGCACCACTGGGTGTGGTTTTGGTGGCCATGTTGGGCGTAGGTGTTGCCGAGCAAAGCGGTCTTATCAGTGTTTTGCTAAAAGGTACAGTGCGTTTTACCCCAAAAGCGCTCATCACACCAGTGATCATTTTTTTAGGCGTGATGAGCAATGTGGCCTCTGATGTTGGGTATGTCGTGCTCATACCGCTGGGTGCCATGGTATTTCGCGCCTATGGACGACACCCCATCGCTGGGCTTGCTGCAGCATTTTTTGGTGTTTCTGGTGGGTTTTCGGCAAACTTACTCGTAGGCTCTGTAGATGCTTTGCTTGCTGGTATCACTCAAGAAGCCGCCAAAATTGTAGACCCAAACTATGTTGTTAATGTTCTTGGCAACTACTTTTTCATGTTCGTATCTACTTTTTTGGTGATTATTGTGGGCACTATCATCACCGATAAATTGGTAGAGCCTCGCCTTGGGGCGTATCAAGCCGACAGTGAAATTGAAGAGGACCACTCCCTGCGTGAAATTACTGAATCTGACAAAAAGGGCATCATTGCCGCAGCCATTGCAGCAGGTGTGTTTCTTTTGGTGCTGGCCGTGGCCGCAATACCGGAAAATTCATTTTTGCGCAATGAAAATGGAGAAATCATCGGCACGCCCACATCACCGCTTATTGGTAGCATTGTGGTCATCATCATGTTGGGCTTTTTCATTCCAGCCATCGCCTTTGGCAAAGCAAGCGGCAGTATGAGCAAAAAAAGCGGCAACACTGTATGCAATGCCATGGGCAAAACGATGTCTTCTTTGGGCGATTATGTAGCTCTTTCTTTCATCGCTGCACAATTCATCGCTTATTTTAACTACTCTAATATTGGTAATATTTTGGCCATCAATGGGGCAAGTTTTTTCAGTAGCGTCAATATCGGCCTCGTACCACTTATTGTTATGTTTGTGCTTTTTACAGCATTCATCAACTTATTTATCGGCTCGGCCTCGGCCAAATGGAACATCATGGCGCCTGTTTTTGTGCCCATGTTTATGCTACTGGGATACAGTCCTGAGCTTGCACAGCTGGCCTATCGCGTGGGAGACAGTAGCACCAACATCATCACGCCCTTGCTCAGCTATTTTGTTATCATCGTAGTATTTGCCCAAAAATACGACAAAAAGGCCGGCATTGGCACCTTGGTTTCCACCATGCTGCCCTACAGCCTCAGCTTACTTTTGATATGGATCGTCATGCTTGTTGCCTGGCTGCTTTTGGGCATTCCCATTGGTCCGGGCACATCCACATTCTACACTTTTTAAAACGAGCATGCTCATCACCTTATAAACGCCCCCTCGCCACCGACACATTTCTCGGCGGCGAGGGGGCGTTTTATTCAATCATAATTTTTGCTTGATGTTCGAGCGAAAAACGATGCCATCAATCTGCAAAGCAGGCTATTTTACAAGCCTTTACCCCCTGCCGTAAAACGCCCTTATGCCCCGGTGCATATCTACTTTATGCACAAAAAACCAACATCAACGTGCACATTCCCCCGCACCCGAACAAAGCAAATCCAAAGCGTGCTCAAGCACCGGTAGTGCAAATGCAAACGATTCGCTTGCGGCCTTTGGGCTGCCTGGCAAGTTTATAATTAGCGTATTTTTTCGTGTTGCACACACTGCACGGCTAAGCATTGCACGATTTGTGATGGTAAAACTTTGCGCCCGAATGCCCTCTGCTATACCGGGCACCAAACGGTCGGCAACTTTTAAAGTGGCCTCTGGCATGTGATCTCGTGGGGCCAGCCCTGTGCCACCCGTGGTTAAAATAAGGTGAATTTCTCCGCCATCACACCAAGAACGAAGCTGCTGAGAAAGGCCTTCTTCATCATCTGATAGCAATGCAGTTGCAACAATTTCTCCGCCTGCTTTACGCACCAAGTGCTGTAAAAGGGGCCCACTTTCATCCTCACGCTCACCGCGCACACCCTTGTCACTTGCCGTTAAAATGGCCACTTTATACTGTTTCTTCCACATAAAATGCATCTCCCATAGCAATTACCCCGCCGTGCAGCACTCGTGCAAACACACCCTCACGTGGCATAATGCAATCACCCACCTGAGCATGTATGGCACAGTGTGCATGGCACTCTTTTCCAATTTGTGTAAGCTCTAAAACAACATCATTGCATCTCATTTTTGTGCCAATAGGGAGTGTTGCAAAATCAATTCCTCGCACAAGAATATTCTCGCCAAAAGCGCCGTTTTCCACCTGAGCGCCACGCATACGAAAGGCATCCACTTTATCCTCCGAAAGCAAACTCACCTGACGGTGCCAATCTCCTGCATGCGCGTCGTTCTCTAGCCCATAATTTTCCAAAAGGGTCACCGTCTTAATATTACGCTTTGCTGTCCCCTTTTTTTCGCTGATACAAACAGCCACCACCTGTCCATTTTTTAGCTCTTGTGCCATCATTTATCCTCCTATTCTATACATCCCACAGGGCCTATCTGTATTTTGTTCACGCTCACTTTGCATCACAACGCCATGATGCTTTTTAGGTTTTTGCATAATAGCATTTCGAATGGCATGTTCTATATCTGCATCACTGCTGCCATTTCTCAACAACTGCTTTATATCCATACCGTCCTCATAAAACAAGCACAGTTTCAGCTTGCCGTCTGCTGTAAGGCGAAGACGGTTACATGTTTCGCAAAATTGATGGCTCATCGCCGGTATAAAACCAATTCTCCCACGAAATCCGTTGGCCTTCCAATAAATAGCCGGTCCTGCACCTGCATCTTGCGACAGCGCACAAAGTGCACCGTATTTTGCTTCAATAGCGCATTTCACCGTTTCTATGCTCGCAGGTTCAAGCATGCTCACTCCTGTCATGGGCATAAGCTCAATGTACCGTACATCCACAGGATATTCTTTAGCGAGTGTCAAAACACCCATCCAATCTTCCTCCGTGCTACTTTCTGACAACACACAATTAATTTTAATGTGCTTAAACGGCAAGCGTAGCGCTGTATGCAAACCGGACAAAACCTTGTCTAGCCCGTCACGCCGTGTGAGCGCTTCAAATCGAGTGCGCTCTGTCGTGTCAAGGCTTATATTCAGCCCGTCCACTCCGGCACCATACAAATCAGCAGCCATCTCCTCCAGCAATAAGCCATTTGTTGTAAGACCGAGGTATTCTGCTCCATCAATCGCTTTCAAATCCGTCGCTAATTGTGGCAGGTTTTTTCGCACCAAAGGCTCTCCCCCGGTAAGCCGAAACCGCCACACGCCATTTTGCACCATGATGCGTGCCAGGCGCACAATTTCATCATAACGTAAAATTTCATCATGTTCCATTGTGTATAAGCCCTCTTCGGGCATGCAATATCGGCAGCGTAAGTTACAGCGATCGGTTACTGAAATGCGGAAGTAACTGAGATTGCGTCCAAATAAATCTTTCATCGGCAAGCATGCTCATTTCGCACATAGTCTCCGCTTTTGCCACCACGTTTTTCCAAAAGGCAAATCCCCTCCATCATCATAGCCTTATCCACAGCCTTACACATATCGTATACGGTTAATAACGCCACCTGCACACCGCATAAAGCCTCCATCTCAACTCCGGTTTTTCCACTTGTTTTCACTGTGCACGTTGCCCTTACAGAACTGGTTTCCTCGCTCAAATCAAAACTCAATTCAGCATTTTCACACGCAATGGAATGGCATAGGGGCACAAGATCTGCCGTGCGCTTACACGCCATGATGCCGGCAACACGTGCCACACCCAAAACATCCCCTTTTTTTGCTGTTCCATTTTTTACAGCATCAAACGCAGGCCTATTCATAATAATACGCCCCGTGGCAATTGCAATACGCGTGCTATCATTTTTACTCGAAATATCTACCATATGTGCATTTCCACTTTCATTAAAATGTGAAAGCTTATGTTCCATCCTCTCACTCCCTTAAAATAATTTAAATTTAAAAATGAAAACATTACTAATTTTCAGGTCATTTCTCTACTTTGTCCTAAGCAAAATGGTCTATTATCTTGCATCATCATTTTCCAACAAAAGTACCTGCTGAGGCGCCACATTGATATGCGTTGGCACCTCGGTGCTTCCCATTTGTTTTTCGCGCTTATACCAAATCGTTTCGCAGCCTGAATCTTTTGACAAAAGACTTTGAAACAACATATCCGTTTCAAACGGTGCATCTATTTCCTCTAAGAGGCGCACCGGGATGGCTCCAGATGCATCGGCCTTGCACGGCAAAAAATGATGTGCACGCACACCAATGTGTGTAAAATTTTGCGGAACCTTTTGTTCAACAGGCAGGGTAACCCCCCAATCCAAAGCATGAACCCACCCGTCCCGAGCATGCTCAGCCCGCGAAAAATTTTTGCAACCGGAAAGGCGGGCCACAGAAAGCTTTTTAGGGTTTTTAAACATCTCCTTTGTTTGCCCAAAACAAACACTTTTCCCATTTTGTAAAAAAAACAAAAAATTACATATTTTATAGGCTTCATCACGGCTATGCGTCACCAAGAGGGATGGATGCTCAAACCTTGCCAGCCTGCGACGCATCTCCAGTGTAAGCCCCTCTCGCAGATGCGAATCCAGTGCTGAAAACGGTTCGTCCAGCAGTAATAAATCCGGTGCCATTGCCATGGCTCGAGCCAAAGCCACGCGCTGTTGTTGCCCACCCGAAAGTTGCGCAGGATATCGCTTTTTCAATGCTTGTAAATCAAATTCACGCAGCCAACCATCCGCTTCGGAAGCTTTTTTCCCCGCTGTACCACGGCAGGCACAGCGCACATTTTCGTGCACAGTCATATGCGGAAACAAGGCATAATTTTGAAATAAATAACCAATATTACGCTCTTTCGGTTTTAAATTGATTCGTTTTACCCCATGGTACAATGTGCGGTTATTCAGTTCAATATGTCCGGCATCCGGTGTAATAAGCCCAGCAATACAGCGTAATGTCATACTTTTTCCACTTCCGGATTCACCCAGAACTCCCATGACATCGTTATCATCACAAGAAAATTGTATGTTTAAAGAAAAATCTTTCCATTTTTTTTGAATGTCGACATGCAAGCTCATTTGATAGCCTCCTTTTTAAGCCACGGTCGTGCTTTTCCATTTAAAACATTCAAACTAAGCACAGCTAAAAAGGAGATGAAAACCAATATAACCACATAATCTAATGCACTTTGCATATCCCCGCTTGCAATGGCCGAATACACCGCCAATGGCAAGGTGCGCGTTTGTCCCACGATATTTCCCGCAATAATAATGGTAGCTCCAAACTCACCTAAACTTCGTGCAAACGCTAAAATTGCGCCACCAATAATACCAGGAGAAGCCAGCGGCAAAGCAATTTTAAAAAAAAGCCGAAGTTCAGAAAACCCCAATGTGCGTGCAGCGGCAAGCACATTTTCATCCACTTGTTCCAGCGCTGATTTTGCACTGCGGTACATCAGTGGCAGTGAAATCACAACTGCAGCAAGCACCGTAGCAGGCCAATTGAACACCAATTGCACACCTAAATATTCCAACAAAAACTCGCCCACTGGTCTTTGCACGCCAAAGGTGTAAAGCAAAAAAAATCCCGCCACCGTTGGTGGCAACACCAGCGGCAAAGTAAACAGCCCATCCACCACCATGGCCAAATATCGGTTTTGCATTCCCAACACCCAAAACGCACCAAAAATCCCTAAACCAACGGTAACGATCATCGACGTCGTGGCAGTTGCAAGCGATATCCATATGGCAGAAAATTCCATAGCTAAACCCTTTCTTTGCGAGGTATGAGACAAAAAACTTACATCTTAAAGCTTACTGTTGCACAAAAACATAGCCACTTTTTCTTTTGAGAGGTGGAAAGCCCACCCTTCTTTTTTCATACAACGCCAACACATGCGCTTATATGTAAAAGGTTTTGAGGTTTCTGAATATTTCTATAAGAAAGCTATTCTATCTCTTTGTTTTTAAGCATAGCCTGCAAAACCGAACTATGCCACACTTGCTGTAAAACCGGCTTCTTCAAAGTAAACTGCAGCTTCATCCGATTGTAAAAAAGCGTAAAAAAGGGTGGAAGCCTGTGTGTCTGTCAAACGGGCCAACGGGTACACAATCTCTTCATTTTCTGGTGTCGCATCGCATACAATATGCACATTCCGTGAAAATACAGCATCACTTTTGTAAACAAGACCAGCATCCACAGTGGCCTCTCCCACCCATGTAAGCACTTGTGTAACATTTGTTGCCAGCGAAAGGCTGCTTTGTAAATCATTCCATAGGCCTTGCTGCTCAAGAGTTGCTTTGGCATATCGCCCCGCAGGCACACTACTGGGGTCTCCAATACCCACAATTTGAGCATGCTCAATATCTGAAAGCGCGCTTATGGTTGGCTCATTAGACACCGGAACAATAAGCACCAGCTCATTGTTCAAAAGCGGCGTTTGCTCGTATATCATGCCTGCCGTTTGCAAGGCCTCCACCTGCTGTATGTCGGCGCTGAGGTACACATCGGCACGTAAGCCCGCTTCTATTTGATGGCGCAACTGCCCACTGGCGGCATAGGTTTGCATTACATCAATGTGTGGAAACTCCCTTTCAAAAGCCGGTATCACCTGCTCGCTGAGCACAGGCTCTAAGCTAGAAGCCGCTGCAATAAGCACGGTATCTTCATGGTGCATTGTGGTGCTTCCACAAGCTGATAATAAGAAAAAACTTAAAAGTATGCTAATCATGCAGAATTTCATTCTCAACCATCCATTTTACACGCCTGCACCAAAAGCGCAGTTTGGAAAAATACAAGTCGTGCAATTGAGGCAAAGCCCCCCGTTTCCAAGTGCGGCCAAATCATTTGCGCTCACCGGCATATTAGCAGCAAGGCGTGGCAAAACCAAATCGAAAACAGTTCGTTTTGCATACATCACGCAGCCGGGCAGGCCCACAATGGGCACACCTTCTTCAGTGTAAGCGAGCATAAACATTGCACCGGGAAGCACTGGCGCCCCATACGACACCACCCTTGCACCCGTATTTTTTATAGCCAATGGGGTTTTATCATCAGGATCTACACTCATGCCGCCTGAGCACAGTACTAGATCCGCACCTTGTCTCACAAATGATAAAATAGCGCTTGTCACATCAGAATCATTGTCGTCCACGGTCACTTGCCCCAGCTCTTCCATTTGATACTCACCAATTTTCATGCGAAGCACCGGTGTAAATTTATCTTCGATAAGGCCATTGTACACCTCGCTACCCGTGGTGACGATACCTACTTTTTTTCCTTTTTCAAACGGATGCAACTGTAAAATTGGCACGTTACCAGCTAGATTTTGTGCCATTTCCATTTTCTTTTCATCAATCAATAAGGGAATTATACGTGTGCCGGCAAGCTTGTCTCCACAGCGCACAGGGCTCTGGTGATGGCGTGTGGCAATCATCACCTCCCCAAGCCTATTGATGCTTCGCAGTTTTTCAACATCTACCTGTAAAAAACCGTCGCAAGTAGCATGCACATCAATTTTCCCTTCTTTTACCGGCGAAGGGGTCATATGGTCTGCCGCACAAATCTGATACAAAATGTCTGCCGCTTCATTTTCATGCAACATCCCTTCTTCTTTTTCCCATACATACAATGTTTTTTTGCCCATTTTAAGAAGTTCTGGGATATCTTCTTTACACACCACATGCCCTTTTTTAAAAGCTACCCCCTTTTCTTTCCCTGGGATAATTCTCGTCAAATCGTGACATAGCACCTGCCCTTCGGCATGGGTGGTTTCTATTATTTTCATGGTTTGTCCTCCCGCTTTCCGATATCCATTCAAAAATATATCGGCCTCCTCATTATACAAAACAAACACCAATTTTGCAAGAGGTGAAAAATTGGTGTTTTCCACAAAGAAGAGGTATACAAAAATGGCAAAATGCGCTACACTACTAAAGGAAATAGTCTATTGCAATCCTCATATGAGATGCGGCGAAGTTTTTCTGTATTTTATTTGTTATTATGTTTTATACCTACTTACTAGAGAGTTTAAAATAAATGGGGGATGGCATATGGTAAAGCTAGAGCGATGCCCATTTTGTGGAAATTTAGCGGCGTATTCGCGCATTGTGGGCGAAGGGTTTAGCGTGGTGTGCCGCAACCGTGGGTGTATGGCCATTGCAATTCATAAAACCGCCACTGAACGTGACGATATGGCCCTAATGTGGAACCGCCGCGGCAAAGATCGGTTTGTATCTCGCGGGGCGGCTAAAGCTTGCCCATTCTGTGGTGGGCGCGCCTTAGTCTCGCCTCTTTCAGACGGTGGTGTATCTTTTTATTGCTTAAGTTGCGGTATGATGGTATCCTTTGCACAAAGCCACAGTGTTACACAAAGCACCCTAGCGTGGAACCGACGCGATACATTGCCCAGCTTATAACAATAACGATTTCAAAAAAGATAGGAGGATGTAGAAAATGGAGCAAAAAAACAGAAATACGGCATGGAACGAACAGTATGTAAAAGCAGAGGTTGCACGTGCTTTGCAGGCGATAGACACTGAGGTGAAACGTGAAAAACAACAGCAAAATTTCAGTTGTGAACTGTATCACACATTACAAAATCCCTTTAACGCAAACAGCCCCGAGCATGCTTATATGGAACATTTGCTCACACAAGGCAATGAGCGCAACCCAGATTATATCGATTTGTTTTCGCAGTTGCACGGCCACTTAAAATCTGCTTTAAGCAGCACCTATCCGCATATATTTTTTATGATAAATTGCCGCTTTAATGCCCAATGTGCAGATAATTTTTTACTTTACATCCTCATCAGCTGGGAGGACTAAGCATAATTTTCTCAAGAGCCCTGCAAAAACCAATTGTGAGAAAACACTCTAAAAAACATAAGCAAGGCATCTATTCCCTTAAATAAATGCCCTGATTACTTTTGGGAAAGCCACAGAGCATAAAGTGGCGTGACACACCCTTTTGTGCTTACTTACCCATACCTATTTATACTCAATATCCATATGAAAAAATCCTACGGAGAGCCTTTATGACACAAACTTCAGCTAAAGCCGGTACTTCACTTGCTGCAAAAGTGGTGTTTACTCTTTTTCTTTTAAGTACCCTCGTGTTCATTTTTTACCAATCTTCACGTGTTGGGGCAGTATCCAGTTCACTCAGTCTCCCCATCACAAGCTATATCAACGAAATTTTATTACGTGCCGGCCTTGACATACAACTAAGCGAAACCACGGTACGCAAGCTTGGGCATGTCGCTGAATACACCATGCTTGGATTTTGGCTGGTACTTACTTTGCGTGCATACACGGGCCGTATATTGGCCTTTGCTTCTTGGCCGTTACTTTTAGGGCTTGGTTTTGCTGTCAGCGACGAATTTCTACAGCAGTTCATCCCGGGACGTGTGGGCTCTGTCACCGATGTGGTAATTGATTTTTGCGGCATTTTATTTGGTGGTGGGTTGGCTTTATTTTTGATTTTACTGGTTTCTGCCGCCGCAAGGGGTTTTCAAAATTTGAGGCATTAGGAAAGGAAGCTGTGTTCATATGATACGAAAAAAGAACGAACTGAAATGTGAAAACCGAGGGATTTTGTATGATGGCCAAGGCGAAGTGCAGGCATGCCACCTTTTAAACGGTGAAGAAGAGCTTTGTGGCAAGGGGAAATTATTTGCAAAGCTTACCCTACCGGTGGGCGGCGAAATTGGGCCTCATGTGCATCAGGGCGAATTTGAAACGTATTATGTATTAAATGGCGAAGGCACTTTTTTGGATAACGGCGTGCACACCCCTTTTGCTGCCGGTGATGTTTTATACACACCCGACAGACATGAGCACGCCTTGCGCAATACAGGAAAGGAGCCATTGGAAGTTTTGGCAATCATCCTATATGTCTGAGAAGAAACATGTTTTTATTATAAACCCGGTATCCGGACCTAAAAATGCCACACAACGTATGTTGCCTCTTTTGCAAAAAACTGCAAGAGAGGCAGGACACCTGCCCATTTTTGAAAAAACAGAAGGTGTGCGCCACGCAAGCGAAATCGCCCAAAAATATGCATCTTCCGGTGATCTTGTGCGCCTTTATGCTGTTGGTGGAGACGGCACACTGAACGAGGTTATTTATGGTGCATATTCATTTCCAAATGCCGAAGTAGCATCGGTGCCTTGTGGCAGCGGTAACGACTTTGTGCGCACATTTGGCACTGTGGATGACTTTTTAAATCTGCCTAACCTTATCAACGGGCAATCCATCGACATCGACTTGATGCAAACCGACATGGGCATTTGCACTGCCATCACATCCACCGGGCTAGACGCAGAGGTGGCACACGGCATTCCAAAATATCGACGCGTGCCCCTCCTTGGTGGTTCTATGGCATATACTATATCGGTGGCAGAGCACCTTTTGCGTCCACTGGGAAAACACCTAAATGTTTGTATTGATGGCGAAAAGATGGATGACCGCTATACCATCGCCGCTGTGTGCAACGGCAAAACCTATGGTGGTGGCTTTTTAGCAGCGCCAATGGCAGATGTGCAAGACGGCTTTTTTGATGTGATTTTGGTAAAAAAGATTAGCCGATTGCGCGCTGCATCCGTTATTGGAGCCTATAAAAAAGGAGAGCATATCCAAAACGGTGAAATTCTACCAGCATTTTCCGATATCATGCTGTATCGCAAGGCCAAAGAGGTGTGCATTTTACCAAAAGGAAAAGAACCCTTTATTTTGAATATAGACGGCGAGTGCACCAAAGCCGCGCGGCTATATGCCAAAATATTGCCCAAAGCTGCACGCTTTGTGTTGCCGTGTTCTCTGCATAAAAACCAATTATAAGGCCCATTATATGTGCAATAGGCACAAATATTTGCATGTTTTGCAGGATTTCTAAAAAATTTCAAATTTCCCCTTGATTTTTTTCTACAGAGCCGTTAAAATGGTTATTAGCACTTAGGCATCAAGAGTGCTAAACACGTTTTGAAATGTACTAAAACAATATATGTAAAAAAAGGAGAGCAAGAAAAATGTCTAAAATGGCAGAAATGAAGCTGAAACCGCTGGGAGATCGCGTTGTCATCCAAGGGTGGGAAGCAGAAGAAACCACCGCCGCCGGAATTATTTTGCCGGGCAGTGCTAAAGAGAAACCACAAATTGCCGAAGTGGTGGCCGTGGGCCCCGGTGGTGTTGTGGACGGCAAAGAAGTAAAAATGGAGCTGAAGGTTGGCGACAAAATCATTGTAAGCAAATATGCCGGCAACGAACTGAAAATGGGCGACAAAGAGTATGTTATCGTGCGCCAAAGTGACGTTTTGGCCGTTGTTGAGTAAATTTTTTACATAAAAACCTTGCAGGGCATATACAGCTTTTAAAAAACACCGCCTTGCATGCCGTATATCCAACCAAAAAACGGCAAAGACTATAAAATTATCAGAACATAAAAGGAGAGAATGAGAACAATGGCAAAACAAATGCTATATGGCGAGGACGCCCGCAAAGCACTAAGCGCTGGTATTGACAAATTGGCTGATACCGTTAAAATCACACTTGGCCCCAAAGGCCGCAACGTGGTACTGGCAAAAAAATACGGTGCACCTACCATCACAAACGACGGTGTAACCATTGCTAAAGAAATTGAAATTGGCGACGCTTTTGAAAACATGGGCGCACAGCTTGTGAAAGAAGTGGCCACCAAAACCAACGACATCGCTGGCGACGGCACCACCACTGCCACTGTTTTGGCACAGGCCATGGTGCATGAAGGCATGAAAAATGTGGCTGCAGGCGCAAACCCCATGGATGTTAAACGTGGCATTCAAAAAGCCACCGACGTGGCTTTGGCAGAATTGAAAAAGAACAGCCAAAAAGTAAAAGGCAGTGAAGACATCGCACGCGTTGGTACCGTATCTGCCGGCGACGAAGCCATTGGTTCCTTGATTGCAGAAGCCATGGAAAAAGTGAGTGCCGACGGCGTTATTACCATTGAAGAGAGCAAAACTGCCGAAACTTATACCGAAGTGGTGGAAGGCATGCAATTCGACCGTGGTTATATCACCCCTTACATGGTAACCGATACCGAAAAAATGGAAGCTGTGCTTGACGATGCGCTCATTCTCATCACAGACAAAAAACTCAGTGCTATCCAAGACCTGCTTCCCCTGCTAGAGCAAATTGTGCAAGCTGGCAAAAAAATGCTTATTATCGCAGAGGATATCGAGGGTGAAGCCCTTTCTACTCTCATCGTGAACCGTTTGCGTGGCACCTTCACCTGCGTTGCCGTAAAAGCCCCAGGTTTTGGCGATCGTCGCAAAGAAATGTTGCAAGATATTGCCATCCTCACCGGTGGTACTGTTATTACCGAGGAGCTGGGCTATGAACTAAAAGAAACCACCCTTGAAATGCTTGGCAGTGCACGTCAAGTGAAGGTGACCAAAGAGAACACCATCATTGTAGATGGTGCCGGCGAAAAAACCGCCATTGACGGTCGCGTAAACCAAATTCGTGCCGAGATTGAAAATTCTACCAGCGATTTCGACCGCGAAAAACTTCAAGAACGTCTTGCAAAACTTGCCGGTGGCGTTGCCGTTATCCGCGTAGGTGCTGCCACGGAAGTGGAAATGAAAGACAAAAAATTGCGCATCGAAGACGCATTAAGCTCCACCAAAGCCGCTGTGGAAGAAGGTATTGTGGCTGGCGGCGGCGTGGCTCCGCTAGAAGTAATGGGCGCCATCGAATCTCTTATCGAAACCCTTGAGGGCGACAAGAAAACCGGTGCTCAAATTGTGCTTCGTGCCATGGAATCTCCTCTGCGTCAAATCACCATGAACGCAGGTGTTGAAGGTAGCGTCATCATTGATAAAATTCGCACCGCAAACAAAAAATACTATGGTTACAACGCCCAAACCGAAAGCTACGGTGATATGATGGAAATGGGCATCGTTGACCCCGCTAAAGTAACACGTTCTGCCCTTGAAAACGCAGCTTCTGTGGCCGCTATGGTAATCACTACCGAAAGCCTTGTAGCCGACGAGCCAGAACCACCAGCAGCTGCCCCCGCTATGCCCGGTGGCATGGACGGCATGTACTAATTGCTTATTCTTACTTAAAAGACAAGACCTTGAAACCCCCTTTTCTTCGAAAGAAAAGGGGGTTTCAAGCTTCCCCCAAAAAAACTTTTATTTAAGGACGATTCTACAAAAGCTAAAATTTAAACATTGCCAATAAGGTTATTATACAAAAACAAAAGCCGCCAAAAAAACAAACCGCCGGGATAACACCCCGGCGGTTTGGGTTTATTGTGTTTTAAAAACACCGCAGAAAAAGCTTTGTGAACAACCCCTTATAAAAATTGACGTATTTGCTTTTCACAAAAAGTAAATGTGATATGATACGATATCTCACTGTTTTCGCCGAACAGACGCTGTGATGCTAGACAAGCAACCCGGTTTGTTTTATAATAAATGATATGTAAGAAAAAACGAGGGAGGGTGTATACTTTGAAAAATGAAAAACGCGGCTGGAAAACGGTATTACGCTATCGGTTTGACAATTTAATGTCCAAAGGTGCTGTGGCACTGGTTGGAATCTTATTTCTTGTCACCTTAGCGGTTGTGGTAATCGCAGGTGTTTTGGTGTTCTTATTCGGCCAGGGTAGTATTCTTGAGAATGTTTGGCAAAGTGTGATGCACGTTATAGATGCGGGCACCATCACCGCCGCCGACACGGCAAACTTGCCATATCTCATTTTGATGTCCATTGTCACACTATGCGGCATTTTCATCACCAGTATCCTCATCGGTATTATCACCACCGGTTTCGAAGAAAAGCTTAACTCTTTGAAAAAAGGAAACTCCATGGTGGTGGAGGACAATCACACCTTGGTTTTGGGCTTTAATGAAAGTATTTATACCATCCTTACAGAGCTGATTACAGCCAACGAAAACCATAAAGATGGCTGTATTGTAATTCTTTCCCCCGAGGAAAAAGAAGATGTGGAAACCGCCATTGCCAAAAATATTCAAGATTTCAAAACCACGCGCATCATCTGCCGCACAGGCAATATCACCGACATGCATATGCTAGAACAATGCTCTATCGACACCTGCCGCGCCATCATCATCAACGAGCAGGAAGATTTCATCACAACCAAATCAATTTTAGCTATTGTAAGCTATTTAAGAAGCAACCCACATTTAACGAATCCTCCGCACATTGTAGCCACCATCACCGAAAACATGAACTACGAGGCGGCCAGCATTGCAGGTGAAGGCCACGTGGAACTCATTCTTATCAATGACGCTATTTCTCGTATTATCGCACAAACTTGTCGTCAACCCGGACTTTCAAACGTGCTGGTAGAATTATTTGACTATGACGGCAACGAGTTGTATTTTGAGTCGATGCCCACACTTGGCGGCAAAAAATTTGGCGATATCTTAAACTTATTTGAAATGGCCACACCAATGGGCCTGCGTCGCGGCGAAAAAATCATGTTAAATCCCGACAATGACCTAGAATTGCAAAAAGATGATGATATTTTGCTGTTGGTGGAAGACGATGGCATGGCAAAACCCATGGAAAATGCCATATCTGTGCCAGATATCACACCTTATCTTTCGCAGAAAACTGTGGAACCAAACCCTGAAACCGTGTTAATTTTAGGGCAAAACAGCATGCTGGAAGAAATTTTGTTGCAGCTAGACGGATATTTTTTAAGCGGATCTAAAGTGATTTTGGCAGATGAAGACCTGAATACCGATAAGCTTCATGCCTTGGGCGAAAAACTCCTACACATCAGTTTGCAATTGGTGGATTGTGACACGAATCGCAGAGATAATCTTGAAAGATTGGTAGAGGGATCCATCAATCATGTATTGCTTTTAAGCTCCGATGACTGCGACACCGATCGCTCGGATGCTATGACCCTCTTGAAACTGATCCATTTACGCGATATTGCACGTAAAGAAGACCGTGTTTTCAACATTACCAGTGAATTGAAGAACATCACAAATCAGCGGCTGGCAAAAGTTGCCGAGGTAAATGATTTGGTGGTTGGTTCTAATATTGTAAATTTAATCTTGACACAAATTTCAGAAAACCGAGATTTGGCAATTGTTTTTAGAGAATTATTGCAACAGGAAGGTTCAGAAATTTACATCCGCAACGCAGCCCACTATGTGAAGCTGAATCAAGAAATTGATTTTTACACGGTAACCGAAATTGTAAAACAGAAAAACGAAATTGCTCTGGGCTATAAATTGCAACGCGGTAAATCATTTGAAATCATCACAAGCCCCTTAAAATCTGACAAACTTAGCTTCAGCGAGGACGATTATATCATCGTGTTGGCTGAAGACTAGAACACACCAAAAAACAAAAGCACGGCTGTGTCCCGCAATGTCATAAATGCCTTTATTTCCATGAAACAGAAGAGTGTGGAGCATTTACCCCACACTCTTCTGTTTTTATTTTCTTCTTTTCTATTTTAAAATAAACTTTACCTCTACAGATGAAGATGTTCTGTGCCATACATGGCACGCTCTCCACCGATGAGTTTTGGACGACTGCGCAAACAGCTGATGTGTGCGTTGCCAATTTCCTTTATCGACGGACGAAAGGGAATTTGCACATGACGCACATGCATTCCAATAAACGTATCTCCGATATCAATACCAAAATCCGCTGCGATACACTCAACCAACACAGGGTCTTTAGCATTTTGAAACGCCGCCACCGCACCAGACCCACCTGCATGCAAAGCCGGCACCGCCGAAACCAAACAAAGACGGTGGCTTTCGGCTACAGCGCGCTCCACCACCAAAGCACGGTTTAAATGCTCGCAGCATTGCACGGCCAAAAACGCACCTTTTTCTTGAGTGATTTGTAAAAGCTCTTTCACAATTACGCGCCCTGCTTCGGCACTGGAGCCTTTGCCGATATGCACCCCCATCACTTCACTACTGCTGCACCCCAGCACCACCAGTTTCCCGTGAAGGTTCTGCTTGCAAAATAACTCATCTGTCACCAAACGAAGTTGCTTTTGTATCTGTGTGAAATCCATTCGTCCCCTCCTTTATTTTGGCATTACCACCCTTTCTTCGATGGTAAATCAATTGCTAGACTTTGTCAATTTGATTTTCAATTCCTAACGATTTGCATAAAATCACATTATTTAATTTGTGTGTTTTCACCAAAGGGTGTAATTGTGCTAATTTTGTATATTTCGCCAACTTCATCCGTTTCCCCATGCCATCATAGGCAGCAGATTTTAACTGTAAAAGCAACAAGATGAGCATCGCAACAACGTTACATATTTATGTGAAATTTCATAAAAACTGCTTCGTCGCGTGCAGGTGTCACAATTTGTGGCAAGATATAGCGCTGAGGTATGCCCTATGCGATGGAAATCCGGCATCGGCTTGCTTTTTAAAATCTAAAGTTAAAATAAAAATAAGCACCCTGCTCTCAATGCGGGGTGCTTATTTTTATACACCTTCTCTTATATTTTGGGCTGTGTGGTGGCAAAGGGTAAAATGATCAAAAACACACTCTGTGCCTTGGCCCACCGGTGATTGTGCCGCAAAACCCAGCCGGATGGTTTTTTCCATGTCTAAATGAAAAAACCTCATCATTTCATACGTTACTCCGTCTAAAGAATAATGAAATGAAAAATCATTGTTTACTCGCACCGCTTTAATATGTACCGAATTCACGTTTAAATTGTTCCCATTGGCATCATCGGAAAGTTTATTTGTCACCACACTCACCACAGCAATCTTGCCAAAATCCGTTAATTCAAGACAAGCTTTTGCCCAAGTATCTATGTCTTGCCACAACATCAACACGGCAGAATCATACGTATCTCGAAAAATAGCAGAAAGCTGAACTGTGGCAATAAAGTCACCCGTTACTTCCGTATAGGCCAATGGGGCATTCGCTTTTTTTTGAACTTTGTTTTCCTTGGCATCCCAAAAGTTAAAAAAATCTGTCTTTTCGGTAGCGGTAATCTGCATCCTATCGCTTTTGCAAATAGGCTCGCTTTCCATGTTCATATATTTAAAATGTTTCATATTATCAATATTTATATATCCCTTTTATTCCATAGGCTCTATCGCATCCAGTTTGCAACATTAAGCTTTAGGCTGTGCTGCAAGATATGCATTTGCGCTTTCTGCCATTTCCTTTACAGCGCTTGTAAAATATAGGTCCATCTGTTTTGTAAGCTCTAATTTGTCAGCCTCATCCTTGGCATTTTCCACAGCATTGTGCAAATAATAATGTGCCTTGCGGCCGGGTTGGAGGGTGCTGTCGTACAAAAGAGAATGCACCGCGCCGTCTATACTTACAGCAACACGATGAAAATATCCCTCTACCACAAAAGGTCTTGCAGCAGGAACACCATCAAAAAACCAATACTCTGTGCCGGGAATTTTTTCTTTGTCTGCAAAAGTTTTGCGCCCTTGGTTTAAAAGACAACAAAATAAGCCAAACCATGCGCGCGACACAGTCTTGTCGTCTTTCACCAATTGTGTAAACAATGCCAAAGCCTCGCGTGTGCTTTCGTCGTAATTGGGGTGTGTTTTTGGCGTCTCCAGCAAGGCAAAACCATCGTTTAAACGCCTTTTTATCTGCACCTTCTTTTGCTCTTCCTCTGTGGTATTGGTGGCTTCCATCACCAGCTTTCTCGGCAGTAAAAATGATTTGTCACAGTGTACACACACCACTGGCTCAAAGGTAGCTTGTGCATGAGATTGTTGTCCACATCCCGGGCACCGTATCAAAATGCTGGACACACTGTCTCCCTCCTTTTTCATTCAAAACCAAGTAATTCTTCCTATATATTTATTATCTCCCACTTTGTGCCAATTGTCAATCAATGCAAAAAAAACACCATTTATTTCAGCCAAAGATAACTGGCACCGGGGTTAAGCCCCACACGAACATCCTTTACTCGCCAGTGGTAAAATTGCTCTCTCAACATCTTTTTTAGTGCTGTACCACGGCTATATCCATGGCTCACTTCTACATAGCGCACTGTTTTGGGCAAGCTTTCTAAAAAATCAATCAATTCAAGCTCTGCATCCTCCACTGTGAAGCCGTGCAGATCAATAAACGCCGTCTCCTCGGTTTTGCTCATCTATTTCTCCTTTAAAACTTGCCTTTGTTGTAAAAAACCATCTTAAACTGGCCTGTTTTTCTGGCTCATGTAAGAAATTTCTTCCCGTTTGCATGTTCTTCAATATCAGGGTGCAGCCTCTTCTCCGTCTTTGCGAGGCACATATTGCAATTCCACAATGCCATTGGTTTGCGCTGTGCCCACCAGCTGCAGGTTTTGCACCTCATCTTGCGGTGTAAACAATGGAATTCCACCACCCAAAATACACGGAATAACCGAAATGCGATATTCGTCAATCTGCCCACGCAATTGGTTTACAAGCGCCGCCCCACCACAAAGCCATATGTCTTTACCCTCAGTTTGCCTTAGCTCCTCTAGCAGTAACTTTGGGGTTTTGGGTGTGAAAATAATGCCCTCTTTATTTTCGCAGTGACGATGCGTGAATACATAGCTTTGCTTCCCCTCATAGGGCCACACCTCTTTCGAAAGCTCATTTTTAATTTGGTGATAGGTATTGTAACCCAAAAATACAGTGTCGATGCCGCTAATGAATTCGTCGTATGTGCCGGGGTCTTCATTTAAGGGGTCTTGCCCTTGCAAAAACCCAACACCGCCTTGTGCATCAGCCACATAGCCGTCCAAGCTTTGTGCAATATACATAATCAGCTTTCTCATATCCATCTCCTTTTTCGCTTGTTTGTTGTTTTTTTTCACGTATGTTGTATTTCATATAAAAAAAATCGGAATTTGGAAAAAATTATTTTTTTCCAAAGCTTTTCATGTTATAATGATGCTAGGAAAGCGCATTGCGCATGGGAGGGGAATAGAAAATGGAAAAGCAAAAGTTAGATTTTTTGCAGCAAATTGCGAAGGGACTTGCCACACAATTTGGTAGCCAATGCGAAGTAGTGGTGCATGATTTAAGCTCAAATCATCCGGAACATAGCATTGTAGCTGTAGAAAACGGCCATGTTACAGGGCGCAAAGTGGGAGACGGCGCCTCTAAGGTGGTGCTAGAACAGCTAGCCAAGGGCCATGCCGAAAACCCAGAGGATCATCTTGGCTATCTCACACGCACGCCAGACGGTAAAATTTTAAAATCCTCTACCATATACATCCGCAATTCTAAGGGAAAAGTATCTGCCATTTTGGCTATCAATTATGACATCTCTTCGCTTATTATGGTAGAAAATGCCCTCAGTGGCCTCATATCATCCAAAACAGAAACCACCCAAGAACCCGAGCGCATTGTGAACGTGAATGACTTACTGGAGGACTTGCTAAGCCAATCGGTAGCTCTAGTGGGTAAGCCCGTGGCAATGATGAATAAAGATGACAAAGTAATGGCCATTCAGTTTTTAAACCGCAACGGGGCATTTCAGGTGATGAAAAGCGGTAATAAGGTGGCTCAGTATTTTGGCATTTCCAAATACACCTTATATTCCTATATCGACATGAAACAAAACGACGAAACATAAACAATTTTTACATAGCCCTGTCCTTTGTACAAATTGGCTCATATTTTCAACAAAATAACATTTACTCCTAGTACTTACTTTCTTTGCACGTACCCCCAACAGCGGCATTCATAGATGACAAAACTATCTTTTATCAGTCCTTTTTGATAAAACCATGTTGCGTTGTCTAGCACTTGCAAAAAGGGTTTTTATAGTCACCTTTAAGTTGTTTTATCACTATAAACATTTTTACGTCCTTCGTCAAGAAAAAAATAGAAGAGTTGCTATTTTTTCTCAAACAATGCACATGAACGCAAAAATTTGTTTATTACACCTTGTATAAACCATCGGTCTTGTGATAAAATTAAATTGATATAGCTTAATTTTCTATGCAAAAATCGTCAAAACACACGCAGCTTGCATGCACACAACTTTGTAAAGAAAGAAAGTGAATTATTTATGAAGAATTTGAAAATCAAAACACGACTTGTTATTTTTGTTCTCATTATCGGTTTCTTTTTCATCAACATGTTTTGGATGTCCATCAGCTCTCTCAACAGTGCAAACACCCGCATGTTTAATTTTATGGAGGGACCTGTAGAGTCCTTAGATGCTGTTTTGAAGTGTGAGCTTTCGGCAGAAATTGCCGCAGTGGCTGTGAGCG
>CAYJJK010000015.1:15472-33823 GCA_964370445.1 uncultured Oscillospiraceae bacterium | reverse complement strand
CAGCCTTTCCACCAAAGTGGGTATGGTTTTGGAAGACCCTGAAACACAAATATTTACAACTCGCATTTTTGACGAAACTGCTTTTGGGCAAGAAAACTTGCAGTGGCCCATAGAAGAAATAGAAGAAAATGTAAACTGGGCCCTAAAGGTAGTGCATTTAGAGGCTTTTGCACAAGAACACCCCACCGCATTGTCTGGCGGGCAAAAGCAGCGTTTGTCTGTGGCAGCTGCCATTGCTATGCATCCCGATATTATCGTTTTGGACGAGCCCACTTCACAGCTAGACCCCATTGGAACATCAGAGGTTTTTGATGTGCTTGAAGAGCTAAAAAACAAATACAACATCACCGTTATCATTGCCACACACAAAGGTGAAGAAGTGGCGCGCGTTGCCAACAAAGCTTTGGTGATTAAAGATGGGCGAATTGTAACATACGATACCCCTTATAATGTGTTTAAACAGGAGGGCATGCTAAAAGATAACTGGATACGCCCGCCGCAAGTATCGGAACTGGCAAATGAGCTGGAAAAACAAGGCAAAGCTTTAGAGAAGTTTCCCATTATTTCTGAGGAGGCTGTGGCCTCGCTAAAACAGTGGAAAGGGGGCGAGTGAAATGAGTGAGCAAAACGAATATGCACTGGAAATTCGAGATTTAACCTACACCTACAAAACAGGGCACACCGCCCTTGAAGAGATCAATCTAAAAATAAAAAAAGGCGAATTTGTGGCAATTATTGGGCAAAACGGTGCGGGAAAATCCACCTTGCTTAAAAACATTACCGGCCTACTTCGCCCAACAAAAGGGCAAATTTTAGTAAATGGCAACGACATTGCCAATTTAGCTGTAAGCGAAATTTCACAAAAAGTGGGCTTTGTTTTGCAAAACCCAGACAGACAGCTGTTTGCCTCCACCGTGCGCGAGGAAATTGCCTTTAGCTTGCAAAATATTGGGCTGGATAAAGAAGAAATAGACAGGCGAGTGGCATCTACCCTAGAGGCCGTGGGCCTGCAAGATGAAACCGAGCAATTTCCGCCAGCCTTAAGTAAAGGAGACCGCGCCAAAGTGGTGATAGCTTCGGTGCTGGCCATGGATCCTGAAATTATCATTTTGGATGAGCCCACCAGCGGACAGGATTACAGAGGGTGTTATCAGGTGATGGATATTGCGAGGGAGCTTAACCAGCAAGGTAAAACTGTGGTGGTGGTAACCCACCATATGGCATTGGTGGCCGAGTATACAAATCGTGCTGTGGTGATGTCCCGCGCAAAAATGATGCTTGACGATGCAACCCCTACCGTGTTTTCTCAGCCAGAACTTTTGGCAACTACACATATCAAGCCACCACAAATTACAGAGGTTGCAAGCGAGGTGGCAGAGGTATTTGGTATTGAAAAAACCATTTGTTCGGTGAAAGAAATGGTGGCCGCTATTTCGCCTTCGGCATAATCTATTTTTATTTTGAATTCAAACTGTGTTTCATGCGGTATAGCACGGTTAGAAGAACCCCCCACAACAAGACTGTTTAACATGTGATGCAAAAGGAGGAAATTATGGACAAGAACACTGAAGTCAAAAATCTAAAAAAGAAATCGGTTTGGGGCCTTGGCAATGTTCATCCCGCGGTGTTGGCTATTTGGGCAGCACTGATTGCTGTTGCGCACATCTTGCCATCTATTCCTATGATAGGAACCGGTGGCACCTTCTCTATCAGCTCTGCGTTAATCCCCTTGGCCGGCGTATTTTTTGGCCCAATTCCGGGTGCTATCTGTGTTGCCGTGGGTAACTTCATTGGCCAAATTATGGCGCCACACACAGCATGGCTTGGCATGGCCACCTTTTTAATTGGCACAGTAAATGCCTTGGCAGCCGGCCTTGTAAGTCGTGGCAAATGGCCTTATGCGGTTGGCATAATTGGTGTGGGCACCATCTTGTTCTATTCTACCGAAATTGGCCGAGGCGCCATCATCTTCCCCATTGTGTATTATGGCCTTGGTGCTTTAATGGCCATTTTGGGGGGCATTTTAGGCAAAAATTGGCTGTTGAAAAACAATGTGCCATTAAAAGCCATTGCCATCTTCATGTGTGCTTTTGCAGGCTCTGTTACCACAGCTTCTTTGGCAAACATGGCCTCGGTGTATCTGTTTGAGCTTCCCGCCGAAGTATGGATTTCCCTCACGGTAATTGCACCGATAGAAAGGGCAATTTTTGCAACCGGTGCCGCCCTGATTGGCACACCGTTATTGATGCTACTGCCCAAAATTGGCGTGCATATTGGCCCACAGCTTCCCGAGGTTTTGGACGACACCCCTCCACCGGTTGTAGAATAAGAAGTAAGCTTATTCTGCCGGATATACCACAAGCCATACAAAACATTTGACGGCCGAAGCACCAAATGCACATATCAAATCATGGGGGGTTTGATTTGGGTATGAACAGGCCGTAAAATACCCTTTAAAGGGGACACAAACGCCGTGCGGTTGCTTTAATTGCCCGGCGTTTGTGTTATCGTAAAACAGTTACCGTCTTTGCAAAATCCGCTTATTTTAAAACCGGCTATGCTTTGCAAGGTAGAGCTTTATTTCTTTTATAAAGAGGCTATATTTATGTTTTTTTACCCATGGCCTGTATAACGCGTTGTGGTGCAAAAAGGAGAGGCCCATGAACACTACATTCACAAAAAAAGATTTGCAGCAGCTAGTGGAAGACAACAAAGAAGAGCTAATTTGCCTTTGTTCCGAGCTTGTAAAAATTCCTTCTATTAACCCGCCTGCAGATATGAGCGATATCTATAGCTACATCAGCAGGTATCTTGGCAAGGCCAATATAGAAACCAAACAAGTTGGCCCCAGAATACAGCGCCAAAGCCTAATTGCACAGGTGGGAAATGAGGGCAGAACGTTTGTTTTTAACGGCCACGCCGACGTTGTGCCCACCGGCATTGACGAGCGCTGGAACACCCCGCCGTTTTCTGGTATGATTACAGAAACACAAATTTTAGGGCGTGGAGCCACCGACATGAAGGGTGGGCTTTCGGCAGCACTTTTTGTGTTTAAGTTGTTGGCGCCTTATCTAAAGCAGGTTCCGGGTATTCTTCTTTTTCATGTGGTTCCCGACGAAGAAACCGGTGGTGCTGAGGGAAGTAAATGGCTGGTGGAAAATGGTTATGCCCAAAATGCCGGAGCCGTTTTGGTGGCAGAGCCCACCAGCCCCACCAATTGTGAAGTGGGGCAAAAAAGCAGTGTGGCCACCACCATTGAAACTTTTGGTGTGGCCGCCCACGGTAGCCTTGGTGGATATGCGGGCAACAATGCCATTGGTGATATGATGCGTATTTTACCAAAAGTACAAGAATTAGAGCGCCTTTGTGGCACGTTTGCACCTCACCAGCAGCAGGTGTTGGCTGTTTCAAAAGAGATTGCAAAGCGCGTTTACCATAAGCGCGATGGGGTAGAAAATATCATCGACCATGTAACGGTAAATGTGGGCACCATTCAAGGGGGTAGCAAACGCAACATCGTGGCAGATTACTGTGTTGCCACAGTGGATATCCGTGTGCCCATTGGCCTTGGTAACGAGAGAATTGTGTCTGAAATTAACAACATATTTAAGGATTTGCAACTTTCGCAAGAGCAAGCCAAGGTAACATGCCACTGGAATGCCGAGGCCAACTTTACAGAAGAAAGCGCAGAAATTGTGCAGCTGTGCAGCAAAAATGCACAGGATGTGTTCCGGGTGGCTTGCGTGCCGGCATATCAATGGCCCTCCAGCGATTCGCGCTATTATCGTGCGGCGGGCATTCCCACCATACAGTTTGGCCCTTCTAATTCAGAGGGGATTCACAGCTATAACGAAAGTGTAAACATTGAGGATTTGATCAACACAGCCAAAGTATATATGGGCATTCTTTACGATTATTTTGTAGAGAATGCGTGATGTAAAAGATACAACTCTGCGAGAGGAATGGGCCAATGAAGGTAGATACACATGTGCATCTTTTTTCTGAACACCTGGGTTTTGCAATGTGCAAAAATGCACAAATAGAGTATGACAAGGATATTTTTCTGTCCTTAGAAAACACCCTGGGTGCCACACAGGGCCTTGGTGCTCAAATGGTTGTGCTGCGGGGCTGGCCGTTTAACACGTTTGACTTATGCCAAGAGCAAAACCGGCTGATTGAGGAGGCTATGCACAAAAACCCACAAACGGTGAAAGGGTTTTGCACGGTATGTGCCGAAAAAAAAGACGCTGCCTTACAGGAGGTTTCACGTTGTTTTGAGGCTGGGTTTATAGGCCTTGGAGAGCTAGACCCTCTGCGGCAAAATTTCACCTTGCAGGACCCATGGTTTTTACAGTTGTGTGATCTGTGCGAGCAAGCTGAAAAACCACTTAATCTATATACGCGGTTTCCTGTGTGTGAAGCAGATGCCGATAACGGTGTTCTTTTAGCACAAGATCTTTTGCAACTTATAGAGAACCGGCCACAATTGTGCCTTGTGTTGTCTCACTATGGGGCGGGTTTGCCATTTTATGCGTTGATGCCGGAAGTGCATAAACTGCTGCAAAATGTTTGGTTCGACACAGCACCGGATGACTGCCTTTTTTCAGAAAATGCGCAGGCAGCCGCCGCCTGTTGCCTAGGCCGCGAGCGCCTTCTATACGGCTCTAACACGCCGTTTATGCAAAATTTCAATGATGTGTGCCCCACCTTACCAAAGCACTGGGAGAAATGGATATGAACAAAAAACAGCTTGTAGATGCGCATGTGCATATGTTTCCGGCAGATATTGTTACAAACTGGGATTGGTATGCGCAACAAGATAGCTGGTTTGCCACACTGACGAGAGAGAGCCCCAACAGCCGTGTACGTGAGGCCTTTGCCACGGCAGAAGAGGCCCTACAAGTGGCGGATGAAGCAGGCCTGGACATCCTTGTGATGCAAGGGTGGTATTGGCGCAAACACGAGCTTTGTGTGCGCCATAACAACTATATGCACGAGCTGATTACAAAATATCCACAGCGCTATAAGGCGTTTGCCAGTATCAATCCCACTTTTGGAGAAGCGGCCGTGCAAGAGGTAGAGCGTTGCCACAAACTTGGGTTTTCTGGCATAGGTGAGCTTGGCCCGGGTGGCAATGAATACAGCCTAGATCACCCGGGTTTGCTTTTGGTTCTGGAGGCGGCACAGGCTTTGCAGATGCCGGTAAACTTTCATGTGGGCGAGCCCGTAGGCCATGTGTATGCCGGCAAAGATTTAACCCCCATTGAGGGGTTTTACCGCTTGGCTAAACAATTTCCAAATCTAACCATGATTTTGTCTCATATGGGTGGTGGCCTGCCGTTTTTTGAAATTCGCGAGGATGTGCGCAGTGTTTTTTCAAATGTATATTATGACATAGCGGCCACACCCCTGCTTTATGATATTCACAGTGTGCGCGCCTTAGTTCAGCTTGTGGGAGAAAAGAAGATTTTATTTGGCTCTGATTTTCCTCTTACCATCTATCCACGTCTTTGTAAGGGGCAAAATTTTTCTATTTTTATTGAAAATATTCGTAGCCATGCAATGCTGAACCCTCTGCAGTGGGATGCCATCATGGGAGAAAATATGCTTCGGCTGCTTAGATAGTGTTTACATAATATAACAGGCTCATCAGTGGTTTTCAATCTGGTTTAAATGATTTATAATAAAGTAGATAGACATCCAGCAATCAAATAAAAAAGGTTGAAACCCCTATGTATGAAGAAACCATCAAATGTATTTCCTGCGGAAAATGTACCCAAAATTGTATTTTTTTAAAAAAATACGGGTTAAATTTCAGCAATGAAGAAGAACTTAAAAAGCTTTCTTATCACTGCATGCTGTGCGGCACATGTACCCGAGTTTGCCCTATAAATTTGGATGGACGCGCGCGGATGTTACACATGCGCACAGAAATAGTATGCGAAAATAGTGGAAAACTGCAGGGATATTGGGCGCTGAGGCTGGAAAAAAACAACTATAAATTTAAAAATTATCGCAAGGGAAAGAAAAAAAGTGTGCTCTTTCCGGGCTGTAATTATCCTTCCCTTTTTCCCAAAACCTTAGAAAAATTGATGGGCTTGATGCAGCAACATGAGGTGGGGGTGGTTTTTGATTGTTGCGGAAAACCCATTGCAGAATTGGGCCTGCAAAAAGAAGAAAATGCCATTATAGAGGCGTTGACACGTCGTCTTCAAGAAAATGAAATTGAAGAGATGATTGTGCTGTGCCCCAATTGTTATTATTATTTGGCTGAAAAAATTTCGATTCCGGTGGTGTCGATTTATGAAAAATTGCCGGAATTTGGTATAAAATATCCCCCGGCCGCTATAAAAAAAGATTTTCATCTGTTTTTACCCTGCCCAGATCGAAAAAGCAAGCAACTTCTGTCGTCTATTCAGCCGTTTTTGCCCGGGCAAATTCACGAGATACAAGAGATTCAGTGTTGTGGGTTAGGAGGGGCGGCCCCCGCAAAAGAAAGCCAATATACAGCCGTTTTGACAGAGCGCTTAAGGGTGTATAAACAAACGAAGCAGTGCGAAAATATCTATGTTTATTGTGCGTCTTGTGCAGGCAGTTTTAAAAGAAAAAAAATAGAGGGTGTGCACCATGTGTTAAGCGATATTTTACAAACCAACGAGCAAGCAGATAGTACACACTCATTATACAATCGTGTTAAATGCGTTTGGAAATAGCAAAACACCCCTCATGGCTTAAATAGCCAAGGGGGGTGTTTTGTTTAACCAACACAGCTCAAGGGCCACCACAAAAATGCAATAGATATTGGGCGATGTGTTTTCATAATTGTGTTGTCTGTAGCTTTAATGGTGTAAGTGGCCTTAAAGCTTTTGTTTTGTGATCATTTTCATTGGATCATAGGCATTTTAACTTTGCGCTGTATTATATTCTGTTTTTTCATCTACTCATATTTTTTAGAGGCTTTTGCTTTCACCCTGTCTTGATAAATCTTTTTAAAAAGAAACACAAATGTGAACAGTGCGAAAATAATAAGCAATGCGGTAACCACCACTTGCGTGCTGCCGGTTAACATGCCACCCACATAGGAATATACAAGAGTTGCCGGCAGTTGCCCAACGCCTGTAGCGATGATAAATGGCATAATACCCATGGCGGTAAGGCCGGCCGCATAGCTGACAAAATCAAACGATACAAAAGGCAATAGCCTGCAGATTAGTATGGTGTGCTTACCATATTTCTCAAAATAGGCATCCACGCTGCTGATGGCAAATTTAGAAGTAAGTTTTTCAACAGCCTCTCTGCCGGCGATGCGTGCGATAAGAAAGCATACAATGGCACCCACCATGGCGCTGCTCCAAGATAAAATGGCCCCTTGCCACCAGCCAAAAATAGCCGCGTTGGCAAAAGTGATTAAAAACGCCGGCAAGGGGGCTGCTACAGATTGGAACACCATAAGTAAAAAAGACACCACAACTGCCCAAACACCAAAAGACCGGATAAAGCCAATCACACTTTCCACACTTAACGAGCTGAAAATCATAAAAATACGATTGATGCCGGAATGGACGCTAGGAATAAAAAAATAGCATACCACGGAAATTGCAAGAAGCGCCAGCAAGATAATTCTTGCCCATTTCGTTGCATTTTTTGTATTCATATTTTCTAAACCTCTACTTCCTGTGTTGCGCTCCATCTGTAAAAGGATTCGTCATAGTTTTGTACGTTTTCATAGCCCAACATATCCATCACCAGCTGCATATAAGCAGAGCGGATGCCGGCGGTGCAATAGGTGACAATGTGCTCGTCTTTAGAGAGACCCGCTTCATTGAAAATGGCCTCAAGTTCTTCGTTGGATTTCAAATTACCGTTTTCTTGAAACAAATCGGCAAATTCGATAAGAATGGCCCCGGGCAGGTGGCCGCCGTTTGCCTCCCCATACAAGGTAGCACCTTCGTACTCATCTTCTGCGCGCACATCCACAATGGTCATATCATCATAAATTTCTACCAGCTCATCCGTGTTGATGACATGTGTTTCGTCAATGGTTTCCACCATCACGTCTACGGGCGCATATTCGGTTTCGCTGCTTTGGGTTTCAAGGCCAACGGATTTAAGCATATCAAAACCTCCGTCCACCAGTTTTACATTAGTGTAACCGGCTGCCATCAGTTCCCATGCAATGCGTCCGTCATCTCCCCAGCCCGCTTGCGAAGAGGCAAAAAGAACAATTTCTTTGTTTGGGTCAAGCCCATTTTCACCAAGACGCTCGTTTAAACGATCTGTGTCTAAAATCACACCCCAATTTTCGTCTCCCGGGGCACCGTCTTCGCAGGTGGCAAGGGTTTGCCAAGCCAAAATGGTGGCGCCTTTTATGGTTTCACCTTCTGCTGCTTCACCACGTGCGTCAACCAAAATGATGTTGTCTAAATTTTCTTTTACGTATTCCGGCGATACCATATACTCACCCTCAAAAACAGGTGTTATATAGGTGGATGGCTCACTGCCGCCGCAAGCGGATAAAATAAAAATCAGGGTCATTGTTAGCGCAAGTACTGTTTTTTTCATAGCCCATTCCTTTTTGATATCATTATTTTCTTTGCGATTTATATCATAACAAACTACCATCAAAACTGCCAATTCGGTTTTTATATACAAAGAGCACTCCCTATAGAAATTTTCTATAGGGAGTGCTCTTTGGTTTTTATCGAGAAGAAAACATCCGGTATTTCGTTTTATCAAAAGCCAAGCTTTAAGCTACTGCAGTGCTTGTTTTTGATGAAGCGGACAATGAAAATGCAAGAATATTACAGCAGCAATGGTTGCAAGTTGCAAAATATGCGCATTTTTTCAGGCTAGATATGGTACAAATAAAGTGCCCGAAAACATTAGCTTGTGCCGGCTGCTTGTCAAGCGAAGGTAAATTTACCAAAAACAGTTCCCATGGGTTTGGGCTTTGGATTAACAAATTAACAATGAGGTGATCGTAATGAAAATCAATTGGAAAGCACTGATACTTGCCCTTTTGATACCGCTTGGCATTGGTGGCCTTGTGGGGCTAATATCCGGCGATAGCATCGACATTTACAGCAATTTTATTTTGCCCCCCTTAGCCATACCCGGATTTTTATTTCCCATTGTATGGGCGATACTATATTCCCTAATGGGTATTGCATCGTATTTGATATACACATCCACGGCCGACAAAGTGCAGGTCCGCTCTGCACTTCGAATTTACGGTATACAGCTATTAATCAACTTTTTTTGGAGCATTTTCTTTTTCAATTTAGGACAATTGTTGTTTGCTTTTTTTTGGCTCATTTTACTATGGGTTTTGATTTTACTCAACATACGAAAATTTGCCGCCATTTCAAAACTGTCCGCTATTTTGCTAGTACCCTATTTTTTGTGGGTTAGCTTTGCGGGTTATTTAAACCTTACAATTGCCATTTTAAATTAGGGCGGTAGAACCCCTTAACAAAATGATTTTAAAATAACCATAAGATAAAAGAGGTCTTTGGCTTAACCCAAAAGACCTCTTTTGTCTAGCACCCATTTTTCTTCCTCGGTGTCGTAGCGGTAAATGATGCCCTCATCTTGGGTGACAGCATAACGAGCCAATTGCACCATTTCTTCTGTATTATCTAAAAACCCATATCGACTGAACACATAAGAGGTGGCGCCCAGCACTTTTTCATCGTCTTCGCTACGTAGTTCATTTTCGCTGCCAATTTCATAGCGCTCGCGCACCAGGCGTTCTGCCACCGTCTCTTCCACACGAACACGCCCTAAAATCCATGGGCTATAGGCTTCGTCTTGGGCCTGGTCTTCTAAAGCTTCCTCCACACCCGGAAAAATATGTTGCCAGTGGCTGTCTTTCATGTGTAGGCCATCATAAAAGTCATCGGCTGTAGAATTGGTAACAAACGGGTTGTACGAGCCATACATAGGGATGTTATGTTCTAGGGCATATTCGGTATAAAAAGGTTCTGTTTCAAAAAAACCTGCATAGATGTCGGGGTATTCTAGCAAATGTTCGTAAACCATGGGGTGTAAAGGTGAGATAACAAAAATGACTTGAATGTCTTTGGCCAAAAGGTATTGCACAAATTCGTCAAAAATGGCGCTTTGCTCTTCACTGATTTCTGTAAAACCATCCGACCAAACAAATTCTACTGCTTGGTTTAAAACGATGGTTGTGCGCTCATCTTGCGGCATGTTGCGATAATCTTCGCTATAAAACACACTGCCGTCCGACATTTTAAGGTTTGTATCCTGGTGCTCAAAATCATCAGAAACCGTGGCAGGCGGTGTATATTGCCTGCCTCCGCGGGCAATTTGGTCTAAATTGCCCTGTAGGTAAGTTGGGCTAAAAAGTACATCGTAGCGAAAATTTGGTTCTTCTTCTGGTTCGTATTCTGCAGGCAAACCCAGCGCTACATTGAGAAATTCATTGTATAGATTTTTATCGCTACGCTCTTGAATATTATAATAATTGTCGCTTAGCCACCAGTGATCCAGTGATAAGATTACGGTGCTTGGTATTTGTTCTGTTTGTTCAAAACGGTAATATAGCCCCACAACGTCCACAAAATCGGCTCCGGAAACTCCGGCATTATAAAATTGCCCTCCGTTTACCGCATCCTCGCGCAATTGCAATACCCGTGATGAGCCCAAAGAGAGAGAATCAAACGGTGTTTCTATAAGCTGAGACACTTTTTGAGTTACACCACGCTCATCCATTTGATCGTAATGATCCACCGCCAGGCCACCGAGTAGAGCAAGGGCGATATCCTCTTCATATTGTGCACTGTGAAATATACCGCTTACATCCACTGTATAGTTGATGTAAGCCATAGCAGCCACAATCGGCAGTAACAGTAGCGTTTTGCCGAGGATCATCAGTGCTGTAATTGGTGCCGAATGCTGTTTTGTTTCGCGGTTTTGCATCAAGCTGAAATCCTTTCACGGGTTTTTCATAGTGGGCTGGCCGAGATGGCCGTGAATGGTGATGTTGAAAACGCTGCCTTCATACCGTTTATGCGGATGTTTAGGACGGCCTATTTGGATAAATTTTCACATAATGGCCCCGTGAGGGTTTAAATTGCGAAATTTTGGTTAAAGTGTACTGCCTGCGCCCTCTTAAAAGGAGTGTTTACAGAAATTAATGCTCTAGCCAAACCGTTTGCTTTACAATTTTGGCATAACTTTCAATAATTTTAATCACCTTCACGCTCACATTGCTGTCGATGTAATCAAGTGGCATGGCTGTGGGCTCGCCGTTGGCGTGCATGGTAACAGAAAGCTCTATTGCACGCTCTACATCCTCACCCTTGATACCGCCCACCACCACAGTGCCTTTGTCCAGCACTTCGGGGCGCTCGGTGGAGGTGCGAATGAGCACGGCGGCAAACCCCAAAATGGCGCTTTCTTCGCTTAATGTGCCCGAATCGCTGAGCACACAGTAGGCATTCATTTGCAGTTTGTTGTAATCTAAAAACCCAAATGGTGGCAAGGTTTGCACCAATGGGTGCAAACGAAAACCGCGTGCATCAATCATCTTCTTGCTGCGCGGGTGCATGGAGTAAATGATGGGTAGGCCTTTTTTTTCTGCCACACGGTTGATGGCATTCATAAGGCTTAAAAAGTTTTCTTCATTGTCGATGTTCTCTTCACGATGTGCCGAGAGCAAAATGTATTGCTCTGGTTGCAAACTTAGGCGAGAAAGCACTTCACTTTGCTCAATTTGACTGCGATGTTTGCTAAGCACCTCGGGCATAGGGCTGCCTGTGACAAAAATGGTTTTGCCATCCACGCCTTCGTTTAGCAAGTAGCGGCGCGAATGCTCGGTGTAAGGCAGGTTGATGTCGCTAATATGGTCTACAATTTTGCGGTTGATCATTTCGCTGACATTCCAGTCCCAGCAACGGTTGCCCGCTTCCATGTGGAAAATCGGAATTTTAAGGCGTTTTGCGCTGATGGCAGCCAGTGCAGAATTTGTATCGCCCAAAATAAGCAGGGCGTCGGGTTGCAGTTCTTTTAGCAAGGTATAGCTTTTGGCAATGATATTTCCCATTGTTTCGCCAAGGTCTTTGCCTGGGCAATCGAGGTAATGGTCGGGCTGGCGTAGGCCAAGGTCGGCAAAAAAGATGCCACCCAGCGCATAGTCGTAGTTTTGGCCTGTGTGCACAAGGGTGTGCTCAAAATAAAGGTCGGCTTTGTTAAGCACTTCTGATAGGCGGATAATTTCCGGCCTTGTGCCAACAATTGTAACAAGCTTTAGCTTTTTCAAAAGTTAGACCTCCTCAAAATAGGTATCAGGATGTTCGGGGTCGAAAGCTTCGCTGGCCCACATCAGGGTAACTAAATCCCCTTCGCCAAGGTTCTCGATATTGTGCGTGTAACCGGGTGGAATGGAAACGGGTTGTGGGTTTTCACCTGAAACGAAATACTCAATCACCTCATCTTCAAATAATTTGCGAAACCGTATGGCGGCTTTTCCGCAGACAACATAGAAAATTTCGTGTTTTGTATCGTGCCAGTGGTTGCCTTTTACAATGCCGGGCTTTGCCACATTAACAGAAATTTGCCCACGTTCGGGTGTTCTTAAAAATTCGGTAAACGAGCCGCGCGCGTCACATTTGGGGTCTAGCATATAGCTAAAATTGTCCTGTGGTAAATAGGACAAATAGCAGGCGTATAATTTTTTTTGAAAGGCGTCATTCATTTGGGGTGTTTGTAAACGCTCGCGGATGCTTGCAAAGCCTTGCAAGCACTCGGCAAGAAAGCCAAGGGTGGTTTCGTGCACAGGAGTGATGGTGCAAAAACCATCTGCATCACGCAAAACGGTTTCACCTTGCATTGCGGCCAAAAAGCAATCCACCACATCGTCGATGTAGCAAAGCGGAAAACTGTAAGATGCATCGCGCACTTCAATTGGCTCTCCATGGGCAATTTTATGGCAAAATGTGGCCACAACACTGTTATAAGAAGGGCGACACCATTTGCCAAATACACCGGGCAAGCGAAATACAAACACATTTGCATTTTGTTTTTCCTGGTGCAAAAATACGGCGGCCTCGGCTTCTTCTTTGCTTTTGGCATAGTCGCTGCCGTTGCCGGCTTGTGCCGAAGAAGAAAGCAACACCGGTGCCAAATTACCGGCTTCGTTTAGATAAGAGAGCAAGCGCTCGGTAAGCCTGCTGTTGCCACTGTAGAATTCTGTGGTATCTTTTGGACGGTTGATGCCGGCTAGATGAAACACAAAATCGGCCTGTTTTGCAAACGTGCGCAATTCCTCTTCTGTGTTTTGCACATCATAACACAACAGGTTTTCAAAACCCAAAGCACGCAGGCGAGCAATTAAATTTTTGCCGATAAACCCGGCGCTGCCGGTGATGAGCAAAGCTGAATTTTTTTGAACACCAGCACAATTACCCATGGCTTTTCAGCTCCTTTTGTACATGGCCTAAGTCCAGCAGTTTTTCTGCCACTTCATCCACATTTAAACGGCGTGTATTGTGGCTGGTGTAGGGTTTTTCCTCGGGCAAATCCACGCTGCCTTCATTAAAGTATTTTCCGTAATTTAGGTCTCTGTTGTCTGCCGGCACACGGAAATACTCGCCCATATCTTCGCAGTGTAGGCTTTCTTCGGCCGTTAAAAGCGTTTCGTATTGTTTTTCACCGTGCCGCGCGCCAATGATGCGCATGCCCGTGTCTCCAAATAATTTTTGAATGGCAAGCGCAAGGTCCTCTATGGTGGAAGCAGGGCTTTTTTGAACAAACAAATCACCCGGCCTTGCGTTTTCGAAGGCAAATACCACTAAATCTACGGCCTCATCTAAATCCATCAGATAGCGCGTCATGCCGGGGTCTGTGATGGTGAGCGGTTTTCCCTCTTTGATTTGCTCGATAAACAGTGGGATTACACTGCCGCGGCTGGCCATTACATTGCCGTAGCGCGTGGAACAAATGATGGTTTTTTTGCCGGCATCCGCAGCGTTGCGGGCTGCGGCCCCCACCACTTTTTCCATCATGGCTTTGGAGATGCCCATGGCGTTGATGGGATAGGCCGCCTTATCGGTGGATAAGCACACCACTTTTTTCACGTCATATTTTGTGGCACTTTTTAGCAAATTATCGGTGCCAATGATATTGGTTTGCACGGCCTCCATTGGAAAAAACTCGCAGCTTGGCACCTGCTTTAGTGCCGCCGCATGGAAGATATAATCCACCCCGGCAACGGCTGCATCCAAACTTTCACTGCTGCGCACATCCCCAATGTAAAATTTCACCTTGTCGTTGGCTAGGCGTTTGCGCATGTCATCTTGTTTTTTCTCATCTCGGCTAAAAATGCGAATTTCGGCGATATCACTATCTAAAAAACGGTTAAGCACCGCGTTGCCAAAGCTGCCTGTGCCACCTGTGATTAGCAGTTTACTATTTGAAAATATGCCCATAAATTCCTCCTGCAAAACATACTGCACCAGTTTTATTTGTTTTCATATTATACCACAGCCTGCCCTACTTTTCCAAGCGATGAATACATGTAGCGTTTTAAGGGATTTAAAAAAACAAATCATCGCGGATGGTTTTAAGTGCCCGCGATGATTTGTTGGCCAACCTAAAGCATTACATCAACAAAAATTCAGTTACATAGGGAATTTTGAAAGAGGGTTCTATCACAAACTCGCCCTGCTCGTTGATAACACCAAAGTGCTCTCCGTCATAGGTGATAATGGCAACACCGTCTGCGTAAAAGCCACTTGTCCAAAGATATTGTGGTTCTATCACAAGCGAGCCAGTTTCATCAATATAGCCCCAAAGCCCATTTTGGTTTACCGAAGCCAGGCCGTTTTCCATAAAACTATTGGCCATTTCAAATTGCGGTGCAATTTGAATCGTACCATTTTCGTTCACATAGCCGTAAAGGCCATCGGAATTAATGGGATAAAGACCACTTTCTCCATAAGCGAACAAAGTGTCGAATTGGGGCTGAATGATCACTTCTCCATTTTCGTTAATAAGGCCATACAAGTCGCCTTGTATGATGGTGGCAATGCCATTGTCGTTCAACGAGTAGGCATCTGTAAATTGTGGGGCAACCACCAATTCACCGTTTGTGTCAATATAGCCCCAAAATCCGTTTTGATTTACTGCGGCCAGCCCATGTGAAAAAGACTTGACCGAGTCAAACCTAGGTTCAATTGCCATGTTTCCGTCTTCGTTAACAAACCCCCAAAGTCCGTTTTGCACTACACGGGCAAGGCCGTCCTCGGTAAAAGAGCTTGCTGCATTATACTGTGGCGCAATTATCATGCGGCCCTGTTCGTTAACAAAGCCCCAAAGTCCATTTTGCTCTACAGCGGCATATTCACCTTCGTTAAAAGAGTAGGCAGTTTCATACTGTGGAGAAACCACCACTTCCCCACTCTCATTGATATAGCCCCAAAGGTCATTTTGCTCTATTTGTGCAAGGCCGTTGTCGGCAAATTCATGCATCATTGTATATTGTGGAACCACCACAAAGTTGCCGTTTGTGTCGATAACCCCCCACAGCTCGTCTTGTTGCACAATGGCAAGCCCATTTTCAGAAAAGGCGTTGGCGCTGTCAAAACGAGGTGCAATGATATAGGTGCCGTTTTCGTCGATATACCCATATGCTGTGCCGTTGTGTGCCGGCATCCCCCCTTCTGAAAACAAAGTGCTCGTGTCAGAATCGCCAAAATCAACCCCCAGCAGTGCACCGATGTCTAAAATGCCAAACTGCACAAGGGCAAAAAGGGTGCCTGCCAGCAATACCCCCAAAAGAACGAGAATGCCAAGGATAATGCCCACAATCATCCCCGTTTTTTTCTTTTTCTTGGGAGTATGGGGCACGGCCGCTGCAGTAGGCATAGCCGTAGAAGCTGCCGCTGCACTTTGAAAAGCTTGTGTGGGTGGCATGGCGGGCACAGGGTTTGCCGGCATATTTTCTGCTGTGGCAAAGCCTGTGTTAAAAGCTGCAGGGGAAGCTTGTGTGTTTGGCTCAGCTTGTATAGGCTGTGTAGAGGCCATAGATGAACTTTGCACGGCAAACATACCATCATCGGCCGATTTTTCAGGCAAAGGGGTGGCTAAAGGGTTTTGAACAACAGGGTTTTTTATGTGGTCTTGACTAGGCGGGGCGCCATTTTGCGGCACGTGCACTGCTGTGCCGCAAGAAATGCAAAAGTGGTCTCCCTCTTGTAATGTTTTGCCGCATTGTGAACAAAAGTGGCCCATAGTCTCAAATCCCTTCATAGTGAAATAAAAGAAAATACAGCTACACTAAAGCTCATCCAAATAGGACTCGACTGAATCTCTTTTTGCTTTGTACCGATGAAATCTTATAAAATATGACCTAAGTATAGCATAGAGCAAAGCTTGCCGCAAGAATCAACTTTTGCACGAGGTTTAAAGTTGACAGAACAAGGGCTTTTTGGCATAATGAAGAGGTTGTAAAGAATCATTTGGCAAAGCCAGATGATTTGGAATAGGGCCATACATATAGCTGCATTTTTATTGTATGATTGGGAGGAATCATGGAGCGAATCAAATTAATTATAAAGGGCTTTTTTATCGGAATCGCCAACATCATCCCCGGGGTAAGTGGCGGCACGCTTATGATATCTCTTGGTGTTTACGAAGACCTCATCCACGCCATCAGCCACTTTTTTAAAGATTTTAAAAAGCATGTTCTCTTTTTGCTTTGCATTGCCCTTGGTGCGGGCATATCGCTTGTGTTGATGAGCCGTGTGATTACCTATGCACTAGAGTTTTACCAATTGCCCACCATTTTGTTTTTTATCGGCCTTATTTTGGGCGGCACCCCTATGCTGTATAAGCGTATTAAAGGCAAAGCAAAATCTTTTGGCAATGTGCTGGTATTTCTTTTAATGTTTAGCATAGTTGCCGCAATGACCTTTATGGACAGCGGCTCGAGAGTGGTGGATTTAACGAGTATGACGCCATTTTCTTACCTTATGCTGTTCTTTGCAGGTATTGTGGCGGCAGCTACCATGGTTATTCCGGGTGTTAGCGGGTCTTTTATGCTGATTTTGCTTGGCTACTACGAGCCGGTTTTAAACACCATCAACGCGATCACTGCCTTAGAAAATGTATCGCATAATGTTATTCTTTTGGGTGTGTTTGGCCTTGGCATTCTTGTGGGCATTGTGCTTGTGGCAAAGATAATTGAATATTTAATCAAACGTTTTGAAGTGAAAACGTATTGTGGTATTTTGGGGTTTGTGTTTGCGTCGGTACTGTCTATTTTTGTCACCGCTGTAAACGACGGCCTGACGGTGACGCCAATGCAAATAGCCGCCAGTGTGGTTTTGCTTGCCGCAGGGTTTGCGATTGCCTTAAAACTTGGTGATTGATAAAATTTAGCGATTATGGATGCTGCTTTTAAAGGCTTTCGCAAAACCTGCGGGGGCCTTTTCTTTTTTGGATAAAAGGGAACAAAAATCGTTTTTTAAAAAACTGGCCGGTTTTGCATAGGGGGTTGTTTTGCCGGGGTGGTTTTTGAAAAGTGCTTCTTATTTCGCTCCTTGTTATGGCCTAAAATAAACCTATGATTTTTTATGGCTTAAACTTTGGGGCCTGTGTAAGTGGCTAAAAACAACATTGGCCAAGATGCGCTTTGCTTGCGAGAGAGTGTAAAGCGTTGTATAATGAAAGGCAAGGGAAACCTACCACTTTGGCCACGGTGAAGCGCGGCCTTCTTTTTTAACTGCGTGGTTTGAAGGAGACTAACGATGCATTATTTAGACAACGCGGCCACCACACGGCCACATGCGGATGTTGTTTTAGAAATGGGCAAGACCTTAGAACAACACTGGGCAAACCCGTCCTCATTATATGCGCCGGGCATGGCCGCCGAACTGTGTTTTTCCAAAGCAAGGAAAAGCCTGCTAAAAGCGATGATGGTGCAAAACAGTGGGGCACGGTTGCTTTTTTGTGGCAGTGGAACCGAGGCCGATAACCTTGCTATTTTGGGCGCCGCACGTGCGCGAAAAAACTGGGGCAACCACCTTGTGGCCCCGGCATACGAGCATCCCGGCGTGCATAAGGTTCTTTTGCATTTGGCCGAAAAAGAGGGGTTTCGCCTTACTTTGGTTTCGCCAAGCGAGGACGGCACGATAAGCGAAGAAGCACTGCTTGAAGCGGTGTGCGACAAAACAGTGCTTCTTTGTGCCATGCGTTTAAACAACGAGACGGGCGCTGTTTTGGATGTGGCAAGCCTTGCAAAACGGGCAAAAGAAAAAAATAGCCGCATGGCTGTGCATATGGATGCTGTGCAGGCGTTTTGCAAGCTAGATTTGGGGCTGAAGG
>CAYJJK010000015.1:14294-15462 GCA_964370445.1 uncultured Oscillospiraceae bacterium | reverse complement strand
GTGTTATCGACAGCTGCGCCATTTCGGCCCATAAATTGCATGGGCCCAAAGGGGTTGGTGCGTTGTATCTGCGCAAGGGCTTTGATTTAGACACCACATTTTTTGGGGGCGGGCAAGAATATGGCTTGCGCCCCGGCACCGAAAACATTGCCGGTGCCGCGGGGTTTGCAAAAGCGGCTTCGCTTGCCATTGCTACACAAAAACAGAATCTTGCACATATTGCCCGCTTACGTGCAAGGCTTGACGAGGGCTTGCACGCCCTACCCGGCGTTTGTATAAATTCGCCAAAAGAGGGCTGGCCGGGCATTTGCAACTTCAGTTTGCCCTCACTGCGCAGTGAAGTGGTGTTGCATTATTTAGAGAGTAAGGCAGTGTATGTTTCTGCGGGCTCTGCTTGTGCAAAAGGGCAACAAAGCCACACCTTATCTGCGATGCACTTGCCAAAACAGCGCATCGAAAGTGCCCTACGTGTCAGTTTTTGTGGGCAAAATACCGAAGAGGATGTGGACGTGTTGTTACAAGGGCTGAAAGATGGAATGCAAAAATTGGCAAAAACCCGCTAAAGGAGAGCAACTATGCGAGAGATATTGATCGCCACTATGGGCGAAATGGCCTTGAAAGGCTTAAACCGAAAAAGTTTTGAATTGGTGCTTTTAAATAATCTGCGTGCCAGGCTTTCTGGGCTTGGACATTTTGAGATGCGCTCGGCACAAAGTACCAGTTACATAGAGCCCAAAGACGAGGCAGCCGAGGCAAACGCCGAAGAGGTTTTTCTGCGTTGCTCTCGTGTGTTTGGCATTGCGGCCTTAACACGTGCCGCCGTGTGTGAAAAGAGCATGGAAAGCCTGCGCGAAACCGCGCTTTCCTACCTAGGGCCCACGCTAAAACAGGCCAAAACCTTTAAAGTGGCCGCAAAGCGGGCGGATAAAAGCTTTCCATTGAACAGTTTGGAAATTAGCCGCGAGCTGGGCGGGCAGATTTTATCCGTTTTTCCACATCTTAAGGTGGATGTCCATGCTCCAGAAGTTTTAGTAACAGCCGAAGTTCGAGAAACAGCGGCTTATATCCATGCCGGAAAACAACGCGGTGCAGGCGGCTTGCCGGTGCACACCAGTGGGCGTGCGGCTGTTTTGCTAAGTGGTGGCATTGATAGCCCTGTGGCCGCGTG
>CAYJJK010000015.1:0-14284 GCA_964370445.1 uncultured Oscillospiraceae bacterium | reverse complement strand
GCCGAAAAAGTGCACACACTAGCCACAAAGCTTACCGCTTACACAGGGCCTATGCCTTACTATGCCATAGAGTATACCAAAGCGCAAGAATATCTGCGTGATAATTTGATAAAGCAAGATTATTTTACTGTACTTATGCGGCGTAGCATGTTGCGTATTGCTGAAAAACTAGCGCATAAAGAGGGGTGCGGAGCTTTGGTTACCGGTGAAAGTTTAGCACAGGTGGCAAGCCAAACCTTGCAGGCCCTTGCCGCAACGGACGAAGCGCAGGCCCTGCCGGTGTTGCGCCCTTGTATTGGCATGGATAAGCTGGAGATTACCGATATCGCCCGTAAAATAGAAACTTTTGAAACCAGTATTTTGCCCTATGAAGATTGCTGCACCTTGTTTACGCCCCCACATCCTAAAACAAAGCCAAAATTGCACGAAGTGCATGCACTTGAGGCGCAACTCTCACAACTTGAAATGCTGGAGGAAGAGGCGTTTCAAGCATCAAGTTTTGAGTTGATTCGAGCAGAGGGGTAGCCTTTTTGCCACGGTGCTTTTTTATCACAGTTTGGCAAGCAAAATAGTATGTCACAGAAAAATTGAAAATTTCTTGTAGAGGCTAAAATACAGCCTATCAAAGGGCTACATCATAGCAAACGGAGGTGAACCATATGCGTGCAGAGATAATTTGTGTGGGCACAGAATTGCTTTTGGGAGATATTGTAAATACCAATGCACAATACCTTGCAAGAGAGCTGGCTACACTTGGGTTTACCGTTTATTACCAAAGTGTGGTGGGGGATAACCCCATGCGCTTAAAAAGCCTTGTGCATCAGGCGAAAGAACGCAGTGAAGTGCTGGTGTTTACCGGCGGGCTTGGCCCTACCGACGACGATTTAACCAAAGAAACCGTGGCCGAAACTTTTGGCGACAGCCTGGTAAGCGACCCTGAAGAGATTGCAAAACTGGAGCTGTATGCAAAAAAAGTGGGACGTCCTTTGGCGCCCAATAACCGAAAACAGGCCATGGTGCCACGGCGTGGCCAAAAACTTGTTAACCCACACGGAAGTGCACCTGGGGTGATGTTTCGCCAAGGGGGGAAATTTGCATTTTTGTTGCCGGGCCCCCCGCGGGAAATGAAGCCAATGTTCGAAAATGAGGTGAAACCCATATTAGAGGCCTTGCAAGATGGTGCCATTCGCTCGTGCACTTTGCATGTGGTGGGCATTGGCGAAAGTGATTTGGAAATGAAGCTCAAAGACTTTGTGGGTGGCACAAACCCCACAGTGGCTTTGTATGCAAAAGAGGGCGAAGTGCATGTGCGCATCACTTCCAAAGCACAAACTGAACAACAGGCCGACTATATGAGCCAAGAAATGGCAATACTTGTAAAAAAAGTGATTGGCGATGTGGTGTATTCGCAAGATGACAAAAGCTTGCCTGAAACCGTGGTTCATTTGCTGATGTCTCAAGGGGAAAGTGTGGCCCTGGCCGAAAGTTGCACAGGCGGCCTTTTGGCTCAGCGTTTAACCTCGGCGCCGGGAGCCAGTGCTGTGTTTGGCTATGGGGCTGTTAGTTATGCCAATGAATTTAAGCACCAGATGCTGGGCGTGCGCAAGCGAACACTTGCCCGCTTTGGTGCGGTGTCCAGCCAGGTGTGTGCCGAGATGGCATTTGGTGCAGCCAAAAAGGGTATTGCAGAATATGGTGTGGGCATTACAGGCATTGCAGGCCCGGATGGAGGCAGCGAAGAAAAGCCAGTGGGGCTTGTGTATGTGGGCGTGTGCAAAGGTGCACAGGTGTGGATTCGAAAACTCAATGTGCCCAGCCGCAGCAGGGATGTTGTGCGGCATATTGCCACCCAAAATGCGCTGGACATGCTGCGTCGCCTTGCACTTGGGCTAGAGATGCCAAAAACGAAAATTTTTGCCGAAAACCAGATTGCAGATTTTGAACGTGAAGGCCGAGCACAGTGGCGAGGTGCTTCTATTGTTCGTATTCTTGTGGCCACTGCATTGGCAGTGGTGTTTCTTGGGGCGGTTTTGCTTGCCACCTATTTTAGCGGGCAAACAGGTGAAGAAGCCGCCGCTTTGCTTTTGCCCACGGCGCAGGGGCTGCACTATGGCAGTGACGAATACACCGATGCCGCACAAAAATTGGTGAGTGATATGCAGCGCCAAAGCCCAACAGTAAGCGGTTTTGTGGCTTTGCCAAATGGCTTGGTAGAAAGTTTTGTGGCCGAAAGCCAACAAGAACAGGACACGCTGAGCAAGGCTTTGCAACAACCGGCAACAGAGGGTATGGCGGTGTTTGGCAAAAACGCTACCCTAAAAGAACAGGGTGAAAATATACTTTTGATGGGCGGCGGCTCTTTGCGCCCCATCATGGACTTGGCCGAGACAGAAAATATTTCTCAGGTGAGCAGTTTTACCTATTTTACAGAAGATGAGGCGCTGGAATATCTGGTGTTTGCCGTTGCCTATTTTGAAGATGATGCCATACAGGAGGATGGGTTTGACCCATCTCTTTTGTCTTTAAACACCTATAATGATTTTATGCAATTTGTTTTGGGCGCAAAGGGGCGCAGCTTATACACCATTCCTCTTGAAATAAGTGAAACCGATACCTTTATGACTTTGCAAACCGAAGATCCTGATACGCCGGGGCAAAGCGTGTATTTATTTGGCCGCTTGCGCCGCCCTGCAGAAGAGGACCCCGCCGTGCAAACAGCAGGGCAGCCATTGATGCCGCAGGCGTTTTATGAGGAGTCCGGCTATCCTTATCCGGATATGCAAGCCACTTACAACCGCTGGTTGCAAGAGTTTTTGGCGAGGGGCACCGGCAATATGGAGCTGCAAATTCAGCAGGGCATGCCCAGTGAAGATATCGCCCCCACAGTGGTTTTGTATCCTCAGGAAACACAAGCGATAGAAGCCGAGGAGGAGGCGGAAGAAGAGGGTGAAGTGCAAGCGGAGGAAGAGGCCGCACAAGACGAAAGTGCCGTACGCGCTGCCCCCTCAGAAACCCCGGTGAGCGTAAAAGAGGCTTTGGCAGTAAATGAGAGGGAGGTTACCGATAAAACTACGCTTGCGGTTTCCTCAAACGTAAGTGCAAGCGAAAATGTGCCATCTTCCTCCACTGGCACATCGGCAACACAAAGCAGCAGTGATGTCGCCTCGGGCCAAAGTAGCTCGGTGGCTGTGGCCAGTGAAGTGGTTGCCCCTTTGGAGGAACCAAGCGAGCCTCAACCGGTGATTCAGCGGCCGGATCCACGTTTTTTGGTGGTGCGTATGAATGGTGTGTTGGTGCGGGATACCGTGGAAAACGTGCTTGCGGCCATTTGCCAGTATGAAATAGCAGATGCACCACCAGAGGCCATAAAAGCGCAGGCAATTGCCATACATTCATGGGTGCTAAACCAGCAGGGAGCCGATAACCCTGCGCCGGCGGTGCGGGGCGAAGCACCCAGCTTAGAAGTGCGAGCCTTGGTGGAAGAAGTAAGCAATTTGGTTATCAGTGAAGATGGATACAACCCGGCCTTTACGCCATGGTTTCAAAGTGCGGCCAGTGGCACAAATTCTTCACAGGATTTATTTGGTGTCGAGCGAAGCTATCTGCAAGGGGTGTCTACAAACAACGAAAGAGGACAGTCGGAAGTGCAGCAGACGGTAGAAGTTTCTGAAGAGGAGATGCGGGGCATGCTATCGGCATGGCCCGGCTTGGAGGCGGATAATCTAGGGGAAGCGGATACCTGGTTTTCAGAACTTGTCCGTAACGATAGTGGCTATGCAGTGAGCTTAAGCTTGGCCGAGGTGAGCTTAAGCGGGCTGGAATTATGGCAAAAAGTGCTGCAAAAAAACGCAGAGCCTATTTTGCAAAGCCCTGCTTTTGATGTAAGTTTTAACGGGGATGTGTTTCGGTTTACTGTGTATGGAGAAGGGCATGGCTGCGGATTAAGCCAAGAAGGTGCTGCAGAGTTTGCCTTGCAAGATGGCATGAATAGCGAAGAAATTTTGGCGCATTATTTTCCCGAAACAGAGCTGATAGAGTGGGTGTAGCGTTTTTTGGCCTACGATACGATCATGTTTTTACAATAAACTTGAATAATAAAGGAGCATGAAAATGGAAAAATCAAAAGTGTATTTTACAGATATGCGATGTCAGTTGGGCGAGGGCTTACAAAAAAAATTAGACAAGCTGATTCGAAAAGCCGGTATAGAACAAATCAACTTTGATGGAAAATTTGTTGCTGTAAAAATTCATTTTGGCGAGCCGGGTAATCTTTCTTTTTTGCGCCCTAATTTTGCCAAAACCGTGGTGGAACGGATAAAAGAATTGGGTGGCCGCCCCTTTTTAACCGACTGCAGCACGCTGTATGTGGGCAGACGAGGCAATGCGCTGGATCATCTTGGTGTTGCGGCAGAACATGGCTTTACACCTTTATCTACGGGGTGTGAGATTCTGATTGGGGACGGTTTAAAGGGCAACGATGACATAGAAGTTCCCGTGGCAGGGGGAAAGCATTTCAAAACAGCCCAAATTGGACGCGCCGTGATGGATGCCGATATCTTTATTTCTTTAAACCATTTTAAAGGGCATGAGTTAACCGGTTTTGGCGGTGCCATTAAAAACATTGGCATGGGTTGTGGCAGCCGTGCGGGTAAAATGCAAATGCACAGCGACGGAAAACCAAACATCAGTGATGATTGCCGTGGCTGCGGTGTATGTTTTCAATATTGTGCACAAGATGCACTTTACTATGATGAGCAAAAAAAAGCACACATTCATGATGATAAATGTGTGGGTTGTGGGCGCTGTATTGCCGTATGTCGGTTTGATGCCATCGGTAGTGAGTTTGACAGTGACGGCAGGCTTGTCAATGAAAAGATGGTGGAATATACCAAGGCCGTTTTGGATGGGCGCCCACATTTTCATGTAAACATTGTAAACCAAGTATCGCCATTTTGCGATTGCCATGCCGAAAATGATGCCGCCATTGTGCCGGATATTGGCATGTTTGCCTCGTTTGACCCAGTGGCTCTAGATAAAGCCTGTGCCGACGCTGTAAACCGCGCACCCGCTTTGCAAAATAGTTCTTTAACCGATATCGATACCCCAAGCGGTGACCATTTTTGCGATGTTTCGCCTACCACTGATTGGCGTGGGCAGATCCACTATGCCGAAGAGCTAAACTTGGGCAGCAGCAATTATGAGCTGATTACTTTGTAGTTTTATAAAGTGTAAAGGCGTAAAATAAAACCGCCATGTAAGGGAGATTCTGTGCCGACCCCCAAAAGTTAGACCTAAAAATCTAACGATTGGGAGGTCGGCTTTTTCATGGTGGTTTATATTTTACCAAAACGATCTTAAAGTGTTGCGCTGCGCCTTGATTGACATCGGGCAAAATCAAACCGAAGCTTGCGTGCAGCTGCCATTTCGTTAATTAGAACATAGGCAAGAACTATTTTAAATTTAGCAACTCTTAGTAACAATGCCTGTGTTTGTGTTATGCCCATGGGTCTTGCGCTGCCGGCACACGAATGCTGGGCAGTAGCATATTTTCCCATAAAAACCATTGTTCGCCTTTTTGGCGCAATTTCAAAGCGCGCTCTGTGTCGGCCCCGGAAGATTTGAGAAAGAGTTTTGCATATCCGGCTTCAGCATACGAATAAGGGTTTTCAAACACGGCAATGGTGTATGGCGCAGCAGGGGTATAGTTGTTTTGCACGCTGGAACCTTCCATATAAGAGCCCGGCAGATATTTTTTATCCGAAAGGCGATCTTTTAAAAATTGTTTATCGTAGGCACTTAATGGCTGTGGGCCTTTTAAGGCGTTAAGCATCTCTATGCCCTTTTCTGCATCTAAGGTATAGGCATGCAAAGCCAGCACAGTAAGCGCTGCGGTTTCAAATGGGGTTTTCAGTGAAAACTGCGGCAGGGCACTTAAATCGGCCAAGGTAGTGGGCAATGTTTGAAAAGTAAACTCTGTGCGGTTTGTCATCACAGATCCTCCTATCCATTTTTAATAAGCTACTTTTAGGTGGGTTCAACGATTGTCGACACCAGCAAAAGCATATACATACAACAAAGCCTCACAGTATATACTGCAAGGCCTTTTGTTTTTTATCTCTCGGTTGCCATAAAGAACAGTGCCAAGGTGCCCGGGCCGGCATGGCTGCCGATAACAGGCCCCACATGGTTGATGATAACTTCTTGAACGCCAAATTTTTCCTTTACCCTATCAGCTACATATTGCGCATCTTCCAGGCAGTCGCCATGGGAGATGAACACCGTTTGCTCGCTGGGTTGAATGGCAGATGTCTCCATACGTTTTATAAGCTCATCCATGCTTTGACGACGTCCACGCACTTTGTCCATGGCAACAAGATGACCCTCATTGTCCATATGTAAAACGGGTTTTATGTTCAGCATGGTGCCCAGCATGGCAGTGGCAGCCGAAATGCGTCCGCCACGCTTGAGAAAGCCAAGATCATCTACGGTAAACCAGTGAGCTACGTTTAGGTGGTTTGCCAAAAGCCACTGCACCAAATCATCTGCGCTCATACCCTCGCGTTTTTTCTGCACCGCCAAATGCACCAAAAGGCCTTGGCCAAGGCTTGCGGAAAGAGTGTCTACCACGGCAATGTGCGCCTCGGGATACTCTTCGCGTAATTCTTTTGCCGCAAGACGAGCCGAGTTGACAGAGCCCGAAAGCCCGGAGGAAAACCCGATAAACACAAGGTCTTTGCCCGCATCCAACACCTTACGAAACGGTGCGTAAAAATCGTGGATATTGAGCTGGCTTGTTACGGACATCACACCCGAGCGCAGCTTGTTATAAAAATCGTTTTGGCTGATGTTGCTCCAGTCTGGCAGGTTTTCATAGGTAACACCTTCCATGGTAAACCGAAGTGGCAGGCAAGCCACCTCATATTCTTCGTATTGCTGGGGCGTTAAATCGGCGCTGGAATCCGTTAAAATCGCATACTCTCTCATTGCGTTCTACCCTTTCTTTCAAGCAGTTTATTTTACCACCACTTTTGATTTGTCAAAGCGGAAAAACCGCGGCAGGCCATCTTCATAGCACACATCTGTTTTTCCTCTAAACAGGGGCGATAGATAATCAACCATCTCCTGTGTTACATTGGTTCCATCGTCGCAAATCCACGAAAGAGGCACTTTTTTCTCATGGTTTGCCACCTTGCAAAGGTCCTCTAGTTCGTAGCGCACAAGGTAAGGGTGGTTAGAAACACGCTTGATGCAAACCATTTTGTCGCTTTCGCCACGAAGGGCTGCTTCCACTGCGGTGATGCCACACATTTTTGCCTCTTCTAAATCCGTGCCGGAGGCAAGGTGCATGGCCACACGTTGCAAAACACTTGGGTCTACGCTGCGCACTTTAAGCCCTTTATATTTTTCGGCAAAATTTGCTTGCACCATGTTGCCAAGGGCATCGGCCACGCCACCCAGCGCCGCATGGCCAAACATATCCACCTTGCCACTGTTTGCCTGAGCTACATAATCTCCATTTGCCAAGCGAACACCTTCGCTTACAGCCACCAGCACACTTCTTTCGGTTTGCAGTTTGCTTTCCACTTGTTTTAAGAATTTGTCTGGGTCAAAGGGCACTTCCGGCAAATAGATGAGGTGTGGGCCGGTGAAACCATGTGCACGGGCCAATACAGAAGACGCGGTAAGCCAGCCGGCATTGCGGCCCATCACTTCTACAATGGTTACCGAGGGGATGGGATACACCGCTGTGTCTATCATCACTTCAGAAAAGCTGGTCGCCACAAAACGCGCGGCAGAACCAAACCCCGGGGTGTGATCGGTTTCCATCAAATCGTTATCCACCGTTTTGGGGATACCGATGCACTTGATGTCCTCCCCTTGCTCACGAAAATAGGTAGATAAGCGTGAAATGGTATCCATGGAATCGTTGCCACCGTTGTAGAAAAAGTAGCCGATGCCATAAGCACGCATAATATCCAGTACTTGTTTATAAAGGTCTTTTGCATCAGGAGACAATTTGAACCGGCACGAGCCAAGCGCCATGGCCGGAGTATGCATCAAAAGTTCAAAATCTTTTGCCGTTTCCATTTGCTCGGAAATGCTGATGATACGTTTGTCTAGCATGCCTTCTAAACCATGCAAGGCACCGTATACTGTGCCAATTTCCTTTGCGGCCATTGCGCGCTGCACCGCACCGGAAAGCGAAGCATTGATAGCCGGAGACGGCCCCCCCGATTGTGCAATCATGACATTTTTCATTCTCTGGGTCATCCTTTCCTCACCGTAATTGTGTTATATTGTATCATGTGCTTTCTCATGATTCAAGGTATATTTTTTTGTGGGCTAACGGCACCCGGTAGAGCCAAAGCCCCCAAGGCCTCTTTCAGTATCCTCTAAGGTATTGCAGGGCATAAATGCAGCTTGAGAAACCGGCATCACCAAAAGCTGGGCAATGCGGTCTCCGTGTTTGATTTCTGCCGTTTCATTTGAAAAATTGGTTAACGCCACACAAACTTCGCCACGGTAGTCGCTATCGATAACACCTACACCGTTTGAAAGCGCAAGCCCCTGCCGAAAAGAAAGCCCGCTGCGGGCAAATAGCAATGCAACATAGTCGGCGCTGGGTAGCTCGATGGCAAAGCCTGTGGGAATTAGAGCGCGCTGCAATGGCTCTAAAAATACGCTGCCCTCTTCAAGGTGGGCATAAAGGTCGGCTCCTGCTGCGCCCTCGCTTGCTTTGTGGGGAAACTGTGCGCCCTCACGCAAGGCCTGCAATTTAACTTGCATCTATCCGTCCTCCTTGTTTTTTTGTAGGTGGCTTTGCCAATGGAACACTTTGGCACCCTTTAGCTCGTGTTGATACAAACGTTCCATCATCCTGTTTTAACTTGATGCCAACACTGCCTAAGCCTCGGTGCCACGATAAAATAGCCCCCGTGTGAATTCAAACGGGGCGCTTTGCCTCTTTGAAAAAGCCTGTAATATGGTTTTTGCCTCATCCTTTGTTTCGTTTGTAAAATATAAAAGCGCCCTATCGGCCGAAAGCTCTTGTAAGCGGTCTGCCATCCACAAAGGCACAGGATTGTATAAGCTACGCATCCCATCTTCACAGCCCATATAAAAATGTGTGCCTTTACGGTCGGTAAGGGTGTTGCCACCAAGGCAGGTTTTGCACCCGTTTTTTTCAAGAAAGGGGCAAGCCCGTGTAAGCATCAGCGGCAAATGTCCGTAGGCAAGCACCAGAAGCTCATTTTCGTAGGCAAGCGATAAATCACGAAGCTGTGCCAAGCTAAGTTCCGGCGATGCCGTGAGCGCCCGAAGGCCCTGTGCATGCAAAAAATGGGCCGAAAGTGCATTTGTAACATTGAGGGAAAACCCGCCGATTACCTCTGCCCCTTCGCACAACTTCCATTGCCCAAGGCCATGTACCTCAAAAGGCAAAAAGCCAAGTTCTTTTGCGGTTTGCACGGCATGTCTTACGGTGGTTTCATCCCTTTGCTTTACAAACCGTGGCAAAACAAGATGGGTTTTGCTTCGCAGTTCTTTTGGCACCTGCATTGCTTCGCCTAAGGGCAAATAGAGGGCGTCACAATAATTGGTGGCTTCTTTTGGCAGTTGTGCCACAGAGGAAAACCGCGCACAAAGGCCCCGGATTTGCCGCACTTTTCCTGTTTTAAGCTGCTGCGAAATCTTTGGAAAACCAACCGGTTTTTCGGGCACCTGTTCCCGTAGCAAAAGAAGCTCACTTAAAGCATCGCGGCGCAGGGCATTTATGGCAGAGCCTGCGGCAAATAAGCTATGATTGTTGTGCACCTGTATGGTGTTTGCAAAAAAAGGTGTTCCACCTGTTTTTTTCAAGGGCTTTTCCAAATCTGGCTTTTCTTTTGCAAGGGACAGTGGGGTAATCGTTTGTTTTGTTACATTGTGGATGCCATCGCTAACACATAGGCGCAGGCCATCTTGTTGTAAGGATAGACTCATATCTATAGGCACACGGCCACGCTCTTTACGGTAAAGTTCTCTGGCCTTTGGCAAAGCTTTTTTGCTTTGTTCGGCTGCGGCCTCGCTTCGATATCCAAACATATCTTGTCCACTTTTGCCGCCATACCACCCATCGGTAAAAGTATCCCGGCTAAACACTTCGCGCAAAAATGCCTCATCATAGGCTTTGCCTTCGCGCGCGCGCAGTGCGGCATCCACCACCGCGGCACAGTACTCGGGCCCACGCAAACGCCCTTCTATCTTGGCACAGGCAACGCCCATTTCGCTAAGTTTTGGCAGTGATCGCAATATCGATAAATCTTTTAAAGACAAGGCGTGGGCGTTTACGGTGGTGCTGCCCTGCCCGCAAAATGGAAGGCGGCAAGGCCCGGCACAACTACCACGGTTGCCACTGCGTCCGCCTAAAAAAGCGCTAAAATAACATTGCCCCGATACCGACAAACACAGCGCCCCATGCACAAAGACCTCTAGCTCTATAGGGGCGTGCTTTGCTATGGCAGCTATTTCTTCCTCTCGCAATTCGCGCGCCAAGATGGCACGCGAAAACCCAAGCTCTGCCAGCTTTTGCACGCCGGAAAGCGAATGTACGCTCATTTGGGTGGAGGCATGGAGCGAAAGATTGGGCGCTATTTGTTTTGCTAAAGGCACCGCTGCAAGATCTTGCACAATTGCGGCGTCACATCCGGCTTCTTGGGCTGTGTACAAGGCCTTTGCAAAGGCCTTTTCTCTGCCGCTGAGCACTAAGGTGTTTAGTGCCACATATACTTTACAATTTCTGGCGTGGCAAAAAGCCACCGTTTCAAAAAGTTCGGTTTCATCAAAATTGCCCGCACCACGCCTTGCATTAAACCCACGTAAACCCACATAAACACAATCCGCGCCACTCAAAACAGCGGCACGGACCATCTGTGCATCTCCGGCGGGTGCTAAAATCTCTATTGGTTTTGGCGCAAGTGCCATGCTATAGGTCTTCCATTTCAATCTGCCCGGCCAAAGGAGGTGTTGCAGCTTCTTTTGCGGCTGCTCGCTGGCCTTTTTGGCCTTTTCCCTCATAATAAGCAAGTTCATTGCGCAGGCGCTCTACCTCTATGCGCGCTTCTTCGGCAGCCATGCGTGCCTTTGCTGCATCCTCTAAATAATCTTGGATTTGCAGGCGCATGTTGTCTGCCCCAAAGGCATTTTTTTCTGCCTCATCTAGGTAGCCAAGTGCTGTGATGACAGCGGCAGCTGCCACTGAAGCATTGGGCGTCTCTATCATCACTTTGTTCATGTCAGTATCCAATTTTTCTGCCAGCCCAAGGAGATATTCGGCAGAATCGTTTGTGGAAACCAAATAACTAGAGCCGCAAATTTCTAATTTAACTCTTTGTGAAGGCATTTTTGCAAACCCTCTCTCTCTATTTGTATCAGTTACAAAAGTTTTATGTTTTGACTAAGCTGTTTTCCAGTTTATGTCCTCGTTTACACAACTACTAAATAGTATAATACAAAACCTGCCCATTTGAAAAGCTTTTTTCCACTCTTTCTTATGGCTTTTTTAATTTTTTTGCAATATGGCTATAAATCACCCGCTTTTTTGGCCTTTGCGCCTAGGGTAAAGCTTCAAACAACATGTCAAATTTGGCATAGTAAACAAAATTTATGTATATATTTTTACACCATTATAAAATAGTTTCCTTGTAACGAGCTTTTGTTGCTAAGCCCTTGCTTGCATTACCGCCCTTTGATAAGGTATAATAAAACTGTTACATGCGCTAAGGCATGGGCTATCTTTATGTTTTATAAGTTTTAGAGCGAGGCTGTGCACGAAGAGAAAGCGCCCAAAAGCAAAGACTTTGCAGAAAGGGCTTTGCCAATACCCCGACGAAAAGGAACCCCACCTGAGAAACGGAGGCACTTTGTGAAACAAAAACTGGGACAAAACATTGATAAAAAAGAATTGGAAGCACGCGTTCAAAGATATTTGTTCAGTGAGTTTAGTACCGATTTGGAAACGGCCACCATGGAGCAGATTTACCGTGCATTTGCCCGTGTTACGCGCAAAATTTTAAGTGACGGACGAAAGCAATTTATGGCGCACACCTATGGCAGCAACGGGAAACAGGTGTATTATTTATGTATGGAGTTTTTGCTTGGGCGTAGCTTGCGCGATAATTTATCTAATTTAGGCCTAGAAGAAATGGCACAGCAGGTGCTGGCAGAGCATGAATTAAAGCTGGGCTCTGTATACGAAGAGGAGCCGGACGCCGGCCTTGGCAACGGTGGCCTTGGCCGCTTGGCCGCGTGTTATTTAGACGGAATGGCCACCACACAGGTGCCCGGTCAAGGTTATTCCATCATGTATGAATACGGCATTTTTAAGCAACAAATTGTGGATGGATGGCAACAAGAAGTGGCCGACGATTGGTTGCCGGGAGGGTCGGTTTGGTTTAAACAGCATCAGGATGCCACGATAGATGTGCGCTTTGACGGTGAAATTGAAGAGAGTTGGGATGGCAATTTCCACCATGTTGTTCACAAAAACGCCACCGTGGTAAAAGCGGTGCCACATGATATGTATATTTCGGGCTATGGTTCGAATGGCGTTTCGAAACTGCGCCTTTGGAAGGCAAAAGCCCCGGGCTTTGATATGCAGGCCTTTAACGCTGGCGACTATTATGATGCCATGACACAAAACGCCAATGTAGAATTGATTTCTAAAGTGCTTTACCCAAACGACAACCACATCGAGGGTAAAATTTTGCGTTTGCGTCAGCAGTATTTTTTGTCTTGCGCGTCTGTTGATGATATTGTGCAACAGCACCTTGAACAGTATGGAACGATTGACAATTTGCCGGACAAGGTGGCCATTCACATCAACGACACACACCCAACGCTTGCCATTCCGGAACTATTTCGCATTTTGCTGGACAATTGTGGCTTTAGCTGGGAAGAGTCTTTCGACATAGTATCAAGAACATTTGCCTATACAAACCATACCGTGATGAGCGAGGCTTTGGAAAAATGGCCTTGTGATTTGTTTAAGCGCGTGTTGCCACGCATCTATCAAATTTTGCAGGAGATGGATCGTCGCGCAAGGGCCGATTTTGAAAAAACTTTCCCTGGAGATCAGGGAAAAATTGACTATATGGCAATGATTCATGATGGTGAAATTCGCATGGCAAACATTTGTTGCTATGCGGCACACTCCATTAACGGCGTATCAAAATTGCACAGCGAAATTATCAAAGACACTGTTTTTCATGATTATTACCTTTTCTGCCCGGAAAAGTTTACCAATGTAACCAATGGCATTGCCTATCGGCGCTGGCTGCTGCAGGCCAACCCCAATCTTACAAACTTCTTATCAGAGGTGATAGGTGACGGCTTTAAAACCGACGCTTCGCAGCTTTCAAAATTGCTGGACTATCGAGATGACAAAGATGTTCTTGCTAGGCTGGCCGAGGTGAAACGTCAAAACAAAATTAGTTTTTCCAATCGCCTTCATAAGCTGTATAATATTACGCTAGACCCAGACAGTATATTTGACTGCCAAGTGAAACGTATGCACGAATATAAGCGTCAGCATTTAAATGCCCTGAACATTGCGTGTGAATACCTGTATTTAAAAGACAACCCAAGCGCCGATTTTGTGCCCAAAACCTATATATTTGCGGCAAAAGCGGCCAGTGGATACTATATGGCAAAACAGATGATTCGCCTCATTTGGCAACTGGGAGAACTGATAGACCAAGACCCTGTTGTGCGCAAAAAATTACGCATTGTTTATTTGGTGGATTACAATGTTACCATGAGCGAGCTTTTGATGCCCGCCAGTGAAATTTCTGAGCAAATTAGCCTTGCCGGCACCGAAGCTTCGGGCACGGGCAACATGAAATTTATGATGAACGGTGCTTTAACCTTGGGCACTTTAGACGGTGCGAATATTGAAATTGCCGAAGCGGCCGGATGCGAGAATTTTATTCAGTTTGGCATGCTGAGCGAAGAGGTGACAGAGCTAAAGCAACGGGGCTATAACCCCATGCCTTATATTGCTAAAACACCCATGGCCGATGAAGTGCTGAATTTCCTTGCTCGTGGATGGAGCGGGGAAAACTTCCAAGAGATAGCCGGCAACTTGCGCACACAAGACCCTTATATGGTGATGGCCGATTTTGCCGATTATCGTAAGGCACAGGCACGTGTGTCTGATTTATATCGAAACAGCCAAACATTTATGCAAATGAGCCTTTCCAACATCGCCGGCAGTGGCATTTTTGCCGCCGACCGCTCTCATTTGGAA
>CAYJJK010000014.1:0-34878 GCA_964370445.1 uncultured Oscillospiraceae bacterium | reverse complement strand
CACCGTGCCGCCCGAGATGGTGATGTTGCCGCCCTCGCCACCACTACCGCCGCCTCTGCCGCCGCCGATGCCCGCGCCGCTGCCGCTGCTTGTGGCCGTCACCGTGCCGCCCGAGATGGTGATGTTGCCGCCCTCGCCACCACTACTGTCGCCGCTGCCGCCGCCGATGCCTGCACCGTCTTGGCCCGTGGCCGTCACCGTGCCGCCCGAGATGGTGATGTTGCCGCCGTCACCATCATCGCCGCCGCCGATGCCTGTGCTACCATTACTCCTGGCATACAAGCTGCCCGTGGAGGCCGCCAAAATGTGAAGGGTGGCTGTTTGGCCACCAGATGTTTCCACCTGCAAGCCGGCCTTGCCAAATCCGCTTGTCAAGTTGTTTGCACCCTGCAAAGTGATGTTCGCCGTGGCAGAGCCTGCTATTTCAAAGGCGCAGGCTCCATTCGTGTTAAACACATTTATGTTCACGCTGTTTAGCGTGAGGTTGGCGGTTACGTTATTTTGCACCACAATGGTGTCTGTGGTGGTGGAAGAAACGCCGGGAGCCATGGAAATGGTCAATGGGGCACTGCCCGTGATGGTGAGCACGCTGATGCCCGGAAGTGTTGCATGTGGGGCATAGCTATAACTGCTTGCATCGCCCGTCACGGCAAAAGCGCCCGTGTCTATGCTCATAAGCTGTGGTGCGTGCAAAAGCGCTTCGCCCACTTGCACTTTTAAGGCGGGCTGGGTTATTTCGTCTGAAAGTTCGTATCCCTCGGGAATGTTCAAGGTAGGAACGTAGAATATTTCGGCATTTTCATCCGTGGCAAAAGCACCGTTACTGTGGGAAGGAAAATCCAAAGTCCAGCCCGTAACAGGTACACTCAGGGGCTCGGTTTCGCCCTCCACCGTGGCCGTAAGGTTTTTTGGGAAGGTGGCGATCATTTCCGCTTCGGTAATTTCCTCGTCAATTTCCAGTTCTATCGGCTCGAGGTCTGCAAAGGCCGTGATGGTTTCGGGTTCGGTGTCGGATTGCGCCGCCGTCACCCTTACGGTGAGCGTGGGCAGGCTTGCATCGTTTACCAAAGTGTAGTCGGCTTCGTTTTGCAAAGCGGCCTTGTAGGTGAAAGTTTCGCCCTCTTCTGCGTCTTGGCTGTAGGCTGTGCCCTCTGCCACCCAAGAAACGGCCACGGCAGTGCTTTCCGCCCCGTTCACCGTGGCAGAACTTTCACCGGGCAAGGCCAAAGCGTCTGCCGCCGTGCCCTCGGGCACATCTATGGCATCCACGGTTTCAAAAGCCGAAATTTCGGCAGGGGTCGGGTCTTGGCTCGGCTCGCTCTCTGCCACCGTCACCGTGAGGGTGGGCAGGCTTACGCCCGCGTCCAAGCTGTAGATACTATCGCTTGGCAAAACAGCCGTGTAGGTAAAAACCTCGCCCGCCGCTGCGGACGAAAACGCTACGTCCTGTGGCAAAACCCACGTCACGGGCACGGCTTCGCTGCCGTCTTCAGCAGTTGTGGTGCTCACCGTGGCCAAAACGCTGGGTGGCAAGGTGGGCTCACTTTCACCCACAGCCACCGTGATGCCCTCTACGGCCGCAAAACTTGTAAGGGTTTTGCTTTGCACCGCAGTGTCCTCTGCAAAGGCGGCAAGCGGCAAAAGCCCCGCCAACATGCTAAGCGCCAGAATGCCCGACAAAATTTTGCTTTTTAGCGTCCTCTTTTTCATAAGTCCTCCACCAAACTCTTTTTATAGATTCATTACCGTTTTTAAACATAAATATACAAAATGAATCATAGCATAAAAACGCGTGAAATGTCAAACAAAAATCTTGGATTTTTATGCGTTTTTTCGTTATTTTCTAAAAATCATCGTGTAAAAATCAAACCCGGCAAAACAAGGCTTTGAATACGCAAAAAAACAGGCCACCCGGCACGTCTTTGAAAAGCCAGTTTTATTCGTGTATCTGTTTTCGCTGCTTTTTGTGCTGCAGTGCCGGATAAAGGAGACTGTTATGAGGTGCAAACGCAAAACCATTCAAACACAACAGTGCCCACGACAAGGCGATGGCCACGGCATTCAAAAACGAGGAGATTCTTCTTTGCCTTCCTGAAGACAAAGAAAAGAGCTCCTCGTTGATTTGGTGAATGCGCAGTTTACCCTTTGCGGGGAATGCTGATGGAATAGTTCATCATGGGTTTTCGCCTTGGGGCACAAATGGGCTTTCTTGAGGTGTAATGTGCTTTAAATGAACTGCGTTGAAAGATAAAAAAGCAACTTTGTGCAATGGCTTTAAATGGCTTTTCGGTTGCATGGCGTATACCCCAAAAGCCGGGAAAATTGTGTTTAAAGTGGCCTCTGCACGCCGGTTTGCGGGCTTAGCTGTGTTGTGGAGGAACCCATGTTTTTTTCAACGAGCACACTGTACACAGAGAAGCTGCTTGGTGTGAACTCGATGTAACCGTTGTACACGGAGGGATAGATGGCTTCGATGCTACCGTCGCTTTTTTCATGCAATACCACCACGCGGTCTTGCGGTGTTACATCGGGAATGTTGATGCGAATGCGTGTGTCGCCACTTGGCTGAACGCGGTTTTGGTTTGCATCGCTTAGGTAGATGTCCGAAAGGAACACCATGTTGCCACTTAGGTGGTTGTCCTGGGCATAGTTTGAAAATTTGGTGCGTTTTGCAAGGGCATCCACTTCGGAAAGAGCCTCTGAATGCAAGGTTAACCCTGCGGGATAACGTGAATTTTGAATATCCAGGGAGGCTGTGGTGTCGTAGTTGACGTCTGGCGTTTCTGCAGTGGTGATGCTGGCTGCAGTGCCTGTGGGAAGCTGGTTGTCGATTAAAGTATAGTTGTTTGCAAGCGCTGTGTTTTGCAAGCTAACACTGCCGTGTACCGCTTTACCCGTGCCGATATCAGCGTTTTCAAACTGGGCGGTGGCCACATAGTCTGTGCCAAGGCGCAGGCTTTCGCCGTTCACAAGGCCATTGAAGCGAATGCCTGCCACGGTGGCCTCGGTGGAGCCGTTGGCGTATTTGTTTGCCACAACCGCTTCTGCGATGCGCAAGGGTGCTTTGGCAATGGTGAACTCTTTAAAAGCTGTGCCCGAGAAAACACCGTTGTTTTGTGCTGTAAGCGTGAGGGTGTGGCTTCCCGCAGAAGTGGCCGTGTTGTTTGAAATGGTGAACGCCGAGGAGACAAAACGTACGCCTTCTATTGTTAAGGCCAGCTCCACATTTTGGGTTTGCGGCAGGCCGTTGTAGGTGAGAGAGGGAAGCATGGTGGCTGCGGCCGAGGCAATGGGCACGGCTGCAGCCATGGTAAGCGCCACATAGGGCTGTGTTTCATAGGCTGTCCCAGCGGGGTTTGTCACCTCCGAAGCGGTGGAGGCAGAGGCGCCCGCCATCACCAAAACATGCTTGCCCGCAGCGGGAGAGAGAACAGGTTTACTGTCGAATGCCTGCTTTCCTGCGGCAATTAGGGTGCCGCCGTTCAGTATAAAATCATCGTCGCCCATATAGATGGCTTCGCCCCCGCTGCCGGTGGATACGTGCAACACACCGCCGTGCAGGGTGGCATGCACATCGGGGTCATTGTTGAAATCCAAAAGGCCGAAGCCCGTTGTTTTGCCTGTAGAGGTAACTGTGCCGCCATATTGGGTAAAGCTACCATCCAATAGCATCATGCCGGTTCCGCCAAGCTTGGTGCCTTCGCCTCCGGTGGTTGTAAGTATGCCGTCACGCACCTCTATATTCCCCTCAACCACCACACCGGCGCCACCATTGCTCTGGATGCCTGCTTGGTGAACACTGCCGCCATTTGCCACAAGTTCCCCCGTTATCATATGTAAATCGGCAACGTGCAGCAGAACACCGTTGCCACCAATGAATTCGCCCTCGCCGCCCGAAGCGTGCAGGGTGCCGCCATTCAGGGTCAGCATCCCGTGGTCAGAGGCAGCCAAGCCCTCATTGTCCACCCATACACCAACGCCGCCGTTCACTCCGGTTCCGCCGGTTGCCGTTGTATGGCCGCCCAAAATAGTTAAAGCATTGCCTGCAAAAATGCCATAGCCGGTTGTTTCCGGTTGCAGAAGGGAGCCGCCGGCACCACCCGTGGCTACGATGGTTCCGTCATTGATTTTAATGGTTTTTGCGTAGAGGCCGTGGCCACCAAAGGATTCGCCATTGCCGCCACGGGCCGTCACGGTTGCGTTTGCATTTGTGAATATTTCGAAGCTCTCTCTGGCATAAATGCAACGGCCACCTGTAGCATTCTCTCCGTTCACATCCTCGCCATTGCCGCCCGTGCCCGAAAGCGAGCCGCCGCTCACGGTGACGGTTTGTGCCTCTATGCCGGAGCTGAAGGCTGTGCCGGAGCCGCTGGCACCGCCTACAAACGTTACACTGCCGCTGAATATGTTGACAAAGCTGGAGGCGTAGAGGCCGTTGCCGCCGGGCGCGGCGGGGTCAAGGGAGGTGTCTTGGCTTCCGCCGGTGGCCGTGAGTGTGCCGGTTCCGGAGAAAGCGAAGCCGCCACCACGGATGGCATGTTTTGTACCGTTTGTTCGGGTGTTGGTGATGCTGTTTGTACCAAGGGGGGCGATATTCACATTCTCCTCAATAGAGGTATTCACATCGATAACCGCGTCGTAGCCGCCATAAAGAACGGCATCTTTTAGGTAAAGATGTGTAGCACCGCTGCGTGAGCCCCAGAGCACCCACCCACCGGAGCTTGGCTCATCTGCTTGCGGTGTATTCACAACGGCACCACCGCTCACCGGATAATAGGATCCGTAGATCAACTCCACGCCCGTTACAAAAATGCCGGAACCTGATCTGGGCTGCGGCGCGGCAAAGGTCATGGCGGATTGTTCCTGTGCGCTTTCCACGTTTACGGTGAGAACAGGCATAGCAAGGCCTGCCTGCACGGTGTAGGCACTGTCTTCCGGCAGTTTGGCCTCATAGGAAAAAGTGCCCTCTGCCTCGGCCGAAAACGGCACATCTCCTTGCAGGCTCCACAGCACAGCCACCGGTGTTTGTGCCTCGTTTACCGTGGCTGAAATGTCGGCCGGCAAGTTTAGTGCCTCGGGCTGTGTGCCCATGGGCACAGAAATGGCCTGCGGCTGTGCAAAATCTGTGATAATAGAGAGGCTGTTTTCTTCGGGCGGTGTTTGCGCCGTTACGCTCACTTCGATGGTGGGCAAAGAAACATTCTCTGCTAGGCCCGGGCTACCCTGTGCAAGGCTTGCCGTGTAGGTAACGGTGCCCACTTCCGAAAGGGTTTGCCCCTCGCCGGGCTGCCATGATACGTCCATGTCTTTGTCTTCGCTTTCAACCGTGCCGTCTGCAAGGGTGTGCGCCACGGTTACACTTAGGGTGGGGGGCAAGTTTGGCGTGCCGTTCACCTGTATGCTTTGGTTTGCAACCTCGTCTGCAAGGGGGGCTACCGCCGTGATGGACTCGGCAGGCGGGGCAGGTGCTTCACTTGCCAAGCTGCCCACGGGCGCAAGGCCCAAAAGCAGAATAAAGCTTACAATGAGCGCCACTGTTTTCCTTTTTTTCATCCTGTTTTCTCCTCTTCACTTGTTTTTTGCACAAAAGCGACATCACCTAAGAGCTTTTGAAAAGCCCCGGCAACGCCGCCAAATTTTTGCATAGTGAAAACAAACAGAGTTTTAAAAAACTGTTTGTTCGTTCCTCTTCGTTTATTTGGGTTACCTTCAATTTGCCAACCCCTTTATTGCAAATATGTGCATATTTTTGTAGTTTTTTTGCAAATCTATACAAAATACAGTATACCACAAAATAGGCAGGATGAAAAGATTTTATATTGATTTTAACGCTTATGATGTTGGGAACTTAAGATCAATCGATAGCTTGATTTTCCATGGAATGTTTCGTCTCCTATTTTTAAATGCTCAACATAAGGGTGAAACGGCATTGATAGAAAATAGCACTTGATTTTATACAGATTTAGAAGTTGTTTTAAAGGCAGAAAATGACAAAATCTATTGCAATACTTACAAACTTTGGGCGTTTTTGAAATGTTGTGTAGAGCAATCTACCCAGGGTTCGCCCCCCTCTTTCTCCGCCAAAAGCCCCCTGTGAAACGCTTGTTTCACAGGGGGCTTTTTATGTTCTCATCATGGTGGCTTTGAGGGCTTGACCACATGAAATCCCACAGACAGAATGATAATGGGGGATTTGGGGTTTATCCGCAGGGACAACCTTTGCGGTTGACAGTGTCAATTGTTTCAATTGTGGTTATGACTTCATTGCCGTGTATCTTTGCTTACGGCGTATCCATTTTTTGTCCGTATGCCTAGGTTTTTGGGTCTAGTACACGCCCGTTTGCGGGCTAAGCGGTGTGGTAGCCCCTGCCGCCACCACCGTAAAGTTTGCCGTGGCACTGCCGTTTGCACTGCTGATGCGGATGCTGTGTGTACCCAGCGGCAGTGTGGCGGTGTATGCGCCGCTTAGGGTGAGGATGATGCTGCCCTCTACTGCGCTTGCGTTTTGGTTGGTGGTTCCGGCGGTGTGCACCGTTTGCTTGGTTCCGTCACTTAAGGTGACAACAGTGTCCACATAGCCGCCAAAATCGTCACTGGAGGTAAAGCTCGCGCTTTGCCCCTGCGTGATGATTTGATCCCTGCCGTTTATCATCGTGGGTGGCGCATTTTCAAGGGCCACCGTCACCGTCCACACTTGGCTTGTGGTGCCATCCTCTGCCGTAACGGTGTAGGCAACGGGGTTTGTAAAGTTTTGCGCTGTGCCGCTTGCAGGGGCCACGCTTGCGCCGGGGCTTAGCGTGATGGTGGGGGAAAGTGCCGACACATCCGCGCCGTGCGGCAGGGTGATGTGCACGGTGTGGTTTTGCGTGTCGATGGCAGAGGCACCCACTTGGCCGGCAAGGGAAAAGCCTGTGATGTCCGTTTCGGTGCTAAAGGGGCGCGCCTGTGCGATGATTTCCACATTGTCTGTAATGTCGCTGTTTGTGATGCTGAAAGCGCCTGTTTCGGCAGAATAGGTATAGCCGCTTGTAAGCGCCGTGCCGCCCATAAGAACACGGATGGTTTGCGGCAATGCATAGCCGGCACTGGGCGTGAGGGTAGCGGCGTAATTTTGATAACTTACAGGTAAGCGTGCATCGTTGATGAGATACGGCCCCCCATTGCTGGCCATGTTGGTGAGGGTGTGGGTTACTGTGTAGGAGGTCATAGGGGTTTTAACTCCGGTTGTGGGGGAATAAGTATCCCACCCTGTGGCCAGTGAGGGGTAGTAAATTTTGGTGCTTGCATTGGGGGCTACATTACCGCCGGCTATCGTGGGCATATTCCCCAAAAAATAGATGTCGGCTAAATTGATGCTACCGTTGAATACAACATCGCCCATGCTTGTTACACTGCTTGGCAGAACAACAGAGGTTAAAGCGGTGTTGTTCTGGAACGCCAATAAACCGATGTCCGTTACACCGTTTTGTAGGGTGACAGAGCTTAAAGAACCGCAACCCGAGAACGCACCGGCTCCGATGCTTGCCACACTGCCGGGTATGGTAACAGAGCTTAAAGCGGTGCCTCTGAACGCATCATTCCCGATGCGCGTCACACTGCTTGGGATGGTGACAGAACTTAAAGAACCGCAACCATTGAACGTAGCGCCCTCGATGCTCGTCACGCCGTTTGGGATGTTGACGGAGGTTAAAGCAGTGCTGAGGAACGCACCGTTCCCGATGCTCGTCACGCTGTTTGGGATGGTGACAGAGCTTAAAGAAGTACAATCTGCAAATGCACTGATTCCGATGCTCGTTACACCATTTGGGATGGTAACGGAGCGTAAAGAACCGCATTGATCGAAGGTATGGTCTCCAATGCTCGTTACACTGCCGGGGATGGTGACGGAGGTTAAATCGGTGTTTTGGAATGCAGATTCTCCGATGCTCGTCACACTGTTTGGGATATTGACGGAGCTTAAAGCGGTGCCGCTGAACGCACTATCTCCAATGCTCGTTACACCGTTTGGAATGGTGACGGAGGTTAAAGAAGTGCAGTCAGCGAACGTAGCTCTTTCGATGCTCGTTACACTGTTTGGGATGATGACGGAGGTTAAAGCGCTGTTTCGGAATGCTTGGCTTCCAATACTCGTCACGCTGTTTGGGATGTTGACGGAGCTTAAAGAGGTGCAGTAAGCAAACGTAGATCCTTCGATGCTCGTTACACTGTTTGGGATGATGACGGAGGTTAAAGCGCTGTTTCGGAATGCTTGGCTTCCAATACTCATCACGCTGTTTGGGATGTTGACAGAGGTTAAAGCGGCGTTTTGGAATGCACCGCTTCCAATGCTTATCACAGTAGGCGGTATCGAATAAGTAGTGCCCGTTTTGCCCTCGGGATATTTTATGAGGGTGCTTTTTTCTCTATTAAACAAAATTCCGCTTTCATCTGTGTATGCGGGGTTTTGTGTCTCCACATTTATTTCCGTCAAATCGCCACAGAGGTTAAACGCACCGTCTCCAATGCTTGTTACACTGTTTGGGATGGTGACACCGGTTAATAAGCTGCACTCAAGGAACGCAAAACCTCCAATTGCAGTAACGGTATAAGTGTATGTTTCGCCATTCACGGTGCGTGTTACCGTTGTGGGTATGGTTACAGCTCCTGCTGTGTCTATAGGTATGGAAGCACCCGTACCATTGCCCACCTGCACCGTGCCGGTTTTGCTTGCGGCATCCTCGGAAGTCACCATAAAGGTCATGGTTGCGCCGATGGTCACAGCACCACCACTCGCATCTTCACCTGCGATTGCCGTAAATGTTTCGTTCACCGCCGCCGCGTTGATGCTTGCCATTTCGGGCAGTGCGGCCATGTCGCCCTCTGCTTGCTCTGCCGCCGGCATGGGCAGGGCAAAACCCGTAATGGCGGTGTTGTTTTCGTTTGTGGGGGTTTCCTCTGCCACCACATGCACGGCAAAGGTGGGCATGGAAATTTCGGGGGAAAGGGCATAGGTGGCGTCTTTCGGCACCGCCGTGTAGGTAAAGGTGTGCGGCGCAGTGGTGGAAAAAGCTTCGCCCTCGGGCAAAACCCACTCCACGGCCAGCGGTATCTCCTCAGTGGTGGTGGCAGATTGCCATTCGGTTTGCGGCACTTCACCCTCGGACACTAAGAGCGGCACTTCCTCCCACGCCACCGTGGTAAGCGTTGCCGCAACGGTTTCGGGGAATGTGGGTGTGGTTTCACTGCCCACCGCAATTTCCTGCTCTGCCACCTCGGGTGCCGCCACCGCCGTGATGGTTTCGCTGTCTGTGTGCTGTGCCTCCTCTGCAAAGGCGGCAAGCGGCAAAAGCCCTGCCACCATGCACAAGGCCAGAATGCCGGACAAAATTTTGCTTTTTAGCGTCCTCTTTTTCATAATTCCTCCACCAAACCCTTTTGTAGATTCATGACTATACTTAAATATAAATAGGCAAAATAAATCATAGCATAAAAACGCAAGAAATGTCAAATAAAATTCTACATTTTTTGAACGTAAAACCGTTATTTTTGTGCCGCAAAGCTGGTGGCTGGCTTGGTGTGGCAATATTGGCAGAATGCGGGTAACCGGTGTCATGAAGCTCTGAAGTTGGCAAAGCGCGACGCCGGCTTTTAAGGTATATGAATTTGAGTTTATATTTTCTGTGCTTTCAAGATTACACTGTATCAATAAATGGAAGTGCCGAATGGACAAAATTAATTTGTGCCGGGTACAAAAAAACTGCCTCATCAGCTTTGCCGGCAATCAGTATTCTGTTCTCGCAGAATACGTCGGCAAGGATGTGGCAGTTGATGCAGGGATATCGGCCTTCTACCAACCGCATCTCAACATCACCGGCAAATTTCGCTACGTCTAGCGCCACTTTTAAGGTGACATACGAAGATTTTTGCACGGAAAATCAATATTTTTTCTTTATTTTAATTAGTATAAAAAGGATTTTTCCAAAACGCCATAATGAACTTCACCGGCTTTAAAAGAATTGCCCGTTCGCACATTGTGAATTTGCATCGAGCCCAAAGAATATACCGCCTTGTCCACGAGGAAGAAGTCTCGTTCGGCGCGGTCAAAGATATCCGCAAACAGCTCGCCGTAGCACGGGGAGGCCGTTTTGCCCACCAAGCCGCCGATCACTTGTTCAATCTCTGCGTCTTCTGCATCCATCCATACCTCCACGGTACTACCGTAGTTCAGCGCGTCATTGATACGCCCCATCGCTTTCAACTCATCGTTTACAATAGGTGCTATGGGCGCGCTCCCTCGCATCATTTGCACTTTGTTCGTGTCAAAGTTCATCTCATACAGTCTATGGCAGGTCTGCTCTAGCACACGCGCCGAAACCTGCACGGAGGCCACAACACAGGTGCTGTCGGAAATTAGCAAATAGGTGTCCTCAGGCTTGACATTGCAGGCCTTGGCCACGCTAAGCGCCACCTCATCGGTTGGATATCTCACATCCTGCAGGCACAAAACTGCCTCGTCGTTTGTCTCACGGTAGTCGCACATACTAAAATACCAGTCCGACTCCACGCGGGCAATTGCGCGGGCGGGGCCGGAGCCGATGGTGGCAAATTCGCCCTCGCCCAGTTTCCAGCCCGCGATTTGCGCACCGTAACAGGCGATCATCGGCTTGTTTGTGCTCACTTCCACGGAAGCAAAGCTATATTCCTCGTTCAGTTTGAATTGCCCCAAGGCCACGGTGCCCATGTCACCCATGCAAGCACGTGTGAACAATACACCCGCCTTGTAGCTGCCCAGGCAGTCTATCCCCATGTCAATCAAGTTGACGCCGCAGTCCATTTTAATGACCTTACAGCCCAGCGCGTCCGCGTCCTCTATGATCTCTCTCACTACTTTCATGGCCTTTTTGTTGATATTCAGCATAATAATAACCCCTTTTTTAATTTGTCGTTTCCTTAGAGCATCTTTCTATGTTGCTTGTCGTGTTTTTTGTTTTCTATAACACGCAATTGTTATAGCATAAAATCATCAAAAATTCAAGTGCTTTAGGAAGGGAGTGCTGCTGAAGAAATTGAACTGAAACTGCTGGGGCACAATGCCGGCAAGCGCATCAATACCATGGCAAAATCGATGTAACCGGCGCAATGTAAATGCGCTTGGCCCCGCTGAAATTCATCAGCATAAACCCAATGGCTGTAAAATCTGCGCAAGTGTCTCTGTCTTGATGACGTTGTGCAGCTCCTTTTTACCTCCGTGCAGACGAATTGTAACCGTTTGCTCAACCAGTTTTAGGGGCGTTTTCAAGAAGTCAAACGAAGGTAAGAGGCGCACAAGCAACTCTGTGGAAACAGCTAGAACCACCGTTACGACAAGTACATTAGCCGAGCTTTAGGGAGGGTGTTTGAGGTTGAATCTCTTATTGTTTCGCCCCACACTTTGAGCAAAAAGGCCCTGTAACAGCCGCGCCGCACTGCGAGCAGAAGCCACCCGAAACAGGCTGTGGCGCTGCCACCGGTGTGCCACATTGCGCACAAAATGGGCCTGTGACTGCGGTATTGCAGTTTGTGCACACAGCACCCAAGGCGGGAGGCGTGGCATTTGCCTGCTGTGCGCCCTGTGCATAGGCCACAGATTGGCCCTGAGGGGGCACATAGGAAGCCTGCGGATAACCTGCGGGCTGCTGTGGATATCCACCCTGTGGCATCAGGTTGCCCATGCTGCCGCCCAGCACATTGTTCATCATACCAACACCTAAAAACCCCACATTAGCACCGGCTTCATTCGAGGCCGCCATCTGTACGGCCGTGGTGATCTTATCAGCTTGCATGGCACTGTCACCCGAGCGTTCATAGCGGTCGATTTTAGCGCGGCTCTCTTCGTCAAGCTCCACTGAAATGACATTAAAACCCATAATTTTAATGCCACGACGCTGAATTTGCTTGTCAAACTCCTGTTTATCCATGAGGTCTTTTATAAAAAAGCTCTGGCCGGGCAAATCGAGGGGAAAAATTTGGTGTTCTTCACTACAAAGTGAATTTGTAACCGCTTGAAACACCGAAATGATTTCAATACGCATTTGGTCACACAAAAGGTCTTTTCCGTAGATGGGACGTGTGCCGCCTATTTCCGACAAAAACAGGGCAGGGTCGTTAATGCGAAAGGTGTAGTTACCGCGACACCGCAAGGCCACACGCATGGGCATGCGTCCGCTGGGGCTTCGCATATCTGAAAGTTGGTGCTCCCAGTCTCTGTACATGATGGGCGACGGTGTGCCAAAGCCATTGTCCATGATTTCCTTTGTATTGATGAAATACACGGCCTGGTCTTGCCAAGCACCCCCGCCAAAAGAGAAACGTTGCCACATCTCACGGAACACATTCCCAAAATCCCCCGCAAAAAAAGAGGGACTTGCGCTTGAATTGAACTCAAAAGCACCCTGCTCGGCCGTAGCATCAATGATGCGCCCATTGTCCACCAAAACGGCAAGTTGACCGGGGTTTACAATGACAATGCTGCCATCGCGCACAATGCCCTGTGCTCCTGTTTTCTTGGTCATCAGCACCGTGTTGCCCATGTCTTCGCACACAATGGCTGTTTTAAATTGGCTATTAAGCGTTCCGCTTACAGAATCTATGGCCCTTCTTATGAATCCCATAATATCTCTCCATTTCGTGTTATTAGATAAAGTTTACTCTACAAACATGGGCACACCCAAGATGGGGTTATCGGCCCCAATGCCATGCACAAAGATGTTAAAATCTGCGGGCAAAGTGCCGTCTTGCGTATAAAACTCTATCACGTCATTCAAACCATTTGGGTCTTTTTTTAGTTTCTTCGTGTGTGCCACCCTGTAGTCACGCGGATGCTTTGGGTTGTAGCGATAGCCGTAAGGGTTGCGTGGGTCGTTTGGCGAAATACAGGGATAATATTCGCCCATAAGCGAGCGCGGTGCCTGTAAGAGCCCCGGTGCAAAATAATCCAGTAACTGCTCGAACTGTGCAATGTTTTTAAAAGAGGTTTCCAATTTGAGCACCACCTCGTTGTAGAGATACAAATGCACCGTGGTATCGGTTAATATTTTTTCAAGAGCATAGGAATGTATACTACTTAAATGAAAGGATGCCAATGCTGCATTCAAATCTAGCGCCAAATCTGCCTGTGGTTGATAGTCATCCTCGCTGTAACTGAGCTCTTTCGGAAACGGCAACAGCGTGAAACGCTTGTTTGTTATCATGCACACACAATAGGCCGATGTATACCCCTTGTTCACAAGTTTTTCATCGTCAAACAACAATGCAGATGAGCCTTTTTCCTTGCCGAGAGAGCACTTGAGGATGCCGTAAAGCTGCTCGGGTATGTCATCTTTTGGCAAGGGAAGGGGCAGGGATACATCCGGTGCGACCTTGCTCGTCGGCTCTGCCGCTTGCTGTGGTGGTCCTGCAGCAGAAACCGGTGCTTGTGCAACCTCATATGCGGCGCCTGCATTGTTATTCTGTGGTGAATCACCCTGTACAGAACCCGTAAAATTTGTTGTTGTTTGTGTCGCAGGCGGGGCGGTAAACGCCGTTTGCGCCTGCTGAGACAGCACAAGGGACGGGTGTAAGGTGATGGGTGGGGGAATAACCGTCGCACCGGTATAGTCGAATGCAGTGGGGTCGATGGTGGCCAGTTTCCAGTCGAAGTCAGCCATATCGTACTGTACACCGCAATATTTGCAAGAACCCTGTGCTGTCAAATCCAGCGGAAAGCTACAGGAGCTGCAGGTGACATTTTGCATTTTGTTTTGCAAGCTCACCTTTGTGCCTAGGTTGCGGTAAAACTGTGCGTTGACCGTTTTGTGAATTTCGGCAATTTGCCTATTGTGCGTGAGGAGCAAAAAGGAAATGGTGAGAGGTGCATCAATATATTGGCGGTTGTTTGCGTGATAATAGCGAAATTCCCCTGTATACACAGTGGCCTCCAGAACATGGTAGTCCTTGCGTGGTGTAAGAGACGCAAAGTACTCATACAACGGCCTGTCCAAGTCTGATGCGGCCTCAGATGCGTCAAAATCCAGCGCAAAAGCCAAACGCTCGATGACATTAGCAAAACGCCCATTGAGACGTGTGATGGCTTCGCCCGGGTCATATTGTTCCAGCGGTGACATGCTTTGTACCACTTTTTTCTCTAAAGCTAGGGTGATGAGCACTGCGGCAATGTAGGCGATGTTGCACAAAATGGTAAGCACGATGAAGAAATCCACAAACAATGCCAAAAGGCTCAGCGGCAAGGCCGCGATGCCCACCACCATCAGGGCCAAAATAAAGCTTGTTCGTTTGTTGGCTTTCAACATGGAACCATAGCCAATTTGTACGTCGTCCATCACCCAGTCAAAACTGTCTGCACGGTAAGTGGCGCCGCAATATTTGCAAATGAAGGTCTCGCCGCTTGTGTCTACCTTGTTGCCACAGCCCACACAATGCAGTTCTTCTGCCTCGGTGCGATGTGCACCTCGCATAAGCGTGGTAACAATCCACAGCTTATCTTTGTAACGCTCATAAATCACACGTCCGGTCTGCGTGTCTACAAAGCGTTCCAGTACCTTAAAATCGGTGGAATTCACGCTCATGTCGCGGTATCCTTGGGCATATATCATCGTTTCGTCTGCGGCGTTTGTTTCGGGTGGATAGGGAAAAAGCTCTATTTCTTTGCGGATACCAAGCCGTCCGTAGGCATTTATCATGTTGGCAATTTTGCAATAAAAGCGGTTGGACATGATGCTGACCACCGAAAGCAAATTTTGTGTTTTGAACACCTCACAATACAGGTGCAAATAGTAAAGCGCCCTATCTTGCGAAAGGGCTGACGGACGCTTAAATACCTGGTCGGCTCCTGTTTTTTTTGCCTCTAAAATACTCGATCCGCGAAACAGAATAAACATGCCCACACCAAAAACCAAAATGCTGAAAAGAACAATCATAAGCCGTGCCCTCCTTTTTCAAGCCGTTGTGTTATATGTATCTTCTAAGGCGAAAAACCGCAACTTCCCCGGGCGGTAAATTGCGGTTTTTTTGTTTTTTGTGCTCTTTGTCAGGCGTTTGTGTCAGCACCATCTAAAGCGTTTTGGTAACCACGCTACTTATATAGAATTTAACTTGCGGCATAATCGTCGACAAAATCATTGCCCCTCGAGTGAGTCAACCGATACTCTCCAAGGTCAATCCGAATGGCTAAACGGTCACCTGCTTCCACGGGAATGCCGTAAAACTCAAACGTTTCCCCGCTAGACAAGTGCACCTGCAAGTCATAATAATCAGAGTACGGCAAATCATAGAAAAATGCTTCAGTTTCGGGAATGGTGTAGTTTTGCAAAATGTCTTCTCCCCAAGAAGTATCATCGCTGGGAGTGAAGTATAAATGATAGATTTCGCTTTCTGAAACAAGGTTGATGAAAATCACTTCATCGGAAGAGATTTCGTAGGTGGTACTCCATTCCCTTGTCCATTCTTCTATCCATGTTTCAATAGAAGTCCACTCAAACCTAAAGCCAAATTCGCTATAAATAAATTCTTCAAAGTAATACCCAAGTTGGCTGAGCCAAGAAAATCCAAACTCTGTATAAGAGCCGGAACACCCCGTTAAAAACATAGTCAGTGCCAGCATCATTGCCAAGAATTTCTTTTTCATGTTTGCGCCCCCTCAATCCAGTTGTAACCACAACCTCGTATACTTTTTAAAACAAAGCTTACATACATTATTTTATCACTCTGATTTTGTGTTTCCTATGGATTATCTTCGGACAAGTATGGATTATCTTCGGATTATTTGTGAAAATTTGGTCTATTCTGCGTGTTATTTTGCTGTAAAAATAAGGTTTATATAGATAAAACGATAATTTTTTGCAAATACAGGCGAAATTTACCAAGTTGACAGGTTTTGTCGATATGATATATTTTTATTAGAAAACTGAAAGATAAGGAAGAAAAAAACGTGTATCGTGTGTATCTTGTGGACGACGAACAGCCTATTTTGGAAAGCATCATTGCGGCGGTGGAGTGGCAAGAAAACAGCCTAGAGCTTATCGGGCAACAAACAAACCCCCAAAAAGCAGTGGAGGAGATTTTGTCGCTCGCCCCCGATGTGGTTTTTTGCGACTTGAAAATGCCGGGTATGGACGGCGTTGCTTTAGTGCGCACTTGCAAAGAAATGGGCGTAAAAAGTGAGTTTGTAATGCTCAGTGCCTTTGCAGAATTCGAAGCATCGAGAGATTTTTTTCTGCTGGGCGGGCACGACTACTTACTAAAGCCTGTAAACCGTGAGGCCTTGCAGCTCACTTTGACACGTTTAACACGCAAATTCACCGCAAGAGAACATCTTGCAGGGGAACATGCTTCACCAAAAGCGCGCACCTCCTTTAATGCACTAACGGCATATCTTGAAGAAAACTACCACAAAAAACACACGCTTAAATCTTTAAGCACACAGTTTCACCTGTCGGAAACCTATATCTGTGATTTGTTTTCTAAGCATCATGGCACTACGTTTACGCTCTACATCGCAAGTATCCGTATGAGAGAGGCCGCAAAGCTGATTTTGCAAACCGACATCCCCATGAAACAAATCTGCCGTATGTGTGGCTATCCGGACTATTTGTATTTCTGCCGTGTGTTCAAAAACCACTATGGCATCACCCCTGGAGCCTACAGAGAGGGCGGCGCATGAAAACCAAATTACAAAAAAACTTTTTTCGCCTGTTTTTGCTTTTGTTTGTTGCCTTGCTTTTGATATGGGGCGCCTTTTACGCATTGGCCATGCATATCTTAACACAGACAAACGAACAGCTTATTTTAAGCACGGCCGACGAACTTTTGGAAGACTTGAGCGAAAACATCGAACTGATGGAGCAAATCAACTATTCTGTTTTGCAAAAAGAGGAGCTTCGGGCGTTTTTGGCCGAAAAGGATTTGGCCTTGCGCCACGAAAAAGCCACCCTTATCCATGAGCTCTTACAAGATGAGTTGCTGCCGATAGACAATCGTTTTAGCATTGTCGTGTTCGATAACATCGGTTGGTTTTATCGTTTTTCAGGCAGCATCAGCGTCACCGAATGTGAGCGGTTGTTTGTGTTGACCGATAGCGGAGAGATAGATAAACACTTTCCTGTGGCGTTAGATGGTACAAATCACATCGGCTATGCAAACCCCATTCTTGATGAAGAAGGCGAAGCCCTTGGCACTTTGATTGTTTTGGAAAGTGAGCAAAATTTCCTCGAATATTACTACGATTCGGCAGAAGATTTTGTGGTATCGGCCGCCATACTCAGTGGCGAGGCAGTTATCAGTGCAAATGCGCCCTATATAGGCGAAGCTTCGCCGCTTTTCACAAAAAGACAGGTGGGCATCACACCCTTTCAGGTGGCCACCTGGCTTTCGCCCGATTACGATAATGCCATCGGACGATATTTTGCCCTCGGGGTGCTGCTGTCTACGTTTTTAATGGTGGCGGTTTTGCTTTTGTTTGTGCATCGCCAGCGCAAAAATTTTTTGGCTCCACTTGTGCACCTCATGGGCGAAGCAGACAGCCTTGGGCCCGGCGGGGAAAACCGGTTAAGTTCGATAGAAAACGAAGATTTTGACAAGCTCATTTCAAAAATCAATGCCTTGCTCGCCCGTATAGACAGGCAAAACGAAACAGTGCAGGCCACTTTACTTGAGGCGGAGCATTCCAAAACACAGGCTCAAGCGGCCGTAAACATTTTACTAAAAAAACAGATCAATGCACATTTTGTCATCAACACGCTCAGCGCCATTCAAATGCTGCAAAAACGCGGCGACACCGAAAAAAGCGACGCAGCACTTTCGGCACTGTCCGACATGGTGCGCTATGCCTTTGAAGAAAACGACAGCATCTCGGTGTGGGACGAGCTTTCCCATTTGCAAAAATATGTAGAAATTATGAATATTCGATACAACAATAAAATTATATTCGATTTAGAGGCGGATGACAGTTTGATGGAAGTGCCTATCCCGCGTATGCTACTCCAGCCCCTTGTGGAAAACAGCATTGTACATGGTTTTGTGGGCAGGGAGGAAAACTGCCGCATCACTGTTTTGGCAAAGCCTTGTGAGCAGGGTGTTGTTCTTGTTGTTTCCGACAATGGTTGTGGCATGAAGGAAAGCCTTTTGCAAAAGATGAACACGCCGCCGGGGCAAAGCGAAGAGAATAGCGGTGTACAGGGGCTTGACAACATGGCTGTTTTCAATGTGAAACGGCGTTTGGCCGCACACAGTACTGCTTCGACCTTCCATGTGTTAAGCCGCCCCGGCATGGGCACCTGCACTACGCTCACCGTGAAAAGGGGTTGCGTATGAAAAGACTGAAAAGCTTGGCTTTGCTTGTGGTTTTGGTGCTTGCTTTCTCACTGTTTACTTCCTGTGTGAAAGAGGAAAGTGTAGTTTTGCACATCACCTTGCCAAAATCAGAAAATGTGCAAAACATCAACACAAACTACTACAAATTGTGGCTAGAAGAACAAACAGGCTATACCCTTGTGTTCAACGAGGTACCCGGTGCGTATGAAGAAAGCTACATCGCCGACACCCTTTTAGATGAAAACATCAAAACCGACATCGTATTGTTTGGCTGGCAAGACGGGCAAAATGCCCTTTTGAGCAGCGAAGAAGCACGGCAACTGGCACAGCATTTTTTACAGCTCGACAACTATATCACCCCAGGTACCCATATGCACGAGGTGCTGGAAGAGTACGAGAGCTACGGCTGGCGCGAATTTTTAAGCGGGCCGGACGGCAAGCTGTATTTTGTGCCCGGTGCAAATCCGTCTCGCAGCGCCGGGAATGGGCAGAGTTTCTGGATCAACACGGCGTGGCTGAACAACTTGGGGCTTGCCATCCCCAAAACGACAGAAGAGCTGGAAGCCGTGCTTTTGGCCTTTCAAACCGAAGATCCAAACCAAAACGGCATTACAGATGAAATTCCGCTGGCAGGAAGCTACGAACACTACGACACGATGAGCCACAATGCCATATTAAACGCTTTTGTCTATTATGACCCGGCAAGTTACGGCTTTTATATGCAGGAAGATACCCTGCGTTTTTCACCGCAGGAAGACGAATTTCGCGAAGGGCTGTTCTATCTACAATCCCTATATGAAAAAGGCCTACTTCATCCTCTTCAATTCAAGCTGGACAGCCGCGGCCTTACAGCTCTGGCCACAGACCCTGAAAATATCCTTGGGGCTTTTTCGGCCTCTCATCTTTCAGATGTGTTTACAGAAAGCGATTCCAACCGCTTTAGCCACTTTACTCATCTAGCCCCTTTAAATGGGGCACACACAGTGCCACAGCTTGCCGTGCCTTGGCCGGCCGCTGCCATTTCTTCCTTTACCGAATACCCAAACGAAGCCTTTGCACTTTTGGATTTAATGTTCAGCGAAGAGGCTTTTCTTATCTCCCTGTATGGAGAAGAGGGTATTGACTGGGATCATGCATTGCCCACCGACGTGGATATCTTTGGTGAGGTGGCCGAGATTGCCACCATGCACCATTTGGGTGGAACCATACAAAACAAAAATTTTGATGGCATCGGTTCCATGTTTTACTATCCACAGTATGTGGACGGCGTGCGCTATTCTGACTATGACATCGGATATTTTAATGCAAGAGCCTTGCTCTCAAACGAAAGCCACTTCAGACCGTCCGGTATCGGGCTTTCCATCTTAACACTCATGCAAAGAGACAGATCCCTTGCACAGCAATTTAGTGCACTGGATGCCTATACACAGCAAAACCTCGAAGCTTTCATTTCAGGTGAAAAAGACATTGCAGACGATGCGGTTTTTCGAGAATTCATGGACGGGTACACCCAATTTGACACATTATTTTCGGCGGTGGAAAGGGAGGTGCTTGGATGAAACGTTCTTTGATAGCGGTGGCCGTGCTTTTGGCAGGTGTGTTTTTGTTTTCTGCTTGCAGCAAGAGCGTTATGAGCCATGAGATGACTCTCTGGCTGGAGAATGCACGGCTTTCTGCCGAAGAAACTCCGGGGGATTTGTATGAAAAGGCCCTGGCAGAAGACGTGCTGACGGTATACAGCGTGTCTTCGCGTATGCTGGAGGTGGCAGAGGCTTTTGAGGCCGAGTACCCAGGGCTTTTGGTGGAGGTGCAAGATTTGCGTGGTGAGCGGCTGATTGCAGACGCAAGAGCCACCATCGACAGTGGCCGCTACGATTGTGACATCCTTTTCTTAACCGATGTGAATGGCGTTTTATCGAATGATTTCATACCAAACGGCTATGCGCACCCCTACATCCCAAGTGACATGGCAGACAAAATGATAAAGACACAGGACAACTTGGTTCCGCTGTTTACCGAGGCCATTTTCATCCACTATAACCCCGCTTTGTTCGAGGAGCAACCAATAGAAAACTGGTGGGAGCTCACCGAAGAACGTTGGCATGGCAAGGTGTATGCCCCAAACCCGATGCAAAGCGTCACCACACTGGCTATGTACAATATGTTCATTAAAAACAACGATTTGATGGAAGAAGCCTACGAAGAATGGGCAGAGGAGCCCTTTGCCGGTGAAAACGGGGAAAGTGCTGCTGAAACATTCATTCGAAAGCTTGTAGAAAATGGCTTGCACATCGTTAATTCAAGTGATGAAGTGGCCGACGCTGTGGGGCTTAATGACGAGGATGAAGCGCTGGGACTCATGGTGTCAAGCAAGTTGCGTTTGAGGCAGATTGGATACCACTTAGAATTTGCCACGGGCGTTTCTCCCTTTGACGGTGTGGCCTCGTCTGTGAACATCATGATAGCCGGCGGCGCAAGGAACATAAACACGGCAAAGCTTTTTATCCGCTTTATTTTTGGCGAAACAGACGGCACGGGCACTGGGTATTTGCCCTATTTGCAAGAAGGCGCATGGTCGATGCGCCTTGATGTACAAAGCGAAGAAGAAAGACCTCTTTCAGATTTAACCCTCATTTATTCGGATGAAGGCTACACCTATGAAAACCAGGAAGATTTTCACGAGTTTTGGGAAGAGCTTTTAGCATGAGGCTTTGGGTGAGAGCGGTTGAGAAAAACAGGGTAAGCATTAATTTACCAAATCATATCTAAATAAATCGTAATTCAATTCATTTGTAGGTGTTCCCCATTATGAAAAATCGTAAATTCAGCTTTAAAGCCACTATTTGTGAAGGTAGCGGTGGCGGAGCGTTCCTCCCTGTGCCTGTCGACATAAAAAAAGAGTTTGGCAAAGGACGGCTAAAGGTAAGCGTTACCTTTGATGGTGAGCCGTATATTGGTAGTATTGTGAATATGGGAGTTAAAAATGAGGACGGATCGGTCTGTTATATCATTGGGATACTCAAAAGTATTAGAGCAAAAATTGGTAAAAATATCGGCGACAGTGTGGCTGTTACGGTAGAATTAATTGATTGAAAGTGGTCAGAATGTTTTTTTGAGTAGCGGTAGTTTAAACTTGCCATATTTTGTAACATAATATGGCAGGAAATATCTGTTTTGGCTGATTTACCCATTGCGACACCCGTTTTACATTATAAAATCGCACTTTTTTTGGTTTTCCGATTCTCTTTTAAAAAATGATGTGGTACACTGGATAGAATACATCCATAAGATTCTACCATTCAAGCGGAACCTTTTGAAATTGATACCGCTCATGTTGTTTTCACCTTTGAGAATAAAAAGGAGAAAACAGTGCGCGAGCACAAGAGGATTAATGTATTCATACACTGCATCGCTGCAACGACATTGAAAATGAACAAGGAGTGATAAGAAATGGCAAGGAAATTTCGTTTTACATGTATGCTTTTGTTTTCTTTTGTTTTGGCGCTTGCTTTTGGGGCGGGAAGCTGCCGTAGCAACAGCGAAAGCACCACGGCAACCGCAACGCTTTCCCCCACCACAGTAAGCTATGAACAAGGGGCAAGCGAAAGCAATATGACGCCACTTACGCTGAGCTATTCCGGCGTTGAGACAGAGGGGATGCGCATCGAGTGGCAACGTGTAGAAGGGGGCAGCTACACAACTGTGTCCACCTTTACGGCAGATGAACCGTTTTATCCTCCGGTAAGTGAAGCGGGCGATTTTCAATATGTAGCTTTGATTACACAGGCAAACGGCCAAAGCATTCGCACAAATGAATCCATCGTTACGGTTCTTTCCTCTACGTTTGCAATTACAGAGCAGCCACAAGATATTCGCCATGCGCTCAGTTCTCGAACACCTGTTGCGCCCTTGCATGTTGGGGCAACTGGTGCCACATCGTACCAGTGGTATCAAAACACACAAAATAGCACAGAGAATGCTACTGCGATAGACGGCGCCACCGAGGCAAACTTTACACCGCCTGTGCAAACGGTTGGAACCACGTATTATTTCTGCGCCGTAGGCAGTGGAGAGGGCGATGCCATGGCCGTGGTGAATACCCGTGTTGTCACCGTGGAAGTGTATCAAACCGAAACCTCTAGCGGTGTTCAAATTGCAGAACAATCCCGAGATGTGCGCTATGTGCAGAACACACAAGAATCCGACGTGGCAAATTTGCTTGTTCGTGCCACAGGTGGCAACGGAACTTTCCAATATCAGTGGTATCAAAACACACAAAACAGAAACACAGGTGGCACAGCCATAAACGGTGCCACCGCAGCCACTTATAAACCACTCACCTCTGACCTTGGCACCCAATATTATTACTGCGTGGTCACCTCAGGGGATGTTTCCACACAAAGCCGTGCCATTGCCGTGGAAGTAGTTGCATCACCGCCCGCTGCCGCTTACATTATTACCAACCCCGTGGGGGCACGATATCCGCAAAATACCCCGGCAAACTTAGTGGCACCACTTAGCGTGCAAGCACAGGGGGACAACCTAAGCTATGCGTGGTATGTCAACACACAAAATGACAACCGAGGCCGCACACCGGTGGCGGGGGCTACGGCTGCCACATTCACACCGCCCACAAACATCGTGGGGAAATTGTATTACTATTGTGTTGTCACCGGCCCCACCACCACGGCAACAAGTGCACCGGCAAGCATTGAAATTTACCCGCAACCCACCATCACCACGCAGCCGCAAAGTGCTCAATATGAACAAAATGCAGCGGCTACACCGCTTACTGTTGCCGCTTCCGGTGAAGCGCTTAGCTATCAGTGGTACAGCCGCGTGGACACAGGCCATGGTACCCTGATCCCCAATGCCACCTCGGCAAGCTATACGCCGTCCACAAGCGCGCTTGGAAGCGTTGGGTATTTCTGCGTTGTGAACAGCACAGTAAACGGTGTCTTGGGCTCAAAGGCCAGCCAAGAAGCTGTGGTGCAAGTCAGTGCCCCGGCGCCGACGCCTCAGCCCGAGCCGGAGCCTGAGCCTGAACCAGAGCCTGAACCAGAGCCAGAACCTGAACCACAGCCACAGCCACAGCCGACGCCTCGTAGAAATCCAACCGCCGGGTTAACAGCAAATCCGACGAGAATTTCCGCAAATGCTGAAACAGAAGATGCAAACGAAGTGGATTATATCTACACCTTAGCCGGAAGTGACACAAGTTCGGTTGAAAATATCTCTGTCGTTTTTACCATTCCAAACCTTACCATTTACGAAGGGACAGACATATCGAACTATGTGGAGGGCTTGGAGCTCGACAGTATTGAAGACAATACTTTCCTAGGCACAACAGACGAAGACGGTGTTATCGAGTTTACGGTGTATCACGATGCAATTCCGGATTTGGGCGATTTTTACGTTACGGCGCAAGAGGATAGTTACAACACTAGCACGCGTGTAAAAATTTCGATTGGTAGATAAAAAACACATAACCATACACCTCAAACACAACGGGAGGATAAATATGAAAAGAGTATTTGCAAGTATATCTGCACTGGCCTTGGTGTTTTTTGCTGTGGCCTGTGCTAGCACAGAGGGGCCAACCTCTTCTGCCACAGCGACCTCTTCTGCTGCCGTTTCTGCGCCCTTGGCTTCGGAGGCGGTGGCAAGCGATACGGCCTCCATGGCCAATGATGATGCACTCTACAGCCAGCATATCATCATCACAAACAGCACCGGTTTTGACATTTACGAATTATATATCACCCCCACAAGCCAAGAAACTTTTGGCGAGGATTTGCTTGGCGAAGATATTTTTCCGGGCGGTGAAACGTTTGAGTTTGAAAGTGATGTTCAAACCGCTTTAGATGAAACTTGGGATATTTTTATTGTGGACAGTGAAGGAAATGGAATTCCCTTCTTTGGGGTTAACTTCTCCGAGTCTGTCATCATTGAAATTGGCATGGGTGAAGACGGTGCCACGCCTACAGTTACAACAGGCTAGTTAAATTTAAATGCACAGGCTTGAACTTTACAAGTTCAGCCTGTGCCTTTTTTGCATGAATAAAACTTCCGGCTGTGCCGGGGGATATTCATTCGGTTTCCATACGAAACACGCCAAAATTCGGGCCTGCAAGCTCTGCTACTTCTATCGTGTGGGCACTTTCATTATAATACTGCTGAAGATGTGCCTGCTGGGCCAAATAGTTGTTGGTAACATAATAGGTGTTTTCACCCAGCATCGCTCTATAGGGGTTTGTATAACCATAATTTTGAAGTTTTTGGTTTTCAATGGGGGAATTGGATTGCCAGCCACCCAAAAACACAATATTAGAAAAATACCCCTTTGGCCGTATTTCAAATACATCGTAACCCATCATCATATCCATAACATTGACATCTACAATATAAAGGTTGTCTTTGTCGGCGCTAAGGGTATCAAAATAAGGGCGGTTGAGTTCTCGTCCATCTCTGTCGTCCAACATAAGCTGTTGTGCCTCCAAATAGCTGCCGGAAATTAAAATAGTGGCACAAAGCGCAAACCCACAAAGTGCTTTTTGTGGGCGCCATTCTTTTTTTGCGGGAAAACATAGCGCGGCATAGATGGAGGTGGAAAAAAGCAACACAATCTCTACACGATGCGGCAAGCGGGAAACATATAAAAGATAAGCTAAAAGGACACTAAGCATAAAAAAAGTAAGCAAAAAGTGGAGACCTTTTTTATATTCGCCAAAAAATAAAAATGCCAGCATCATAAAACCAAGCAGTAAAAAAGGCAAATATTCGTAAAAATAGTGGCTGAATTTGTATACAAATTCGCGCACGACATGGCTTCCTCCTTGCGAAGGCATCTGCTGTGCCAATTCGGTTAGCCTTTCGGTGGTAAACACTTCAGAATCGTAAAAATTCCAGCTTTGAATCAGTGAAAATTCGTTGGGGCTTAAACCGTATTGTGCAGCATCGGCCTCGTTTGCAAAGGTCATTCTATAATCTGAAATTTCGGTTCTTATTTCATTATAGTGGAAGTAGTCAACCCATTCATCGTTATTTTGATAACTTGAGATATGAACAGCTTCCAGCGCTACCGCACACAACAGCAAACTGCCCATCACAGCCCCCAAGCGAACAAACATCTTTTTCTTTAACCCTAGGCACAAAAAAGGCAGGCTTAAAGCGCCGGCGGCGGCAAAGCTTTCAAAGCGTATCATAGAGCCCAGCAACATCATAAGGCCCCCGAACAAGTAAAAAAAGATAACCTTTTTTTTGTTTGCTTCCTCTATGGCAAGGCGGATGCAAACAATGCCGGTTACACACAGTACAGCTGCATTTTTAGAATATTGAAACCACATCAGAATGTCAAAACCAATGAGTATCATAAAAATTCCGCTGAGGATACACCCATAAAAAAGGGACAATTTGTCTAGTGCGAGATAGCAAAGAAAGACAAAACAACAAACAACTGAGGCAAGCTGAAGCCAAACGTACCAATTGATGCCGGGCACCAATGAATAGAAAAACTGCAAAAAATACCCAATCAAGATATTGATATAAATTAGCCTCTCGGTGGAGCCTCCAAGTGCACCACTGGCAATGCTACTAATAATGGCATCATCATTCACCTCATATTTGATGCCAAAACCCAAAAGAACCACAAAGAAAGAACCCAAAACCAAAAGTAAGGCGGCTATCACCTTTATCTTTTCACAGTGGGCTTGCGTAATTTGTCCTAAATTGCTGAGGAACTTTGTTTTTTTTGTAATCATGCTTATCTAAATGCCCCCTATACATTTAATCCAGACACAAACAAACCAATATTTTGTAGCACTTTATAAGCTGTTTTGAGGATGTCAAAAAGGGTTCTATATTTTTGGGTATCCTCCCGTTTTTTGCAGGATAAACTTCATCTTTGGATGCTTCCTAAAGTGTGATGTCATGTGCATTGTGACCAAGGTTATTGTATCATGAACATAAGGGGACAGTCAAACTTATTGGCGTTTTTTTATCTCATCAGCCTTTTGCGCTTCTGCCCAAGATTTTGTAGAGAACGGCCACATGATTGTAGCCGGAAAACAAGTTTTGATAGCTGCCCGGTGTGTTCGGTGCATTTGCCAACCGCTCACTGAGCGGCGGCAACGTGTCTTCAAAAGATAGCCGTATCACAGTAAAATATAAAATTATCTAAAGGTATGGTCTTCAGATAATAAAACACGGTATTGTGTGTCCAAGATACAAAAATGAGATATTACAGACGGGTTAATCCGCTCTACAACCAGCTGAAATCTCTTTCACTTTTTAAAAAAGTATTTACATTTTTCAAAAAATGTCTGATAATATAAATGAGAGCTATACAATTTATCATATTCATCTCACCAAGGAGAAATTTCATGAATAACACTGGAAAACCAAGAAAAAAATATGGGAAATTGTCTGTACAGTTCAATTTACTGATTGCAGTGATGACCACCATCATTGTCACCGTGATGATTCTTCTCAACGGTATCACCACACGCAATAATGTGAATGCTGAGCTGATTAACCAATGTGTTGTTGGCACAAATTTGCTTGAATATGAGCTGAGTTTACACGAAGTTTCAGAGATGGAAGATAAAACAGAAGTTTTGGAAAGACTGAAAGAGATAACCGGCTGCGAACTCACCATTTTTGATGGTGATGTGCGAGAATTTACAACTATTGTCATTGACGGTGAGCGAGCAGTTGGTACGACACTGGACCCCACAATTGCTAATATTGTTTTGAACCAAGGTGAATCTTATCTGGGGGAAACCGAAATATTAGGCGAAAAGCATTTTACCTCCTACATTCCACATTTTGATGAAAACGGGGAAATTGTGGGTGTTGTATTTGCAGGCATTTCCAGTAGTTCAAATGATGCTGCGTTAAATTCTGCTTTAACTATTGCGATGCTTGTGGGAATTGCTCTGATTCTAATTGTCTGCATTGTTGCCAAGGTCATGATTGACAAATCGGTTGCGAAACCACTTTCTTCTGTCATGGATGCAGCTCAAAGCATCGCCCAAGGACAAATGCATTTTGAGCTCGATGTGAACTCAAACAATGAAATTGGGCATTTAGCGTATTCATTTAACGCAATGAAAACAAACCTTTCTTCTTTAAACATCACTTTGGTTGATATGCTTGGAAAAATTGCAAAGGGCGATTGGAATGTAGACACAGGAAATCCGGATATTTACATTGGTGAGTGGGCCCAATTATATGACTCAATGAATGCCATGACCCATTCTGTTCGCAATGCACTATCCCAAGTTTCCTCTTCGGCCGAGCAAATCAGCTCCAGTGTAACCATGGTTTCCAGTGGTGCACAGGCGATGGCTCAAGGTGCCATCAACCAAGCAGGCAGTGTGGAAATTCTCTCCACCAACCTACAAGAGATTTCTGTTCAGGTGGAAGATAACTCCAGGAACACAAAAAAAGTGAACGATATTGCGGTTGTTTCGGGCGAAGTTGCCAAATCTACACTTGACGACATGAAACAAATGCTCATGGCAATGCAGGAGATTTCAAATACATCAGAGGATATTGTTAAGGTTATCAAAGTTATTGACGATATTGCTTTCCAAACCAATATTTTGGCACTGAATGCCGCCGTAGAGGCTGCAAGAGCCGGTACTGCAGGTAAGGGTTTTGCTGTTGTAGCCGATGAAGTGAGAACCCTGGCACAAAAATCGTCCGAAGCGGCACACAACACAACACAGCTTATTGAGCACTCTATCAGTGCTGTGCAAGAAGGTGAAGGCATTGCTCAAAAGGCAAATGAATCGTTTGAAGATCTTGCCGAAAAAGTGCAACAAATGGTCACCACCATTGATGAAATTGCCAAAGCTACCGAAGAGCAAACCAACAGAATTCGCGAAATTTCCACCGAAATTGAGCAAATCTCGACTGTGGTGCAAACCAACACGGCAACCAGTGAAGAGAGTGCTGCTGTGAGCGAAGAACTTTCGGCACAGGCCAACACGCTACATCATCTTGTGGATAAATTCGTCCTTTAGGATGTAGCTTAAAGCAGAGAGTTTTCAGTCTTGAATTGTCAAGCTAAGAGCAACAATTTATGAAGTTAGACCTCCCAAGGTGTTTTCCATCCTAAGCCTTTGCGAGGTCTAACTTTAAGTTTAGATGTGATTTCTGCAATGTTGCTTTGTGTGATTGGAGCAATGCCAAAGGATTTTGGCAGATATTCTCTAAAAAGTTCGATTGTATTTTCATTTGAGTCACGTTATCACGGCACATGAGGAGCGGACAAATGCTCGGCAATTCCTTTTTTGAACCCTTGCGCTCACCCGTTAGGCAGTCGGCCAACCTCTTATTGTAGCGTTCGTTTTAGTAGGTTGAAACAGAAAAATTTAGCACGAGGTGCACCTATGGGATAATTTCGCTTATCTTTTTCCCAACAAAGTGTTTGAGAGCTAGACAGGGCATGCCCGAGTTTGGGGTCAAAAATAATATTCATCACGTAGCTAGCAATCATCGCTACCATTGAAATTTTAGGGCTACCGTTAGCACAGGTATGTGAACAACGCAAGTGGTTTTTACTGTTGGGTGTGGCAAAACGCGTTGATTTGCAGGAAATCAAGAACCGAGAAAGGTAACTCGCGAGATCTTGTGTTTTTTCTTCTGTCTCGGTACATCTTCTTTGCAGACCAAAGCGATTGTAAGCAGCTACAAATACTTCCAATACTGCAGTCAAGGTGTCTATACTTCTTGGAAAACAACGGCTACGCCACGCCAGCACCTGGATATAATGCCTCAAGTCTACATTTTCCCCTCCACCGTATAGGTATCATTTTTGTTTGAAACATTTCGTATGTGTTGCCCGGGATAAACCACATCCATCTTTTCAACATTCACTTTGTTTTTTTTATCCAGTTATATACGTTCCCTTTGCTCATTCCCAATATTTTCCCTACTCCTCGGCCACTTGCTCCCGCATAATATATTTTTAGTGCCAATGCTCTTGTCTCTTCATCGTAAGCACTTCTTTCCCTCTTCTATTTTACGTGGGACGTGCTAATTGACAAAATCGAAACAACCCGAAAAGAAGTTCAGTTGAGAACAAAATATTGCTTCACCGTTTGAACAAAACAACAAAATTTAAAAGTCTATAGGGTGAAATGTGAAATTTTCACAGGAAAATTTATGTAGTATATCATGTTCTAAATAATAATAATGAAAGTAAGGTGTGAAAAAATGGAAGATTGGAAAAGCAAATATCAACGACCCAAAAAATTGAAGATTGTGGTGGAAAAAGTGCCGGCGGAATCCAATGGAGAGGTATGTCATTGCCATGTAGTAGGCCAAGAATTTCATTTTGATTTCGAGCGTTGCCCGCCAGATATTTGTGCGGCCGCGTTTCACAGCCTTTGGCCTATGCTTCGTGTTGTGGAACTTGGTGGGCGCCACCCTTGGGATGCAAAGCCTGGTATAACGCGTGTATGTTGCCCGGATCCTGAAAAGCCGGTTACATTTCGCATTGAAGCGGTAGAAGAAGAAAATGAGTAAAAAAGTATATTGAGGACAATGCTTATACATTCATGGCGCAATTATTTTAGACTATATCTAGGTGGTATCAATCAAGTTTTAGGCGTTGATGCCAAAAGTACCTGTTTGTGTGAAGTATAAAATGTTTTTACTTGTATGAACAAAACCCCCGGTTATTGTACCGACCTCCCTTTTGTTAGATTTTTTGGTCTAATTTTTGGGGCCGATACATAAGCCGGGGGATATTTATTTTGCCAGTTGTCTATTTAAACTTTGCCATTGCTGATAGCACTACACCGATGAGTGTGATGGGAATGGCCACCATAGCAGCTGCAGTAAAGTTACCGCCCATCATAGCCACAATCGACAAGAAGGTTGCCGTGCCAAGAAACATGCCAAGGTTTTGCAAAACAATAATCATGCCGTTAGATAGCCCCATAAGGCCGGCTTCACCATCCACAAGAACCCTAGCAGCGCCGTACATCATGCCGGGGTTGCCCTGGCCGATACCGATGCAAACTGCCGATACATAGATAAATAGTGGGTTGGGTAAAAACCCAAGAATAAAAGCGAATCCGGTGAGAATAAAGGTGCCGATATATATTTTTTTAAAGCCGATTTTGCCGGCTAAATTGCCAAAGAAAGGCGAAGATGCAAAACAGATGAACATTGGAATGGAGGCCGTAAAGCCGGCTACACCGGGAGACATAAGATTGTTTTCAATGGCATAGACGGGGACAAAAGTAACCCATGCCAGGAAAAGGTAATTGTAGCAGGCGAATGTAAGCGCTGCAAACAGGAAGTTTTTCTTTTTCAACAAATCGCTTAAGGTGCCGTTTGAGTGGGGTGCATTGTCCTTAAGTGGTTGCACATTTTGGGGTTCTTTGACAAAGATTTTAACAAGAACAACCGTAATGACAGACAAAATAGAGTAGGAGATCCAGGGCACTTTGAATCCCGAAAAATTGTTGTATAAAATGGGGGTGAGATTATAGGCCACGATGTTGCCCAGTGGCACCCAGCAGGCCCATATGCCAAGGGTAGCGGCAATTTTATTTGGTGCAACCGTGCTGGCAATGGTGCTGGGGCCGGCAACGGCAACCATGGCAAAGCCAATGCCCTCAATGGCGCGGCTTACCAGCATGCTGGCCCCGCTGTTTGCAAAGGCGCCAAGGAGTGAGCCAAGGGCAATGAAGAGACCGGCGAGCAAGAGGGTGTTTTTTGCACCGATTCTTGTAACCAGCCCGCCAGCAGGCAAGGCCAAAAACACACCGAAAACCGTGAAGATGGACATAAACCATGTGGCATACTCTGCGTTCATATTAATAAAAGCTGCAATATCGTCCATATTTAGTGGAACTTTAAATTGATGTAAAGAAGCTGTGCCACCCAAAAGCAACAAAATGATGCCGCACACAGTTGAATTCATATATTTTGCAGTTTTCTGGCACATGCAGTGTCCTCTTTTCTTGTTTATTTGATACAAACACAGCGCAGAAATCTGCTGGCTACAGGATTTTTGCTTACCTTACATTTTCTGCCGTGGTAATATGTGTATTATTTGTGCAAATATGGTCTTTTAGCTATGGTATTAGAGTGGCCAATCAATCATAATTGATAAAAAAATCAAAATCAAAGGCTTGTGTTTTTGAAATTCTATATACCACGGGTACAGCCAATAGTTTACGAAAGAAAATGAAGATCAAATACTATTTGTAAGTACAAATTTTATTGTATCATGCTTTGTAAGAAAGTCTATAAATAAATGGGAATTGTTTAACTCTTATGCACGCAAAATTTTTTATTGTTATGCTCAGTTACATAGAGGATCATATAATTTATGGACAGGGTGAAGCATTTGTTTTATTTGGCACTTTGAGATTGTCCCACAAACTGTGTAGGGCTACCATAAGCAGAATATTGATGTTTTAAAACATGTTGTATCACAATAAAACCGCAACACCACATGGTAACGTGTGGTGTTGCGCTAAATTAATGACAATATTTTACAAAAATCTCCTTAACATCGTTAAAAACAATATTATAATGATTGGGAAATATAAAACCACCGCTTGCTACAATTTGCTCTTCATTCTTGTATAACACACGAAGCGAAAAAGAGTGACTTGCATCCATAACCTGCAAATGTTCATCAAAGCCATTCCATTCACGAAGATTGTGTTTTTCTATCAGCGTTAAAAGGTCTGTTTCCAATTTTTTTCGCTCTGCTTTATTCAGCTTTATTTTTTTGTATCCGTTTGTTTCGGGTACATCCATATAAATTGTTTCATAGCTGAGATGCATAGACTGTGACTTCCCCCTCTCGGTGGATAATGCATTTCCACTACTTTCGCGTAACGCAAAAGATACTAGGGTCTAATCATCCCTGTTTACTGTTTCACCCGTTCCTGTGTGCATCATAACATCAATTTGATGCAAAGTGATTGTGATGGCGATTGCAATCATAGCTATCATTGACAACACTACAATAATGATCATCTTTTTTTAGTTATCTTCAGCAAGCGCCGCCACAAAATTCACAACAACCGCTTGCATTGGGGGTTGTTGTTGCACTGCAGTTAGGGCAAGTCATTGCAACTTTTGGCGCACTTGCCATGGCCACTTCTTCACGGTGCTGTTGTCTTAGGCTCATTAAGGTGCTTTTTATCTCCTCTGCATCACGCTCTGCCTCTTTATATTCTGCACACAAACGGCTGTCTATGTCATCATCGTTTAGCTTGAATTTTATATCATCAAACCATGGCGAGTTCACATAAATGGTAACATCAAAATCGTAAGATTTTTTATATCGTGGCGGGTTATAGCTTTCACGCTTGCCCGGCTCATCACTTTTATAAATCTCATGCTTATGTTCATCAATATCAACATCACAGCCGGTCACCTGTGAAAAATCAATAATGTCGGGTTATTGTCCTTCCATTTTTTTGTTCGTGAAAATAGCCATTTTTGATTATCTTCATCAATGCAAATTAAATTTCTGCCACCGATTACTTTTGTTGGGTTGAATTGTGCAACTTTTTGCTCATTTTCTTCACGATACGCCAGTTGACCCTTAATTTCATCAACAGTAGAGCTTCTTCTGTTGTCAAAAAAAGGAGAAAGCTTACCGGCGCAATCTTTACAAAGGTTACCGTCCTCTAATTTTCTGTTGCCCAAAAGGCCGATTTTGTCGCCACAAACATCGCAATATTTTTTGTCAAATAATCCCATAATGATTTTCCTTTCTCTATGGTTGTTTTATCCCCAAGGGTCGGCTTGTTTTTTAATCTTGTTTATTATTCATAATCGATGTTATGATATTGTTTTAACACCCACTTTTGCACTGTTTAACAGCATACCTTGCGCTGTGTATATAATGCTAAATTTAATTTTTATCGCTTTTGCCGTGTCCTCCATGTACTTGCTTTATAAAAACAGCAAAAATCAAATTGGCCCCTTTTCTGTAAAACAAGCACTCGAAAATTTGCCCACGGGTATTGCGTTTATGACTGATGATGTAGAACTTTTGCTGTCAAACCATATTATGCATACTTTATGCAAGGAGCTTACGGGCAAAGCGCTGCAAAACGCACAGATGTTCTGGACCGATTTAAACGCCTTACAAGGTGATGAAAATTGTGTTATAAAAGGCGACAAACCGACCTTTGTGTTGAAAAACAAGAAAGTATGGCAATTTTCAAAAACGATGTGTGTGTATAATAACACCCAATATTACGAGTTTAAGGCAACAGACATTACGGAGCTATATCGCTTAAGCGAAAACACACGCAGTGTAAATGAAAAATTGATACAACAAAAACAAAGGCTAAAAAATCTTGCCGATCGTATTGAGGAAAACACCGAAAGTGGTGTTGCCTTAAACATGAAAATCAACTTTCATGATAATTTTGGAAACCTTTTAACCTTAACTAAAAAAGCGCTTAGGGAAAACGAAAATACATCCGAAGCTAAAACGCTTGTAGAGTATTGGGGGAATTTAAATGGCGTAATTAAAGAGCTATCGAGCGATGACAGGCAAAGTTTATCACTAGAGCAGGTTTTACTTTTTGCGGAAAATCTTGGGTGTGAAATTGTTTTGAGTGGAAAATTGCCTAAAGAGGAACATAATAAAACCACCGTGCTTTTATGTATGAATGAAATGCTTAAAAATGCTTACAGACACGCAGGGGCAAAAAAACTTACGGTGAATATAATCGATACAAGTAGTGAAATGAACCTTAGCATACAAAATGAAACAGAGAATAAAGTAGCAGAAATAAAAGAAGGCGGCGGGCTTTCTGGCTTAAGGCAGCGCATTGAGCAAACAGGTGGTACCATGCGCATGTCTTGCGATGATGGCGTATGCATGGTGGTAACATTAATAAAAGAGGGAAAACAAGATGTATAACGTAATGATTGTAGATGACCAAAGCAGTTCTCATGCGCTTATGGAGTATGCCATTTTACGAAGCGAGGGCAAATACAAAATAACAAAAGCATTTTTTGACGCAGACAAGGTAATTGATGAACTGCGATACGAGCGTGTGGATTTAATCCTTATGGATATACACACACTTGGAAGGAAAACGGGGTGAAGGTTGCTGCAAAAGTTAAAAAATTGTACCCTGCAATCAAAATAATCATTTTAACGTTTGTTCTGCAAAAGAAATATATTGAAGAAGCAAAAAACGCTGGATGTGAGGGTTTTTGGTATAAAGACCACGCAGATATGGATTTGCTGCTTGTTATGGACAGTGTGATGGACGGAAAAATATATTACCCAGAGGAGCAGCCGTCTATAAAAATCGGTTTTGCAAAAATTTCTGACTTTACGCCAAAAGAACTTGAAATATTGCAGGCAAAAGTGAACGGACATTCCAACGAAAAAGTGTGTGAAATTCTGAATATAAAAAGCAGAACACTGGATACACACCTTAGCAATATAAAAAATAAAACAGGGTATAGTAATTTATTAAAACTTGTGGCAGATGTTGCAACAAAAAAGTTTATTATAACCGGTGCAGATGATGATTTTTGAGT
>CAYJJK010000013.1:0-34955 GCA_964370445.1 uncultured Oscillospiraceae bacterium | reverse complement strand
CACACAGCACATCGGCATAGCCGTTGCCGCTTTCGATGCCACCGTGAAAGGCATAAAGCACAGCCGCGGGACAAAACGTATTTACGAAAGACAAATCCACAAGGCCGCCCACGTTTAAAACAACAGCTACACGTTTAAACACTTGGCACACAAGGGCCAAATTTTCCCGCTCGGTTTTGCTTAAATAAAAGCTGCCTTCGCACGGTTCGCTGTCTTTGTCCTCACCGGCACTGCGCCCAACCACAAACACGGCAATGTCGCATGTTTGGCCCGCCTTTTGCACATCGGCTTCGCAAAGTGGCATTTCTTCTTGTGAAAACGGCTCCTGTGCCCAGCCCTTGCCTTTGTCAAAGGGGTGTTCTTTTACAAACACTTCATATTTTTCAAGCAAATCTTCATCAATTTCCCGCTTTGCTTGTAAGCCTTTTGCAATACTGACAAGATAGGGGATGTTCACCATCCCACCGGAGCCTGTGCCACAGTAGTAGGTGTCGATCTGGGCCCGCCCAAACACAGCAACGCGCTCATGGGGTAAAATGGGTAAGGCCTTCTTTTCGTTGCGCAAAAGCACCACACTTTCGGCAACCGTTTGGCGAATTTTTGCGGCATACTGTTGGTAATCTAAAAGAATCATAGTTTCCTTGCTTCGCGCTTTTTATGCAAAACTCCCTCTCTTTTAAGTGTTTGCATAAAGCAACGACCTTTCGCTTTTATTGCGGGTTATGGCAGCGGATGAACTGGTCTTCGCCCACCTTTGTCTCTTTGGGCATTTCTGTTTTACACAGCGCGGTGGCATAAAGGCAACGGTTTTGAAACGGGCAACCCGTGCTTTCGGGTGTCCACATCGAAATTTCGCTTTCCTGCGAAGATTTAACAGGCAAGCTCACCTCACCCTCGCGCTCCGGGTCGGGCGCTGCGGCAATTAAAAGGCGCGTGTAGGGGTGTTTTGGGTTCAAAATCACCTCATTCACTTCTCCATATTCCACAATGTGCCCGGCATACAGCACCATAATTCTATCTGCAAAATATCGTGCTGTGGCAATGTCGTGGGTGATGTAAACAAAGGCCTTGCGGTATTTGGCTTTCAGCTCATTAAGCAGGTTTAACACACCCAAACGGATGGACACATCCAGCATCGAGGTGGGCTCGTCTGCAAAAATCACCTCGGCACCGGCCGCAAGCACCCTTGCGATATAGGCGCGTTGTTTTTGCCCGCCGGAAAGCTGATGCGGATATTTTTTTCCCTGTTCCTGTGCCGGGGTGAGACCCACAAGTTCAAGGGCTTCGTCCATACGCTCTTGCATCACCTCTTTTGATCCCTTGTGATACAGTTTTACCGGGCGCTCGAGATGATAATAAATGCTGTGCAGGGGGTTGAGCGCCGAAAAAGGATCTTGAAAAATCATTTGCGCTTTTTGGCGATAGTTTTTCAGCTTTTCGCCTTTTAAGGCATGCACGTTGTCTCCCTCATAATACATCGTGCCGGAAGATGGCTTATGAAAGCGCATGGCAATGCGGCAAATGGTGGATTTTCCACAGCCAGACTCCCCCCCCACGGCCAAGGCTTCCCCCTCATGCAGTTTAAACGATACCCCATTTAAAGCGCGTAGGGTTTTTGATTTGGAAAAGAGGTTTTTGCCGCTCACCTGGAAATCCATTGTGAGGTTTTCCGCCTTAAAAACGACCTTTTTTTCTGTTTTGTCCATTTTTATACCCCCTCTCGGTCATAGACTAAGGGCCTGTGACAATAAAAGAAATTGCCGTCTTTCATGCTTTGGCATGGGGCCTCTGTTTTGCAAATCTCGCCTTTATGAAAGCATCTTGCCTCAAAGCGGCAACCATCTGGAATGTTTTTCAAATCCAGCGGAGAGCCTGCGATGCCCTCCATGTATTTAATTTCGCCCTTAAGCGAGGGAAAAGAATTTTTAAGCCCGAAGGTATACGGATGACAAGGGCGACGCAAAATGGTTTCGGTGTTTGCTTTTTCCACAATTTTGCCTGCATACATAATGGCCACGGTGTCACAAAATTCCATCATAAGGCTGATGTCGTGGGTGATGAACAAAATCGAAAAGCCAAATTTGGCCTTTAGTTCATAAATACGCTTTAAAATGTCCCGCTGCACCACGGTGTCAAGGGCTGTGGTGGGCTCGTCTAAAATCAGCAATTTCGGGTTTAAGGCAAGGGCCATGGCAATCACCGCACGTTGGCGCATGCCGCCGGAAAATTGGTGTGGGTAATCTTTCAGCCGCTCTTTGGGAATGCCCACCAGTGCCAAAAGTTCCTCTGCCTTTTCTCTGGCTTCTGCCTTATTTTTGGTGATGTTGTGATATTTGTACACCTCATAAAACTGCTTTTCCAACGTGGCCACAGGGTTTAGGCAGTTCATGGCCGATTGAAACACCATGCTGGTATCCTTCCAGCGAAAGTTTTGCAATTTGGCGTTGTTATAGCGCAAGATATCCTCGCCCTCAAACAGAATTTGCCCGCCGGAAATAACAGCCGGAGGCCGATGCAGGCGCATCAGCGAATAGGCGATGGTAGATTTTCCACAGCCGGATTCACCGGCAAGGCCAAGGCTTTGGCCTTCGTCAATGGAAAAGCTCACGTTGTCCACCGCTCTCACAAAAGAGCCGCCTTCCGTAACGTAATCGACACAGAGGTTTTTAACCTCGATGATTGCACTCATGTTTTTACTCCTTTGTTCGTGTTTGCCAAATCACTTTGCCACACGCTTTAGCTCAGCTTTTCTGGCCTTGTAGTAACTTTTCATAATGCGCTGGGCTTTGAGCTTGGGGTTTGAAATTTCGTCGATGGCAAAGTTGATAAGCGTTAGGCCCATGCCAATCATCACAAGGCCGGCAATGGCGCCCGCAACCTCGAAAAAGTAACCACTGCGAAAGGCGCCCGAGTTTTGGGCGTTGAACAAAATGGTGCCCCAAGTGACGCTGAACGGATCCCCAAAGCCAATAAACTCCAGTGTGGCATGCGCCATGATAGAGTAAATGAGCGTGCCCACAAAAGCCGAGGAAATGATAGAAAGCATATTGGGCATGATTTCGACAAATAAGATGCGAAATTTACTTTCGCCAAGGGTTTCTGCACTGCGTACAAAATCTCGGTTTCGGATGCTCATCGTTTGTGCACGCAAAACGCGCGAGTTCCACGGCCAAGAGGTGAAGCCGATGATGAGGCTGATTAAAACCGGCGACACGCCGTCCATCATGGAGGCAATGATGAGCAAGAGCACGATGGTGGGAATGACCATTAAGATGTTGGTAAGGGTGCTAACAATGCTGTCGTAAATGCCACCGATATAGCCGGCGCTGATGCCAACGAGCATACCAAGCAAGGTGGTGATGGCTGCAGCAAGCAGGCCAACCATAATGGATTGACGCCCGCCATAAAGCGTTTGGGAAAATACGTCGCGGCCAAGGCTTGTGGTGCCAAGGATATGTTCTGCTGAAGGTGGTGTGTGGTAAAGCCCCTCAAAGCGAAACAAGGGGTCGTAAGATGTGAAAAGAGGCGCCCCAAAGGTCATGATAAGCACAACGGCGATGAGGATGATGCCCACCGTAAACTTAGGGCTCGTTTTCAAAAACCGTAAGATGCGTGCAAGACGTGCGTTTTTTACTTTCATAAAAGTGTACTTCCTTTCTGCAAATTCATGTTAGTTACCGGCCTGCCGTCTTGTTCTTGGGTCGAAGAACAAAATAGCAATGTCGGCAAGAAAGTTTGCAGAAAGCATCAAGATGGTGGTCATCAGCAAAATACCTTGCATCAGCGGATAGTCCCGGTTGTTAATGGCGGCCACCATGATGCTGCCAAGGCCCGGATAGTTGAAAATTTGCTCAATGATGAGCGAGCCACCCAACAAGAAGCCCACCTGCATGGCAAGCGAAGTGATAACAGGCAGCAAGGAGTTGCGCGCGGCATACGAAAACATAATTTTGCCGTCCGGCAAACCTTTAGCGGTGCCCATCACAATATAGTCGTCTCCCAGCTGGTTTATCATGTTGGCACGCATGCCCATGATGCCGCCAAGGCCCGTGATGACAATGGCGGTTACCGGCACAAAGGCATGGAACATCACATTGACGATATATTCAAAGGTATTGCTGGGCACAAACAGCGGGGTAACGGCATAACCCAGCGGAAAAAGCCCCGTATAGCATAGGGAAAACAACAACACAATTGCCGTAACAACACTTGGGATATTGGCAAGAAACTGGCCACCCACGGTTAAAAAGGTGTCTATTTTACTGCCTCTGCGCCAGGCCACAAAAATACCAAGAAGATTGTTGATGATAAAACCCACAAGCAAGGCCGAGCCCATCAAAAACACGGTCCAGCCTAGTGCCCTTGAAATGGCGTCCATCACGGTTTCCGGGTAGTAGAAAAACGAAACACCCCAGTCTCCGGTAAGCACATTGCCAATGTATTTAAAATAGGTGACGATTAAGGGCTCTGAGGAGTTGAAGCCAAACATTTCTTCCACTGCGGCAATAACAGATGGATCCACCCGTGTTCCACTTTGCGCAAGCTCCGAAAGATACATCTGCACGGGGTTGCCCGGCATAAGCCGTGGCAGAAAAAAGTTTAGGGTAATCGCCCCAAAAAAGGCAACGATATAAAAGCCTATCCTTTTTGCAATATATTTCATGAAGTTGATTCCCTTCGTTTTCTTTGAGTTACAAAACCCCTCTATACCCTCTGTGCGCTTGGTATAGAAGGGTCTTTGTAACTAGGGTCTTTTAGGCTACGGGTTCTAGCTCCAAAAGGCGCAAAATTTTAGAGTCGTGCATGGTGAGGGACGGATAGCCGGTTTCCTCGGAGGTGGACCAGCCCGTAAAGCGTGCATCGCTGTACACAAACCAGTTGCCGTTGTACAAAATGGGAATATTGATCATGTTTTCGGCAAAATGCTGTTCCACTTGGGCGGCAATTTCCATAACCTCTTCATCGGTTTCGGCGGTGGGAAGCGTGTTGATAAGCTCTGTCATTTCTTCGCTTACATAGTTTGTTTGGCAAATAGACCACCATGTATCGGTTTTAACGCGGGAAGTGTCGCCAATGGTGTCGAAATAGAAGCGGTAGATGTCTCCGGCTTGGCCGTTTGCGGTGTACAACATGTCCCAGTCTCCGTTGGCCCAGTGCTGGGTAACGAGCGAGAGGTCTTTGGCCTTTGCGTCAGCGTTCACACCAATCGCACGCATGCCTTCTGCTGCAATCATGGCGCCGTCGTTCCAGTCTGTCCAACCGGCGGGCGAGATGATTTCAAACTGGATAGGCAAACCGCCTGGCGTTTCCACAAAGCCGTCTCCATCAATATCCACAAACCCGGCTTCTTCCAAAAGTGCTTTGGCAGCATCGATATCGTAGCTGAGGAAAGGCTCCATTTCGGCTTGGGCAGTTTCGTCGCTATACTGCAAAAGAGCAGGAGGCAGGCCGGTGTTTGGGGGCACGGTATCTTCTAAATAGCCATAGGCAGCCGAGTTGATGATGCCGCTTCTGTCCACTGCCATGGAAATTGCGTGTTTGAAGTCCACATTGTTAAAGGCTTCTAAGTTGCCTTCATTCGGGCTCATATAGTTCATCGAAAGCCGCACACCATCGTTCGGGCCATACCAGTATTGGTTGTTCGGGTTGTCTTGCACATACGTTTCTTCAATGTTCGGAATAAAAATATGCGCCCAGTCTACCGAGCCGGTTTGCAGCAAAGTTAACGCCGCATCGTTTGAGTTGAACTGAGGTGCGCGCAATTCATCCACTTGCAAATCGTCACCCATCCAGTAGTTTGGGTTTCGGCCAAGCACCACCATTTCGGGAGAAAAAGATTTTACGATGCTAAAAGCACCGGTTACCACGGGCTCGTCGCTGTCATAGATATAGTTTGCCGGGTCGTCCACTTCGCTCCACACGTGCTGTGGAAGAATCCACTTGTTGGCAAACAGGGTGTTTCTGTGGAAGCGGTTTTCTTCACGCATCACAATTTCCACTGTATAATCGTCAATTTTAGTAACCGACTCGATAATGCCCTCGGTTTCACCATGATCCCAGTGGCCGCTTTTGTCAATTTCGGGCTTATCTTGCGAGTAGGTGAAAGAGAACGCCACATCATCTGCATCAAAGGTTTCTCCATCACTCCACAAAATGCCTTCGCGCACATGGATAGTGAGGGTTTTGTTGTCCGGCTCCGAGATGATGTCCTCTGCCAGCCACATGGTTTCTTCGTTGTTTTTGTAAGCGTCAAAAATCACCAAAGGTTCGTACATAAAGCCCTGCACAAATTGATAGGCGCCCTGCGTAAGCGGGCTAAAGTTTTTGTTCCATCCGTCGTTTTGATCGAAAAGAACGGTGAGGGCATTGCCGCCCCCTTCTGCTTCGCCGGTGGCCGCAGCACCGTTTTGTGCACCACCACCGGTGCAACCTGCAAAAACAGAAAGTGCAAATGTGGCAGAAAGTGCCACTGCCAGCGTCTTTTTAAAACCGAAAAATTTCATGATTTCGTTCCTCCTTATAAATGTAAGTCAAACTGCTTTGTGCTGTCTTGGATATTTTTCACACTTTTCCCTTTTAACAATTCTCCTCTCACTTCCACAATTCTGGGAATATAACTTTTTGGTTTTTCCACCGCTTCAATGAGCAACTCCACGGCTTCCCTACCCATTTCTTCTCCATTTTGCTTCCATGTCATCAGCTTTGGCCGTATCACCTGCGATAAGCTCATGCCGTCAAAGCCGGCCACACTGATATCCCTTGGAATTTCAATGTTTTTGTTTTCAAAAGCATTAAGACCCCCAATAAAGGCAAAGTCATCTTGATAAAAAATGAAAGTCGGCGGATCTTTCATCGAAAGTAATTCGTAGGTAATTTCCTCGGCCGATTTCGGGTCGTGATACACACCCTCTTTGATATAGTCTTCATTGATGGGAATTCCAAGCTCGTCGCAAGTTTTGTAAAAGCTTGCAATGCGTATTTTGGTAACCATCGTAATTTCCCCATGTATGAAAGCAATTTTGCGATGCCCCATCTCATGCGCATAACGAACCATCTCGCGAATTGCATGCTCGTTATCTGAATTTACAGCACTGCAGTGGCTATAGCTATAGTCCACCACCACCACGGGCACTTCACTTTTTACAAGATTTAATATTTTATCATCCTCAAACTCATGCACCAAAATTAGCACGCCGTCACAACCGTGCACACGCACATATTCTTCGTAGCTTAAGGTTTCGTTTCCAAGTTTATCGCTGATAAAAGTAACTGTGTATCCTTTTTCTCTTGCACGGATGATAAAGCTGTTTAAAATAGAAGCGAAAAATTCGTGGGTGATTCCACTTTGCGTTCCGTCTTCCATCAATACGCCAAACGTGTAAGAGCGGTTTGTTTTTAGCCGCACAGCAGCAGGATTTTTAATGTATCCCATCTCTTTGGCTACTTTCTTTACTTTTTCTATCGTGGCATGGCTAATATCTTTTTCGTTTCGCAAAGCCTTGCTCACCGCCGTTGCAGAAAGGCCACATTCTTTTGCAATCTCTTTTATCGTCACCATCTGTTTCACCTACCTTTGGTTTACATGTACTTTACAGTTACTTTACAAGCACTTTATTTTACTTTATTTTCGCAATTTACTTTATCGTTAAAGTAAATCTGAAAAAAATATATCTTATTCATCTTCACTCTAGAACAAGATAAAAATCATCTTATTTATGTGTAATTTCATATATTCCGCTTGCCTATGTTTGGGTTTTATTTTCCCTTTGATAGCCCCACAATAACACCTGCGTATATCCTTGTCAACACCAAAAAACAGATTTCTACAATTAAACTAATATTATGAATCCTTTTTTGGGCATACTGCATACTTTTTCGTGTTTTATATGGTTTCGCAAGAAAAAAACAAGTTAGTTTATCGTTAAAGAAATATCATGGCTTACTTTCCAGCATACCTAGATGGAGCGACGACACCAAACTCTTTTCCTGCAAACCGCAAAAAGCTTCCACAATATTGGGTGCATTACGATTAACAAGGGTTGTTATAATTATTTGTGCATATTCTACAATGGCAGCAAACCTCATTTATAAGCCAAAAAACAGGGGCAGCTTAGGATGTAGGCTACACTACTTCGATTTTCAAAATCGTGTTTTCGAAAAAAAACTTACGGTCTCCTGCCTATTGTTTTCTTCAGCTCCCCGTAAAAAACAACACAAAACTTAAAAAACATTCACCTGCTCACTTTAATAACATCAAAAACAGAGCCACTTTGCACCCTTTGTGGGAGCTTTGTAACTCTGTTGTTTATGCATGTTTAAGGGAGCGTTTCATGTCCCCCTATTTATTGGTATACCGGTTACATCAAGGTCTTAACGTATTTTCGTTGTAGCATAAAACCATTGCATTTTGTAAGTGCGATTTTGATACCGTCCACGCACGATAACAACCGCCATGCCCATAGCAATCAGCTTATATGAAAAACCATCCCCAAGGTTAGTAATGCTGCAAAAACTGCATCAGTTCATCTTCAAACCAAACCGTATGATGGTACATCAGCTGGTAAGCTTCTTGTGGTTTATGTTCTTCAATGGCTTGCATAATCTCTCTGTGTTGCTTTATAGAGTGATTGGTGGGAGCCATACCATGATGGAACTGCATCAAACGAACTCTCGTTACTTTTTCTTCTAAATCCAAAACCAAGTCATACAGAAACTCGTTATCCAAATGGGTGTAAAGATGCTTATTAAACCGCGAGTTGCATTGCTCGGCCTTTTGAAGGTTGTTTTCTTCAATGGCTTTTTCACTTTCGTCTAAAACCTGCCTTAGCTCATCAAAAAAATCGGCCGGCAATTCTTTTTTCGCAAGTTCCGAGGCGGCATACGCCTCCAAAGCTGCCTGTGTATGCACAATTTGCAAAAGGTTTTCTTTAGAAGGCAGCAAAACTTTTACACCGCGCCTTCCATCTTTTTCCAGCCAACCGTCTTTCTCCAGTTTTATCAGGGCTTCCCTCACCGGTGTGCGGCTAATACCATAATATGAAACAAGCTCCCCGATGATCAAATGCTCACGTGGTTTGATTTTAGAGCCTATAATGGCTTCTTTTAAAGCTTTGTATAAAACCTCGGTATATGGCTGACCGGGCTGAAATTCAATTGGTGGCAATTCCATACTTTTCTCCTTCACAATCATTCAATTTCGCCAAGAAAACCAATGCAATTCTCAAAACCACGTTCACACTATAAGCCAATATCAGGGTACATTTTTAAACAAAAGTTTGGGCATAGCGGGCAATGTCTTCATAACGGGCAAACCATACATCCTCTGCTTGCCGCATATATTGAAACAATTTGTCCAGCATTAAAAGCCTACCCGGGCGTCCTAAGATACACGGGTGGAACGTGGTTGTATATAAACCCCCATATTCATACAGGCCATCAAATTCTTCTGTGTATACCTTTAAAGCATCTTCGGCGGGAACCGTTAGCCCTTGCCCGTTTGGAAACAAGCTGGCATTAAAAATTTCGTAGTCGTCTAAGGTGATGCTAATGGGAAGCTCCATCAGCGTATTTGAATCGGTTTTTAAGCGATAAGGTGTATCGTATTCCATCAAGCTGCAATCGTACAAAAGACCCCTAGAGGCAAGCAAATCTATCGTGTGTTTGCGTACCCCCCAACCCGGAGCCGACCAACCGATAAATCTTTTGCCGCACAGGTTTTGTAAAATTTCAATTTGTTTATCCATAATTTCCTCTTCCTCTTTTTCAGAAAGAAGAAAAACGTTCTCATGCATATATCCATGATACCCTATTTCGTGATTTTTTTCCATAATATCTCTAAGAATATGGGGGGATTTTTCTGCAACATAGGCCGGAATATAAAAGCTACCCGGAATATTGTGTTTTTCATGAAGCTCTAAAATGCGAGGCAAAGCCGTAGAAACACCGTACTGCCCCATAGAGAGGGAGCCAAGGTGCTGCCGATTGCGTTCGTCAGAGCCAATGGGACCGGCCATTCCGTCTACATGCCAGCCAATGGCAACCGCCATGCGATAGGGCTTCGGCCAGTGGAAATTTTTCAATTGGTTTGTATGGATTTCTATCATAACAGAAACTCCTTAATTTTAATATAGGTATGTATTTACAGTTCTGCGTGTTGCTCGGCAAAAGAGAATTTTTCAAACCTTTTTGCAACAAAGGTTAAAAGAGAAATCACAGCGATATAAAGAATGGCACACTCCAGTAGAACTTCAAAGAAATAAAAAGATTCGTAGATGATTTTATTGCTAATTTTGGTAAGCTCGTTAACAGCAATAACAGAAAGCAGTGCCGAGGCTTTAACCGTATTGATAAGCTCACCTGTCAGGGCAGGAATCATGCGCCGTGCCGCTTGCGGTAAAAGAATCAAAGCCATAATTTTCCCTTTTCTAAACCCCAAGGTGTAGGCCGCTTCCACCTGCCCACGATTTAAAGATTCGATAGAAGCACGCACAATTTCCACCTCGTATCCCATAGCAATGCACGTAAGGGCAATCACACCGGTCCAGTATTCGTTCAAAACGATGCCAATGCTTGGCAGTGCAAAGTAAATAATAAGAATGTGTATCAGCTGCGGAGTGCCACGAATATAATCCACATACACTTGAATAAGAAACTGTAGCCATTTGGGGCCCGCAACACGCAAACTCCCCAGCAAAACACCACCTAAAAGCCCAAAAATAACCGCCAAAACGCTAATTTGCAAGGTAACCAACAGCGCTTCTAACATCTCCGGTATAATTTCGGCCATAAACCCAAAGTTTAACATCAAAAATCCCCCTCTTTATAGCTACAATAAGAAAGAAAAGATTTGGTTTTTTCGTGTTTTGGATTATCGAAAAATTCCTTGGGGGCCCCTTGCTCTAAAATCTCGCCTTGCTCTAAAAACAACACCTTGTCAGCAAAATTTCTGGCAAATCCCATTTCATGCGTCACCACTACCATGGTAAGTTGTTGCTGCATTGCCAAATCTTGCATCACTTCTAAAACCTCATTGGTCAACTTTGGGTCTAAAGCCGAAGTCGGCTCGTCAAACAGCATGATTTCTGGTTTCATAGCCAGCGCACGTGCAATGGCCACACGCTGCTGCTGCCCACCGGAAAGTTGGTAGGGATATTTTTTCATATGATCTTCTAAATGCACATTTTTCAAATGACGCTCTGCGCGCTCTATAGCCTCACTTTTGGGAATGTGCAACACTTGGCGCTGTGCAATCACCACATTTTGCAAGGCCGTAAGGTGAGAGAACAGGTTAAAATTTTGAAATACCATGCCAATTTTTTTACGTTTATTCGCCAACACCTTTGGCGAATCTTTTAAAAACACGCCATTTGCATCATAGGTACCGCCAATGTATTCTCCCTGTAACCAAATGGTGCCTTTTGTCGGTTTTTCCAGATAGTTAATCATTCGCAAAAGTGTTGTTTTTCCAGAACCAGAGGCCCCTGCAAACACCACTTTTTCCCCGCGTGTTACATTGAGGTTGAAATCACAAATCACTTGCACATCGCCAAAAGATTTGTCGATGTGTTCCATTTTCAAAATAATGTCATTGTCACTCATGGAAAATCTCCCTTTAGTCTCTGTAATAAAAATGGCAATACCCACTAATCATCTAAGATGGAACTTTTTGTTTTGTAGCCCTGAAATTTGCTTAGTTTCTGCTTTTCGATGTATTGGCTGACTTTGCACAAAGTTTCCACAATGACAAAATAGATAACCGCCGTTAAAAGCAACACTTCTGCATATTCAAAAGTAGATGCAATGATGGCATGGGCAGCTTTCGTGAGCTCGTAAACCGAGATAATCATCAAAGAAGACGATGCTTTGATGAGATTGGCAAGCTCGTTGGTCATGGGTGCCAGCATTTGCTTAAACGCTTGCGGAATTTTAATAAACACCATGCTTTGCCACTCAAGCATTCCAAGGGCCCTGGCCGCTTCTACCTGCCCTTTCCCCACCGATTCAAGTGCTCCGCGCACAATTTCGGTTTGGTAGGCAATGGTGTTTACAGACAGAGATATAACCCCCACTACAAACAATGGAAAATCTAGCCCAAAACGAGGAAGCAAAAAATAGCATGCATAAATTTGAACGGCAATGGGAGTGCCCCTGCAAACGGTGACGTAAAAATCTATCAACCACTGAATGGGCTTTGGAGATAAAACCCGGCCCACACCCATCAGCAGCCCCAAAACAAACCCCAGTGCCAGCGCGATGAGTGAAATTTGTATGGTAAGCACCGCCGCGCTTAAAAGCCGCGGCAATATTTCCAACATAAACGCAAAATCCATAAACATCTCCTATCGTTATCACCATCATGTTTTATGATGGATACTGCGAAAAAAGAAGACAAATAGCCGCATTTTCCCAATTTCTCCATGCCGCTATTTGCCCTTTTGTTCTTCTAACAGATGGATAACAATTTTTTTACCAAACCGGAGGAACGTTTGGCGTGTCAAAGGTGGTGCCAAACCATTTATTTTGCAGTTCAGCTAAGGTTCCGTCCTCTTTCATTTCAATCAAAATACCATTCATGATGGCTCTAAGGGCCACGTCTTCTTGACGAAATGCAATGGCAGCATACTCAGAAGGCCAGCTTTCTGAAGTGAAGGGAACCACGGTAAACTCAGGATTTTCTTTGGCAAATTCATTCAAACTCACAAATGAACTGGCATAGGCATCTAGCCTATCGGTGCGCATGGCTTCATAGGCAGAGGCATCGTCATCGTAAGTTTTGATATCTTCTGCATAGGTAAGGCCAAGCTCAGTTGCAGTGTCTTCCAGTTGTGTCACCGAAGGAGTTCCTTCACCGGCACCCACCATTTTTCCCTCTAAATCCTCACGGCTTTCAATGCCGCCATCGGCATGAACCAAAAGCCCCGACCCCTGATCCATATAAGGAACAGAAAAATCCACACGCTCATAGCGCTCTTCAGTAGCAGTCATGCCCCCAATGATAACATCAAATTGTCCATCATAAAGAGACTGGATAACAGCACCCCAGCTTGTATCCACCGGACGTGCTTCCACGCCCATTCTTCTGCCAATTTCATTGGCTAAGTCGATGTCGTACCCCACAATTTCATCGTTCTCATCACGATATTCAAAAGGACGATACTGCGCTTCAAGCCCATAGGTGAAATACCCTTGGTCTAAAATTGTTTGCAATGCGGCCACCTCGGCAGCTGTGCCGGACGCAGACGCCCCACTCGCACTTTCTTCGGCGGGTTCTGAAGAGCATCCGCTAAGAACTACAAAAGACATTAGCAATAAACCCAGTAGCAATGAAACCATCTTTTTCATAACAATTCTCCTTTTTCATCCTCTTTAATATTGTAAATCAAGCACTTATGAAAACATAAGGCGATTGATTTCTTCACTCATCACATCTTCGGCCCGTAAGGCAGAAACATCATATCCCTCATACTTTAGCATTTGGATGCTTGTTTCCCAGCGGTTTTTCTCCATCATTCCCATTTTATTTATATCGTTTTTATAAGGGAACAGCGGCTCCATTGCCGAAAGCATTGCCTCTTGTAAAGCTACTGTACTTTCTTTATGGTACTTTTGAACCACCAATTCAGCAGCAGCATTTTTATCGGCAAAAGCCGCACGCCAGCCATCAAAACTGATTTTTGTAAAGGCGGCCAGCATGTCGGGCTCTTTTTCTAAAAGCTGCCTTGTGGTTGCAAACACCTGCGAATACACAAGATAACCATGATCTTTTGCTAAAAAAACAGAAATATCTACGCCGTTGTCTTTCAGCTCAAGCGGCTCTACCAAGCTTAAGCACTGCATGGCGGCCACTTCCTTGTTGCATAAAAGCCGCTCATAATCAAAGTCCACATCCTCAATTTCCACATCATCCCGGCTTAAACCCACATGATTGAGTGCCACTTCAATGCCGGTACGTCCATCGGTGTGAATACCAATTTTTTTCCCTTGCAAGTCGCGCAATGTTTGGATATTGCTTTCGTTTAACACCATCCAGCCAAGCCCCGAATATTGCATCATGGTAGCAATGGCCACTACAGGCTCACCTTGTAAAACACCTTTGATGAGCAAGTTGTCCTCCGTACTTACCACTGTGTTGGGATATTGTTTTAAAACATCCACTTGATTTAGGTAAGGTGTCCACGGAATGATGTCCAGTTCAATGCCCGCCTTTTGATACCACCCTTTTTCATAGGCGTATAAAATACCTGCAAACTGGGCGTTGGGCAACCAATCTAACTGTAAGCGAAGTGGTTTCATTGGCATCTCCTTCTCCATTTAGGATTTTAACGTATTCATAAAAGAATATATTAAAATATATCTATAAATATATTATAAGCAGACAATTCTCATTTACGCAACCCATTTTATAAAAATTGTATATTTTCACATACCATTTTGTGTATTTTGACGTAAAACGCCTTGATAAAATGATTCATGCCAACTAACATGAACCCATCAATAAAAGATTCCCCTGCTGCTATGGGCAATTGCGTGATGGGCGCACACCAAAAACTCGTAGCCCTTACGAAGTTCTTTTGGCCTGGCGCGAGCTAGAATTAAGCCGCTCGGCAACCCAGCGCGCAGGGCGCCCCGGACTAAGCTTGTGTGCTGTAGAAAATGCCGTATCAGAAATAGGCGAATTGTCTGGCACAAGCCACGGCGGATTCCTGCCAACAGATTGGCACATTTGCCCCTTTATCTCTGAAATGAAAGCTCATTACGGGCTGTTGATCAAGGTGGCTCACCTTGTAAAAACAAATTCAATCATCCATGCTTGTGGACATTCAATCTTAGGCGGACAAGCCGGTGGACCTGCTGGAATTTCTGTGTCGTCCGTAGCCACAATTTTGATGGGTGCTGTTGTTAGCATGGGCACAACATTTGGCAACACTCCCACACATCCGTTCTACGGTTGTAGCACAGCCCCCGAAACTGTGTGGGCCATTAGTGCCATGCAACAAGCTGTTACGCGCAACACACACCTGATGACAGCCGTTATGACCTCACCTGTTTCTGGCCCCATGACAGAAACCCTTTTATACGAATGCGCAGCCGTTGCCGCTACAACAACCGTTTCCGGAACCGCTAAAGTGGTTGGTTTTCGTTCGGCAAAAGGCGTGGTGGATATGCACGTGTCTGGCCTTGAAACTCGTTTCAACGGCGAAATCGTTCACGCAGCAGCCGGCGTTTCCAGAGCTATTGCAAACGAAATGATTAAAGAATTCCAAAAACGTTATGTGCACATTTTGGACAAAGACAGAGAAGTTTGTGGCAAGAGCTTCTTAGATTGCTACGACCCCATTAAAGTTGAGCCAAAACCAGAATGGTTAGACATGTATCACAGAGTTAAAGATGAAGTGGAAAAAATCGGCTTAAAAATGAAGTTTTAAATAATGGCATTAAGTTATACTTTCTTAAAACTCAGAACCACGGATGGAAAGAAGAGCCGGTTTTAAACCTCATAGACGAAGCCGAGCACAGATGCCGTGCTCACTCTTAACCATTCGAAAATCAAGTGGGCTGACATAAGGAAACCCTATAAAGCAATTGTGATTTATGAGGTTTACGAACATTGGTTTTGGACCAAAAAATGGGACAGATCCGCTAACTCACGAAATTTAGTGCTTTTTTGCCCAATACAGCTTTTTTGCAATACCAAAATGAGTATAGTCACCACGAATACATTTGTCATCCATCTGTAAAATCATCTTGACATTTTAAAAATTTGGGTGTATATTAAAAATTGGTTAGCGACAGCTAACAAGTATCGCGAAAACGGCAGTATAACGATTATAGACGAGCCCATCCCCGCAAAAACCATACCAGACACAAAAGAATCAGAACTTTGTATCGATTTCGAAAAAATAGAATAAGGAAAGAGGTAAAAAATTATGTCCATGATAGGAAAAGAAGTAGCGGATTTTAAAGTTCAAAGCTATATCGAAAACAGCTTTAAAGAGGTAAGCAAAAACGATATTTTAGGCAAATGGTCTGTATTTTTCTTTTACCCTGCGGATTTCACCTTTGTTTGCCCAACAGAACTTGAAGATTTAGCAAATAAATATGAAGATTTCAAAGGTGTAAACTGCGAAATCTATTCGGTATCTTGTGATACCCACTTTGTACACAAGGCGTGGCATGATGCGTCGGACACCATTAAGAAAATCGCTTACCCCATGCTTGCGGACCCAACAGGCGCCTTAGCACGTGATTTTGATGTTATGATTGAAGATGCGGGCCTTGCAGAAAGAGGCACCTTTATTGTAAATCCCAAGGGCAAAATTGTAGCCTACGAAGTGCTTGCAGGAAATGTGGGAAGAAATGCAGACGAACTTTTCAGAAGAGTTCAGGCCCTACAATTTGTGGCTGAACACGGCGATGAAGTTTGCCCTGCCAAATGGAAACCGGGCGAAAAAACATTAAAACCAAGCCTTGACCTAGTGGGTATTTTATAAAATAGTATAATGAAAAACGGCAGAGCTTTTCTGCCGTTTTTTATTCATAATAGTTTAAGAGGTGCACTGCATGAAAAATAATTTTTATGATGCCATTATTATAGGTGGAGGCCCTGCCGGCCTTTCTGCTGCAATCTATATGGCAAGGGCTAAATACAAAACTTTGGTGCTTGAAAAAAACAAATTTGGTGGACAAATAACCATAACATCAGAGGTGGTAAACTACCCCGGCGTATATCATACAAGTGGTGAAGCCTTAACAAAAGAGATGCAAAAACAAGCCGCTGCATTTGGGGCTGAATTTTTGCTTTGTAACGTAAACGGTTTTAGCAAAAACGAAGACCTTTTTACCATTAAAACAGATAAGGGCGAATTTGATTCTTTAGGTATCATAATAGCAAGCGGAGCCTCGCCCAGAATGGTGGGCTTTAAAGGTGAGGATGCATTTAAAGGCAGAGGTGTTGCCTATTGTGCAACTTGTGACGGTGAGTTTTTTACCGGAAAAGACATCTATGTCGTGGGCAGTGGGTTTGCCGCCTGTGAAGAATCTTTATTTTTAACACGGTTTGCAAGAAAAATATATATGCTCATAAGAGGCGACAAATTCACCTGTACCGGTTCTGTTGTAGAAGAAGTGAAAGCCCATGAGAAGATACAACTTTTTTACAACACAAGCGTGAAAGAAGTTTATGGCGAAAACTTTGTTAAAGGTATTGTGCTTGATAAAAATGGTGAAGAACTGAGTTTCTCCAAAGAAAACGGAATCGGTGTATTTGTATTTGCCGGCTATTCCCCTGCAAGTGAAAATTTTGCAGACATAATTAAACTGAATGATCATCAGTATATTGTAACAGACGAAAACAGAAAGACCAATATTGACGGCGTTTATGCCGCAGGGGATATATGCATTAAAAATTTAAGACAGGTTGTAACCGCCGTGTCGGACGGGGCCACTGCTGCCACTTCCCTTGAAAAACATGTTGCCGCCGAGTATGAGCGTCTTACCCTTCCAAAAAGAGAATACAACATGCCTACAAGGGAAAAAAAACCAACTGATGCAAAAAAAGAAGAAGACGGCGCTTTTATTTCTGCAGAAATCAAGGAACAACTAGCACCTATTTTCTCGCGCTTTGAGGCGGATATAAAACTAAAATTCCGCCTAGACAAAAGTGATATTTCTAATGAGGTTGAAGGCTTTATGGCAGAGTTTTCTACTTTGAGCAAAAATATCATTTGCCAAAAAGACGATACTTTAACGGCCCACGCATTGCCAAGCATTTCTATTTTCTCAAAAGATGAAAAATATATGGGTGTATCTTTTCACGGGGTGCCGGGTGGGCATGAGTTTAATTCATTTGTAGTGGGATTATACAATGCCGCAGGCCCTGGGCAAATGATAGCCGCAGAAGATGTGGCAAGAATTAAAGCGATCACTCAAAAAATCAGCATTGACTTAGCGGTAACCCTCTCTTGCACAAACTGCCCCGAGCTTGTAATGGCAGTGGAGAGAATTGCTCTCCTAAACAATAATATAAGCCTTGAGATTTACGACTTACCTCATTATGAGCAGTTGAAATCAAAGCACAATATTATGAGCGTACCCTGTATGATTATAAATGATGAGCACGTGTATTTTGGCAAAAAAACCATACCGGGAGTGCTGGATATTTTAGAGAACATCTAGGGTGCATCAATGCACCCTAATCATCAAACTATAAAAGAGACATGATGAAACTAAGCAGTTTAAATCATGTCTCTTTTTTGTATTCTCAATTGATAGAAAAATTGCAATGCCCTGCTGCAGAAAAACTCAGCCGTAAATCAAAAACCCCACGCCTCAGCTTCCTTTTGAATTTTCATGAAAGTATTGTAAATCCTGTCTTGCCCTTCAGTTCTTCAGCTGTGCCTTGTTATTCTATAGCTCCACTTAAGATGCTACCACACGGCAAAATGGTTTCTATCCAGTTGCAAGGCCTTTAGCACTGCATATCTATTTCAGGGAGAGGCATTTCTTCGTCACTTATGTGGTGTAGTAGTCAAACCCATGTTCGGTGGCAAAGCTGACCGAATGAACCACTTCATTTTCAATATTGTCAAAAACAACCACATTGAAGCCAACCCTATTATAGGAGTAGTCTATATCATCAAAAACTATACTCGACTTATCATTCGTTACATTCGCCGAAATATTAAGTCTGTCCAGGATATCCGTGTTGGTGCTGTTGTCACCGTTTTCAAAAACAAACAACTCATTTGTGTCTGTATTTGATAGAAGGTCTGCGTCAATATTCAGGATATTTAAGGCGGGTACAATATGTGATGAATCTACGGTAGTTAAGTCTCCATGTGCAGTTATTATGGTTGTATAGCCATTTTTTTGCGATAATACCGCCGCTAATTCAGCAAAACTCGGAGACAACTTTATATCCCAATTGTCGATATCACGTTGTTCTATTGCAGATTCAGCATCCCATCTTTCGATGGTTTCTTCTGGGTAAACAACACTTTGAAGATAATTTTCTTTGATATACTCCCCTATATGTGCAGAAAGTTTTTCAGCACCCAAATAGTTTATATGAGCGTGTTCTGCCATATCTGTCTCGTAGTTAAAACCTGTTTCCAAAATCAAATCCTCCTTTAGATAGTTTATAAAGGGGATGTTGTGTTCGTTACAGATCGTTTCAATCTCGTCAAGGTATCCTCTATCTTCCGGGTTCATTATATACGGGGTTTTCGTTAAAATTAACTGTACACCCTCCTCTTCGGCAAGATTTATCAATTTTATAAGATATTCTCTGCTTGAATTTTCAAGGAAAGTTGCATTTCCCATGTCGGAGTAGTTGTAATTCCCAAAAACCTCGGTCGTGAAAATTGGGCCAAAGCCTTTGTTTGATGAATAGTTGCTAACAAATAGATTATCGTAAATCTCACTAAACTCCATACTGGTCCATCTACTATGATATCTAATAACAGGAATACTCTCGGACAATGGCAAGGGAACAACTTGATTTTGCCTTATGGCTAAAGATAGTTGCAATCTATTTAAAGATGGGGGAATTGATAGTGCAAATTCGTTAGATGTTTCGTCCGAAGTTTGGGCAGGCAAGTAACTTTGGTTATATGAAAAAGAAAAAGCATCTACCACCAAAACCTTTATGTCTTGCTCTCTTAATGCCTCAATAGCATAGTGATACGCTGTCCAAGGGTTTTGGCTCCAAGAGTAGATGTTATAAGAAGTCAAGTTTTGTTCCATCCATATCTGCGCAGGTGAAAATGCCGCCATACTATGACTTCCACCGATAAAAGCAATATCAATGCTGTCAGTAGGCTCTTCATAAAATCCACTAAACGTCGAATTGTCTGGCGCAAGTGCTTTTTCTGCAAAAAGAATGCTTATGATAAATACTATCGCTAATATCAATAAAATAAAGAAATTTTTCATCAAGGGTTTTAATTTCATTATAAATCTCTCTTTTATATGTTTAAAACTGGAAGTAGATGAACGGCTCAGCAACATAATCAGCACCGTACACACCGAATATCAAGGTTAAAATAACAAAAAGATAGAATAAAACGTAGCGTAACAAACCTTTTTGGGGGATAAAAATGCCTTTTATGTATAGTATGTCATGAACAAATAAAACCACAAGGCTGAACAACACAACGAGTAGCTCCCGCTCATTAAGCCCAAGTGAAACAATCTGTGAAAGGCTAAGGGTGCCAAAATCTGTCAGCATTATATTAAAAATTGCAAACGCTTGAGCAACGCTGTCACTTCTAAAAAACACATATGACAAACATACTATAAAAAATGTAAATATTATACTTAAGGACTTATGATAAAAGCTGCCCGTATTGATTTTCAGTTTTTTGTTTAGCTTTTTCCTTGATTTTTTTGTGCAGATATCAATTGTTCGAAAAACACCGTGCAACAGCCCCCATAATACAAATGTCCATGCGGCGCCATGCCATAAGCCACTGACTAAAAATACAATAAAAACAGAGATAATCACAGGCGGATTTTTGAAAAACTTTCCAACAAAGGGGATTTTTTTAAACGGATTATCCCACACTAAAGGAGTGAAGATATAGTCTTGAAACCACCCCGAAAGAGATATGTGCCATCTTTGCCAAAAAGCACCGATTGAGGTAGAGAGATAGGGAGCCTTAAAGTTTTCCATAAGGGTAATCCCCAATACTTTAGCGCTGCCCACTGCGATCGTCGAGTATGAGTAAAAATCGCAATAGATCTGAAATGCAAACAACACGGTAGCAAACAAAAGCATACTGCCCGAATAATTTTGATAGTTTGAATACACCGAGGTCACCAAAACAGAAAGCCTGTCTGCAATAACCAGCTTCAAGAAAAAACCCCAGCTCATTGTTAAACAACCGTTTATAATGTTGTCATATTTAAATTTTCTCGGTGCGTTAATCTGAGGTAACAAATTACCGGAACGTTCAATAGGCCCCGCCACCAACTGTGGAAAAAAGGATACAAATAAAGCGTATTTCAAAATGTTTTTTTCTGCATCGACATTTTTTCGATAAACATCAATCGTGTACCCAATGGCTTGAAAGGTGTAAAAACTGATACCGACAGGTAAAATAACATTGATAAAAATAAAATCCGCACCAGTAAGAGTATTTATGCTATCAATGAAGAAATTGTAGTATTTAAAGAAAAACAGAATACCCAGGTTTATCACTAAAGACAAATTTAAAATAATTTTCGGGGTTATTCTGGAAGTAATTTTCTTTTTATAGATATTATCAATCAATATTCCACAAAAAAAAGTCACCCCTATTGATGTTAGCATCAACACAAGATAGTAGGGGTTCCAGCTGGCATAAAAAACAAAACTTGCCACCAAAAGGACAAGAGATGAAAGTTTTTTAGGCGAAATAAAATATATGAAACATGTTACAGGAAAGAAAATTAAAAAGTCAATTGAATTAAATAGCATTTTTATACTCTATTAAAATAATTTGATAAGCGTACCCAAAGATAATAACATTATACAGCCTTTTTATAGAGAAAACAAGGACATTCTTTGGGGCCCTCTTCTATTTTACAGGTTTTCATATCCTTAATTTATCACATTTTATATTAAATATCACGCCTATTTTTCCACACCCCTTTGGAAAGTATGGAAAATTTAATTTTGCCGCTGATATTACCCTCTACATTTCATAATTGCAAGAGATCGATAAACATATATGCCGTTTTAATAGTAGTAGTTGTGCCCCAAAGTGCATCAAAGCATAGCGCAAAAGCCTCGGCTTCTATGGGCAAAGCCAGTGGCGCAAGGTGTTCTCTCTATCTGTAAGGTGTCTTCGTAAGAAAGAGCCTTGTAACTAAAGGTCAATCGGTGGTATCGCCTGTATGGTTTTGCCGGCAGGCATTTCAAGACATTTTTGTAAAGTGGCTGTTTGCTGTTTAAAATTCAAATATTGCCCTGTAAGATTTGCTCTGTATACAAAATGCTGTCCACAGAGCTTTGTCCAAGGTGTTTTGCAACAAGGCAATCCAGCAGATTGTATAAAATAATCAACGAAGTAAAAGAGGTGAGCGCATTATTGCAGGCAAACTGAAAAACATAGTCATAGTAGTCGTTTTCTGTTTTAACATAGGTCTCTACATCGGTGATTAAAATGGTTTTACAGCCACGTTTGGCCGAAAATTGTAGCATTTTCTCAGAAAAATCACAGTGGTAATTATGCAAATTGATGCCAATGGCAATGTCTTGATTGTCCCACCACTTTAGCATATCATAACTGTGGTTATGCTCAGAGCTTATGGGGAAAACATTAGGGCGCATCTCGGAAAGGTATGTCGCGGGAATGCTGTTGCAGCCAGCTGTGCTTCGCTGGGCGATAAAAGCCACCCTACGGGCAATTGCAATATCTTTTGCGGCGTTATCCAAATCAGGAAAGGAAAGCAGTTGTAAAGTGGTTTCAATATTGCTTAGGTCTTGTTTTACAATGGTCATACAGTCTTGCGATAAATCTCCACTGCTTTTTTCAATCCACTGCTGTAAAGTGATTGCTGCCGAAAAGGTGGGCAAATTTATGTTGCGATTATCCAAATTGCTTTGGATGTTTTGAAAAGCCGTGCTGGCAAGCCCGGACGTGCGGTGGGCGGCCTCGGCCTGAATGAGAAGATGCATCTCCTTGTAAGAGCTAAACCCAAGACTTTTATAAAATTTCACAATTTGTGCAGCACTCACACCACACTGTGCCGCCAAATCACTTGCGTTAAAATAGGCACAATAGGAAATGTTGCGGATGATAAAATCTGCAACATTTTTTTTCTTGGGGCTCAAGGTTTGGTAATGGGTGCGAATGATGTCCGTGATTGAATCCATAAAAGCTCCTTTCCCGTCAGAGTGAGGACTGAACAACCACATATTTTACAGAATATAGTTTATATCATAGGTGAATCCCAGAAAAGTTGCAAGAGCTGAAAGCTATTTCTAGGTTGTGCTTTGTGAAAATCCCCAAAACAGGTGAAAGGCTTTTGTGTTATTCGACAAAAAATATCAAGTTACTTGAATTTAATTGACAAATTGTATGCATATGGCTAAAATGAACGTAAATCAAAATTTACAAAATATAAGAACAGTAAAATATTGTTTACAAAACGTGAATACATTTTTACACGAAAACCTATCTATAATTGTTTTTTTGGCAGTTGCCATCAATCATACAAGTAAAGAAATCAAGGAGGCAGTCATGTCAGCGGTGGGATTTTGGGAAGTGATAGGCCGAGGAGAGTCGGGTCCGTCTTATACGGGAAAAGAGTTTGATATGCTGGTGTTTAAAACCATCAAAGAGCTTGTAAAAAAATATGAGATTCGTTATGAGCCTGAAAATTTGGTGATGGAAGATGAAAAGCTGATTGAAAACGCTTTTCGTGCCGGTGTGGAGCTACTTGTTCGTGTGGGTATGCTCAATATGGATAGCGGCAAAGTGATTCATGTAACGGAAGACGAAATTTTCGAGTCTTTGCACAAAACACCTTCTCAAGTGGTTTTAGGAGAAGGAAAAGACAAAATCTATGTAAACCATCAACTGTATATTTTACATTGGACTTTCCGGCTGACGTCATTCGGCAAACACCACTGCTGAAAGACGAAAAAAAATTGGCCGCCATCAAGGCAAGCTCTCCGGACAAAGAGACCTTGCCAAAAGTTAAAGATGTGTACGGTGAGGTGTATTTCCCACCGGCACCCGAAGACAGACCCTATACCTTTGCCTCCATTGTGGTGTCGGTGGATGGCAAGATAGCCTTTGTGGACGACCCACAAGGTCCGCTGGTTTCAAGCAAAAATGCACTGGACCCCGATGGTGGTTTTTCGGACTTCTGGGTGCTCAACATGCTTCGTTCCTACGCCGATGCTGTGGTTGTAGACGCCAAAACCATGTCTACAGAAGAAACCATGACGGCCGCCTGTTTTGACCCCGTCTTGGCCGATGCCCGTGTGCCGAAAATGGGCAAAAGTCACATTTGCCCCGCACATGTTGTCGTGTCCTTTGACGGCACCGACATCCCCTTAGGGCACAAGGTATTTGACCTTGATGCCACCGTGATGATTGCAACATCCCCGAAAGGGCTTGGGTTTTTGAAAGAAAACTTCAAAAAGCCAATTGTAGAAATAGGCCCCTATGCCAGCAAAGACGCAGTGGACATTGATGAAATCAACGAGAAACTAAAAGCAAACCCCGGCAAAATCATTGTGATTGCCACCGGTGAAGAAGCAAAAACAGACGGCGACACTTTGCTAAAAATTTTGCGTGGCATGGGCTATTTGCGTCTACTGATTGAGGCACCTTCCTATATGACCTATCTTTTGAGCATCGGCGCAATGGACGAGATGTTTATCAACTACTCCACCGTGTATGTGGGCGGTAATGTCGGCTTTGGTGCCTTCCAGCATTTCACCACAGACAATCACCCCCATGCAGAATTTTTACAAATCAATGCGCATAAGCAAAATTTCCTTTATACACGCCAAAAAATTATCTATGGTGTGAAACCTGAGTAGCCTTTCTTTGTGTGTAAAAATATGAATAAACAGCCTAATTGAGCTTGACATCCCCGGAGACTGATACTTCAATGATTTATCAGTCTCCGGGGATGTGTCATAGGTGGGGGTCAACAGGTCCCTCTTTTCTATTCAAAACAGGTAAAATGAGGAGCTTCTCCTTCGTCTTCCCGAAGACAAAGAAAAGAAGCTCCTCATTGAACTGGTGAATGCACATTCCACAATATGTGGGGAAATTTCGGCGGAGCATTTCGTCATGGGCTTTCGGGCGGGACACAAATGGGGTTTGAGGTGATGCACGAAGATTTGGAAAGTTTTTTATGGGAGATTAGGTAGGAGACCTCCCGTCACAAAGTATATACCCCTTTGAAAGCGGTTGTTTTTTCACTCATGAAATCTAAAAATCGAGCAAATATAACTTTCCCTCGCTAATCAAGCATTTTATAAATCTTATCCCGTTAGGCCTATAAAACGCTACCCTCAAACGGAACCACCAGCCTTGTGATGTATTCGTTTTCATCCAAAGTCATGTCAGGACCCAATAAATAAATTTCTAAAGATTGCTTCATCAAAACCTTCCCGTTTTCTTTTGCCCATGAATCTATTTTTTGATAAACAGCTTGCAAATCTTGATAGCTTCCCTTGTGCAGGGCACTCGCCCCATGAAAACCCCCGAAAAGCCTTGTGTCTGAATCCAAAGAGCACTCGCGGTTTACCGGCACCATGGTTTCCAAATCATTTGTTTTCACCCCATCTTGTGCAAACTGGCTTAGGTAGCCATCATGAAATAATGCCATCATATTGGCATAGCTTGCCACCCTTTTGCGTGCACACAATTTTTGTAAATCAAAAAAACGGTCGATGAATAAATACTGCGATGTAATAGGGCTTTTGTTGCGCATCGTGATAACCGTTTGCTTTGGAATGTAAGTGGTTGTAATGTTATCGGAAAGTGCGTTTTGTTTGTGTTCTTCAATGTATTGATTCACAGCATAACTTTTCATTAGATTTGTATAGTAGGAACACACCATTTCATAGCGGAAAATCGCGGATTTTATGGCCTCATCCGTCACCTCCAATTGATGCGCAATACGGGAAAGAAAGTCCTCCTGTGAACCGGATAAGATTTCCACAATCTCCTCAAATGGAAACCCTAAATCACGCAAAGTTTTGATGAGGATCAGCTGAGGCAGTTGGTTTGGAGAATAGTAACGATAGTTGTTGTCTTGATTGCGCACTTCGGGCACTAAAATCCCTTTTTCCTCAAGATAACGGATTTGTTTGACAGACGCATTGCACATCTGTGCCAACTGCCCTATGCTGTATAAGATTTCCTTTTTCATGAAACATCTCCAAATAACGAATTGATAAGGTAAAGTATGGCAAATCAAAATACCCTTTGTCAAGTAATTCAATTAAGATAAATAACTCTATGGGAAAAATCCATAGAGTTATTTACCTTATACGAATACGCATCACTAAAATCAAACTCAGTGCAAACGCTTTCTAATCGCTACCGGGCTGCCAGCCAAAGCCGGGTGTTTCGGGCAGGATGCTTCCCTCATCCAACACAAGGCTTGTGCCTAAAACATAGCTGGCATCATCACAAGAGACAGTAGTGCCCACACTCCCTTGATACTCCCTCTCTTCCACAGAAAAATATTGAATCCTCGCTCGTCGTAACATTAACCATATTTTTCAGCGCACTTCACAGACAAGTGTTTCACCAAACCCTACAACCACACGCTTGTAGCCGCGCAGGTCTGCATTAAGGGCAGCGTCGCCCGTGTCTACAAACAGGCACTGATCTGGCAAGGAATAAATCTTAGAGGCCGCGGCCACAACCCATACATTGTCAAGGCCAATTTGCCTAATGACATCGGGGCTGAGTTGCTGGTTGCCCCTGCCGAAAATATGCCCTTGCCCACCGATGGCCGTAATAATCAGTTTGCACGGGTATTTTTCGGTGATGCCTAAAAGTTCTTTTTCGGCCACGTCCTTTTTCAAAAATTGCCCGTTTTGCACCACGTCAATGCCAAGCAAGCTCCCCTCCAGCCCAAGATATGTTTCGCAGGCCGTCACGGTGCTGCCCGCACCGAAAATAAAGCAGGTATCGGGCTCTGCCCGGCTCATACGCTCCTTCACCTCATCGCAAATGCCACCAAGGTCATCTGCACTGTTGTGTGAAGTCGCCTTTGGGTTTTGCATCACGCCGCGAATGATGGGCACCGATAAATATCCGTACAACTGCGCTTGTAAGCGCCCGTTTCGATACATTTCCTCATCGATGTCCATCACTTCGGCCTTGCGCACGGGCTGTTTTGCCGAAAGGCAGGAAAACAGCGCTTTGCCGGCGGCAACAGGACTTGTTGCATACACGGCCGAGTGGATTTTCACCCCAGCCGGCACACCCACCACCGGGATTTCCGCATCAAAGCTGGCGCAAATGTTGCGTGCCGTGCCGTCACCACCGGCGAAAAGAAGCACATCCACCCCAAGTTTTGCCATCTCTCGTGCGGCATTTTCCGTGTCGGATGGCCCTGTTTTTTCGCGCGCTGTGCCCACAATACATGTTTCAAAGCCTAGCTCCTTACAAAGGTCTTCGCCCATATTTCCACCGGCCGCATACACGACAACCGTTTCAGCCATGGGCAAAACTGCTTCAAGGGCCAAGCGCATTTTCTGTGTGGACTTTTGCACGGCTCCTTTTTCAAAGGCAAGCTTTTGTATGTCCGGCCCGTCGCTGCCTTTAAGACCTACAGAGCCGCCCACGCCAGCCACAGGATTGATGATAACACCCAGCTTTTTTTTCATAGCTTACCTCTGTCTGCTCCTTTTCTGTCTTTTTTGCGTTTTATAGCGCAAAATTTTGCTTACAGGATTTGGCTAAAGGCTTCTGTAGAATATTCTTGGCCTGCATCACGCAGTTTTCGTGCCTCTTGCATCGCACGGAAACGCTCTCTTGTGATGGGGTAAAATACAATCACAAGCGCGCAAAGCAACATCAAAACACCCGGGATGATGGAAGACATGTTCGTAACAGCCGTTTTGGCTGTATCGGGTTGTACGGCAAGCTCTGCGTTGTAACCACTCACATCCAAGATGATGCCAACAAGTTGTAAAGCTGTGGCTTTTCCCAATTTGATAAAGAAAGAGAAATAGGAAACCATCACACCGGTAAGGCTTTGGCCGGTTTTAAACTGATACACTTCGCAGGTATCGTATAGCAAATTGTAGCTAAGCACCAAGAAACTGATGATACCAAGATGTGCAAGAGAAAATTGAATCATTTGTGCGGTGATGCTGGCAAAGCCGGTTAGTTTGAAAATGCACAAAGACACGCCGCCTGCCGCCATGAACAAAACGAAAACCCATTTTTTATCGAATTTTACGGCAATCCATCCCAATAGAACCGAGAGGAAAATGCCAAACAAGGTGCCTGCCAAATACACACCCGCCACATCGGCTTCGCCTGCGCCAATTACCACAAGTGCGTTGTAAATTACGGTTGCATTGGTGGTGTTAAAGGCAAGGTAGAATATGAATGAAGCAAGAATAATGAGAATATAAGGCTTATAGGTAAGCACTTTCCCCAAATTTTTGATGATGGGCTGATGCTCGGTTTCGGTGACTTCCTCTTTGATTTCCCACCCACGTGTAGCACGCCAAGTAATGAGAATGGCCAAAGCGGCAATCACACCCAAGATGCAAGCAGAAAATGTCCACGCTTGCGACGAAACATAACCCATGCCCTCAAATGTGGCAACCAACAACAATGGCAAGGCATTGGCAAACAAGAGGCCCACTGTGCCAAAGGTTTGGCGAACGGAGGAAGCTTTGGTTTTTTCGTCGTTGTTTGTAGAAAGTTCCGAGCCCAAAGATAGATACGGAATATTAAACAACGTATAGGATGTCCAGTAAAGAATAACCATGAGAATGAAGTAGACGAGCTTTAAGCCGTCGGCCACGTCCACCGCTGTAAACAGCAAGGTGGTAAACACAACGATCGGCAACACCGACATCAACAAAAACGGTCTGCGTCTGCCAGATTTCAGTTTGCTTCTGTCTGAAAGTGTGCCGATAACCGGGTCGCTCACGGCATCCCACATTACGCCGATAAAGATAATGGTACCTGCAAGGGCGGGACGAATACCTGCCACATTGGTTAGAAAGAAAATGAAAAATGCGCCTACAAATTCGGTGATAACGGTGTCGCCCAAATTTGCTACGCCAAAGCCCATTTTTACACGAAGAGGTATTTTTCTGTCATACTTATCCGCAGTTTGGTTCTTCAAATTTGTTGCCATAGCTGACTCCTTCCTCAGATACAACGAGTTAAGTTCAAATACGTTCAATTTATGCCACTTTTACCTCTTCCGATTTTGTTCCTGCAAACCGGAAGAGGTTCATACCAACTATTTTAGCTCATGCCATGCACTTTTTTATACATTCTCCATGTGGTGATGATTTTTTCGGGGTCACTCTCGTGGTAGTTTTTGATGCCACCGCAAGGGGCATTATGCGGCGCGGTGCGCACAATTTCGGGGTTTGTATAGCACTCGTCGGCAATTTTTGCCATGATGGCCACAAACTCGTCGATGTCGGCCTTGCTGTAGGAATCGGTAGGCTCCAAAGTGCAGGGCTCCGGCACAATGTGCGGATGATGGCTCTGCCAGTAATGCTCCAGGCTATAATCAACCATGCGGCGCAAAATATCGTCTGAGCCAAGGCCCGTGTCGTTCAACAGCTGCTCCCAGCTGTAGCGGCACTGCTCAATGCGGCGCACATCCTTGCCATAGTAGAGCGTCATACCTTTGATTTCGGCCATCTTTTTCATCATGTATTGGTTGTTCAGCACGGCGCACATGGCAGCCTCGCGCACGCCGTCGGAGCCGAGCGAGCGAATCCACATATACACACGCAGCATCACGGCAGAATTGCCAAGGAACTGGCGCACTTGGCCGATACTCGGGCCGTCTGTGTCCCAATCCACACGATAACTGTCGCCTTCTTTTACCACCAACGGACGCGGCAGGTATTTCACAAGGAAATCGCGCACGCCCATGGCGCCAACACCGGGGCCCATGCCGCCATGAGGCGAGGAAAAAGTTTTGTGCAAGTTGTAGTGAATGAGGTCAAAGCCGGCTTCCAGAGCACGTGTGATGCCCATGATGCCGTTTACATTGGCTTGGTCGTACACGCACAGGGCGCCCACATCTCGTGCGGCCTGCACATATTCTTGAATACGCGGGTTGAAAATGCCGGTATCTTCCGGGTTTGTGATGAATATAGCAGCCGTGCGCTCGCTGAGGGCCGCCTTAAAAGACTCAAGTGTTGGGTAGCCAAGCTCAGGGTCTTGCATAAGGTCGACCACTTTATAGCCCACCGTGGCAGGTGCGCCAGCGTCTGCCGGGTGCGAGAAAATCGTGGTGACAATTTCATCGCGTATGTCGGCTTCGCCTTTGTCGCGCCAATACGCACGCACAATGCTGGCGTTGGCAAAAATGGCACCGGCGCCACCGCCCGGCTGGAAGCTAAAGCCGCTCATGCCGGAGATGGATTTCATGTAGCGCTCCACCTCATGGTAAATGTGCAAGATACCCTGCATCGTGCTGTCGTCTTGCATCGGGTGGATATCGGCAATTTTTGGGTGGCCGTTGGCTGTGTGCTCTTGTACTTTTGGGCTATATTTCATCGTGCAAGTGCCTTGCCCAATGTCCACGCTGATGTCGTTGCCAAGGCACTCTTGCGAAAGGCGCATGTAGTGGCGATTGACACGCATTTGCCCCACTTCGGGCAGTTCCGGTGCTTTTTTTCTGCGAAGGACTTCGGGAATGCCGAAATCGTCTCCCACTTCGGCTTTTAAATCGGCATCTGCCTGTGGCACCAAAACGCCGCGCTCTCCTTTCACGCTCATTTCAAAAATCATCGGCTCATCCCATTTGGCCTCATGAAAATTACGCAAAAGTGTTTTTTGATCTTGTCCCACTCAAAACACTCCTCTCTCTTATAAAATTTCGCCAAGGGCGGCGATGAGTTTGTCGATTTCCGCTTTGCCCACCACTTCGGTAACGGCAAATAGAGCGCTTTGGCCGTGCTGTGGGAAATCTTTGGAAAGATCTAAACCACCAAAGATGCCTTTTGCAAGCAATGCTTTGTTGATTTCGGCAACGGTTTTGCCGGTTTTGTCGAAATTAACGGTGAACTCTTGGAAAGTGGCACCGCTAAAAGTGAGGCTGACGCCAGACAATTCTGCCATTTTCTTTTTGGCATAGGCGTGGTTGTACAGGATGGTTTCACCCACTTCTTTAAAGCCTTGCGGGCCCATCAATGCCATATATACGGCGGCCGACACCATGTGCAAGGCACTGCAAGTGCCGGTGTATTCGTTGCCTTTGGCTCTGCGTGCATAGTGTGTGCGTTCCACCATCACGTTGCCAAACACATACTCGCCTTCCACTTCCGGCTCTACGAAAGCATAGATGAAGTCTTTAAAGTTCGAGATATATTTTGCATCTTGCATCATCGAAATGAAACCGGCGTGGCCGTTGCCACAGCTCAAATGCAGGCCAAGACCATGCAAATCGCCGCAGACGATGGTGGCACCGTAGTTTGTGGGGGCTTCCAAAACGCCAAGGGAGATGGGGTCTACATAGGTGATGTACTCACAGCCTTTGGCCGCGCACAGTTTGCCAATTTCGGCAACGTTTGGCTCCATCACGCCAAGGAAGTTTACGGTTTCTACCATCACGGCGGTCACATTGTCGTCGAGTTTTGCTTTCAAATCAGCCATGTCGAGCTGGCCGGTTTTGGCGTCATAGTCCACATAAACGGGCGTTAGGGCAAGCCCCTCTTGGTTTGAATCCACATAGTTTTCCACAATGCGGCGAAGCTGGGGGTTCATGCTGTTTGGTAACAGCACTTTCTTTTTGCCGTTGATGCGGTTTGCAATGCAAATGGAGGTGGAAAGTGCCTGGCCACCGTCATATTGCGCCACGCTCAATGTTTCTGTGTTTAACAGTTCTGCAAGCTGGCTTGTGTACTCTAGGAAAATCTGGTATTTACCATGGTCTGCCCAGCTTTCCGCGCCATAGGCTGTAAGCAATTCACCACGGGTGGTAATTTCGTCCACCACGGCGGGCACATAGTGGTTTGCACAACCTGCACCCAAAAAGCTGATGTTTTCGTTTGCGGTGGTGTTTTGGCTTAGCACCTCATCGATGTGTTTTTTGATGCTGTACTCGTCCAAAATAGCGGGTGGAATGTCTAAATCCTCGCGATATTTTAGGGCTTCCGGGATTTCCTCATACAAATCCCACAAGTCCTCTACACCCACAAACTCCATCATTTCGCGCTGGGGAATTGGGGCGGAATTCGGAATATAGGGATACACAATTTTGTCGTCTCTTACCTTGGCCACTGCCTGTGGCCATGACGAGCAGGGCCTTACGACGGTTTTTTTCGTCAAAGGCGGTGCACACGGCCTTGATGGCGCTTTCTTGGTAATAGCGCCCGGCGATGGCTTCTTTCACGCGGATATGGGCACGGTGCTCATGTTTTTTTGAGCAACCCCTTTGGACGATGCAATACAATGGTTCTCAAACAAACTTGAATTAAGATATAAAAATAAATAGTATTTGTCTATGACCTACTCGTCTTTTACCCGCAAGCACGCCACTCGTTGATTTAATACTGCTGGTAAGTAGCGTTTTTCCAAAAGCGCTACTCTTCCTACATTTCCTGTTAAAGACATAAGTAAATCATTTTCTAGCAGATTGTATTTTTCTAAATCTATGTGACTTTCTTTTGAATAGAATACAGGGGTAGTGTCTTCTATAAATCCTTTTTGCACATTTGTGATACGTATAACTCTTAAGCCACTTGAGGAATATTTATCACTTTTAAAGGCATAGCCGTTTAGAAGTTCGCACACATCCCCCAGCCTCACCATCTCCCATTTACTCCCCATAAAGCCCCCCAAGCTCGTCCAGCCCTTGCAAAATCTCCTTTTCCAGTCCCTGTATCTCCGCCAAAATTTCGGCCGTGGGTGGGTATTCTTCCCGCACATACACCGTTTTCTTATACTTATTGATAGACAAATCATAGCCGTTTTCCACAATCTCGCTTTTCGGCACAAAGAAAGATTTTTCGGTGCGGTCGTCGCTTGCACCCTCTCCGCCATCTGCGGACGGCACCTCTCCCAAAGAGAGAGGCAACCCCGAGCCCTTTGGCTCTCCCTCTGGGAGAGCTGGCAGCGCAGCTGACTGAGAGGGGCCTTCCCTCCACTTCCCCAAAATATCCGCAATGTCATTTTCCGCCACCGGGCTTCGCTTGTCATCCAGCGAAAAACCGTCGGCGGTCATGTCGTAAAACCACACCTTGTCGGTGCCGCCATGGCCTGTTTTTGTAAAAATCAAAATCCCTGTGGACACCCCTGCATAAGGCTTAAACACCCCACTGGGCATCGAGATAACGCCCTGCAAAACATGCCGCTCCACCAGCTCGCGGCGGATGTCCTTGTGCGCTTTTGACGAGCCAAACAATACACCATCCGGCACGATGCACGCGCAGCGTCCGCCCACTTTTAGCATACGCAGCATCAACGCCAAAAACAGCAGTTCCGTCTTTTTCGTCTTGCACAGTTTCAGCAAATCGGCCGAAACAATATCGGCATCCAAACTGCCTTTGAACGGTGGGTTTGCCAAAATCAGTGTGTATTTTTCCTTGTCTGGGTTTTGGTCAGACAGGCTGTCTCGATACTCAATCGAAGGGTTTGCAATGCCGTGGGTCATCATGTTCATCGCGCCTATGCGTAGCATCGTGCGGTCCATGTCAAAACCATGGAACATCTCGTTCATATAATGTCGCTTGTTCACTTGGTTAAACAACACGTCCTCTTTTTTATGCTCGCGCAAATATTCGGCACTTGCCACCAAAAAACCGCTTGTGCCACAGGCCGGATCGCAAATAACGTCTTTGGCCTGTGGGTCCATCAGCGCCACCATCATGTTGATGATGTGCCGCGGTGTGCGAAACTGCCCATTTCGCCCCGAGGTGGCAATTTTAGAGAGCAAATACTCATACACATCGCCACGGATGTCGCCGCCTTGCAGGCTCTCCATCTGGGCATAGAGTTCGTCCAGCCCTGCCACAATTTTAGAGAGGAGCAACGGCGTGGGAATTTTGAAAATGGCGTCGCTCATGTATTTGGCATAGCTGCTTTCTTTTTCGGCGTGTAAATTCTTGATGAACGGAAACACCCATTCCTGCATCACCTCATACTGCTTTGCCGCCGGAAAATCGCGCAATACCGACCACCGAAGCTGGCTTCCGTCCACCGTGCGCGTACCAATTTGCACCTCGTTTGCAAACAGGCTCTCGTGCGACAAATCCAGCATGGCGGCCTCTTTTTCACGAAGCAGGTCACTCTTATCTAAATCGTGGATGAACATCAGATAGGTGATTTGCTCAATAACATCCAGCGGATTCACAAGCCCACCTGCCGCAAACACATCCCAAAGCCCATCTATTTTGTTTTTCAGTTCCCCTGTTATCATGTGCCGCCCCGCCTTTGCTTTTTCTCAGAATACACTTACTCAAGATAAATTATACCATATTTCCGAAGGGTTCGCAGTGAGTTTTCGCAATAAGAAATACAAAAAAACACGCCTTTACCATGGCGTGTTACGTGCTCTTGTATCTAAAAATGAAGCGTTCCTTCTATCGTGTTTCATCGCGGTGGGGGTACGCGTGGGGGTACGCGTGGGGGTACAAGTTCAAATTCCCAGCTTTTTTACACAAAAAAACCATCATAAACAATTTGTTTACGATGGTTTTTAGTGGTTGCGGGGGCCGGATTTGGACCGACGACCTTCGGGTTACGAGGCGTTAGTACGTAATTTTTTGTGTGATGTTCCGTGCTGTATAGTACCGTATTGTCCATTGTGTCAAAGTTTATTGCGTCCACTGGGTGCTTTCCCGTGCTCATGATTCCATAGCGTGCTTTTTGGTTTTGGGGTCAAAATTGGGGTCAAATTTTGGGAAAGCGGCGAGAATGAATTGAGGATAAGCTGACTGAATGAATCGTTCAGTTGGGGATGACCGCAAGGCAAAAGTGGCCATTCTACTTCACAGATTTTCGTAAACAACAATCACAGCGATTAACAACCTGTGACATCCTGTTCGCTTAAGCCGGTCATACTTGCAATAAGGGCAATATCCATTCCATTGGTTTTCATTGCTTTTGCAATTTCAAGTTGGGTTTCTTGTCGGCCTTCCTGTCGCCCCTCTTCTCTACCTTCTTCTCTGCCCTGCTTTTTCGCAGAATAAAGCCCACTGCGTTGGTCAAGCAGAAACTTCTCACGCATATCGTTTTCATATTTGAGTTGTTCATCGGCACTCAGATACTGCAATTTGT
>CAYJJK010000012.1:22059-37447 GCA_964370445.1 uncultured Oscillospiraceae bacterium | reverse complement strand
TTTCCATGTTCATGTGGCCGAGGGTATTACAGACCTTGAAGACAGCCAAAAACAGTATGGAAAACGCGTGGTAGAGCGTTTGCATGATGCAGGTATTTTGGGTGAAAAAACTTTGGCCATTCACAATGTGCATGTTAATGAAGCCGAAATGGAAATTTTGCACAACACAAATACCATGGCTGTGCATAACCCGGAAAGCAACATGAACAACGCCGTGGGTTGTACACCTGCCATGGAACTTCTGGAGCATGATGTACTTTTGGGCCTTGGCACCGATGCATATACACAGGATATGTTCGAATCTTTAAAAGTTGCCAACATCATCCACAAACATGAAAAGAAAAATCCCAGTATCGCCTTTATGGAAAGCCTCAACATGCTTTTCAAATCGAACGCCGAAATATGCAAACGCTTTTTTGATATCCCATTGGGTCAGCTTAAACCGGGTTCTGCCGCCGATATTATTGTGCTTGGGTACACACCGCACACACCCTTAGATGCCACAACAATTGCAGGCCAAGTCATGTTCGGTTTATCTGGCCGATGTGTAGATAGCAGCATGATCAATGGGCGCTTTGTTATGAAAGAGCGAGTGATACAAACGGTAAACGAGCCTGCAATTTTAGAATCTTCGCGCAAACAAAGTGCCGATTTTTGGGCACGAGTTTCAAAATAGACGAATAAAAAGTAAGCGAAAGGCATTTTGTAATAAAGTATATTAGAGGGGTGTACTATGGGAGAGATGATGAGACCAATTCCGTTTGGCCAACTTATGCGCTGGGCTATACAGGAGTATAACGAACAGGGATGCATATTTGGTGTGCGCAAAGAAAAATATTATACTGCAAAACAGCCACTTATGAACATTTTTGGCGAAGATATTTCTACGGCAATAGGGCCTGCAGCAGGGCCAAACTCTCAACTGGCACAAAATATTGTGGCCTCCTATCTTTCGGGTAGCCGCTTTATTGAACTGAAAACTGTTCAAAAAATGGATGGCGCAGATTTACGTGCATGTGTTTCAAGGCCCTGCATCAATGCAGAAGACGAGGGATACAATGTGGAATGGAGCACCGAACTAACGGTGCAAGAAGCTTTTGACGAATATGTAAAAGGTTATGTTGCGTTGCATGTGTTGGGCAAAGAACTTGGCCTTTCCAATGGATGCGATTTTATTTTCAACATGAGCGTGGGCTATGATTTGGATGGCATCAAAACAAAAAAAGTAGACGATTACATCGAAGGAATGAAAGATGCTTCCGCCTCGCCTATTTTCAAAGAGTGTATTGAGTTTTTGTGCGAAAACAGTGGGTTGTTTCAAAACTTTACAAAAGAGGATGCCACCGCCATATCCCCAAAGGTAGGCAATTCTGTTACCCTTTCCACGTTACATGGATGTCCACCGGCTGAAATTGAACGTATTGCCAAATACTTACTGGAAGAAAAAAAGGTGCACACCTTTGTTAAATGCAATCCCACCTTACTGGGATATAAAGAAGCACGGCGTGTTTTAGACGAAATGGGTTATTCCTATGTTGCCTTTGATACCCACCATTTTGAGGATGATTTGCAATATGAAGATGGCGTAGTCATGCTAAAAGAACTGCGTACATTTGCAGATAAACGTAACTTGCAGTTTGGCGTAAAAATCACCAATACCTTCCCTGTGCAAATTCAAAAAGGTGAGTTACCCGGCGAAGAAATGTATATGAGCGGGCGCGCATTATTGCCACTTTCTATTCATGTGGCTGCAAAACTTGCCACAGAATTTGACGGCCAATTGCCTATTTCATATTCTGGTGGAGCAGATGCCTTTAACATAACTGAAATGCTTAAAGTGGGCATTCGTCCCATCACAGTGGCAACCACCATTCTAAAACCCGGTGGATACGAGCGCTTGCATCAGCTGGCAATGCTTTCAGAACCTCTTTGTGGCGTTTTGCCCAATACTATTTTGGCAAAAGAGTTGGAAGAACTTGCCAAAAACTTGCTGCAAGACGATTTTTATCAAAAGGACAACCGCCCTGTGGACAGCCGCAAAACAAGCAGTCCCCTTCCCCTGTTTGATTGTTTTAAAGCCCCTTGTAAGGACGGTGGCTGCCCTATAGAGCAACAAATTCCGGAATATTTGCAATTGGTTTGCAGAAATAATTTGGATGAGGCATTTCGTGTGATTGCCATAGACAATGCTTTGCCCGGCCTTACCGGCACCATTTGCAACCACAACTGCCAAAACAAATGTACACGCTTAGATTATGATCACCCGCTGCAAATTCGCCATGCTAAGCTTTTGGCAGCCGAGGCGGCACAAAAGGCATATACCGATAATATCTCAGTGCGTCCCCTTCGTAGCGATAAAAAAGTAGCGGTTGTGGGTGCAGGCCCTGCAGGCATTGCCGTAGCAAATTATTTACGTCGAAACGGGATTGCTGTCACTGTATTTGAAAAGAGAGATAAGCCGTTTGGCATTGTAGAATATGTGATTCCTGCTTTTAGAATTGCAGAGGAAACCTTACAGCGTGATTTTGAAATGGCTGTAAAGCATGGAGCTGAATTCCGCTTTGGTTGTGAAGTGAAAAATCCAACCGACTTACTAAAAGACCACGATTTTGTGGTGGTGGCCGTAGGTGCCTGGAAAGAGGGCCCTGCAGCAGTATCTGAAGGGCAGGAACACACCTTAGATGCTTTGTGCTTTTTGGAAGAAAGCAAGGCCAACACCACAGCACATACACTTGGCAAGCGTGTGGCCGTAGTGGGTGGTGGTGATGTGGCTATGGACTGTGCCCGTGTGGCAAAGCGTGCAAATGGGGTGGAGAATGTCACTTTGGTGTATCGCCGCACACGCCAATTTATGCCAGCGTCAAAAGATGAAATTCAAATGGCATGCGATGATGGTGTAGATATTATGGAATTACAAGCACCCCTACGTTTTGACGGAAGCACCCTTGTATGTGAGCAAATGCAGCTGGGCGAGTGGGATAAAAGTGGAAGACGTAGCATTGTAGGAACCGGAAAAGAAAATACCCTTGCCTTCGACAGCGTGATTTGCGCGGTTGGTGCACGTGTGGATGCCGGTATTTTCGAAACAATGGGCATTGGCTTAGATGATCGCAAACGCCCGGTATTAAACCGCGGGTTAGAGAGTAGCACAGCCGGTTTATATGTTGCTGGAGATTGCAAAAAAGGCCCCGCTACCATTGTGTCTGCCATGGGTGATGCTAAAACCATCACCAAAGACATTTTGAAAAAACTGTCTCTTTCTCATGATTTTGAGCGTGTTTCTTATCAGCTTTCTGATGGTGAATCTAATTTTAGAAAAGGTATTTTACGTATAGCAGCTTCAGATAGAACCGATGCAAGCCGTTGTCTTTCGTGTGAAAGCCTATGTGAAATTTGCTGCGATGTATGTCCAAACCGAGCCAATATTGCATTGAAACTGACTGGTTTTCATAACCAAGCCCAGATAGTGCATATTGATGGTATGTGTAACGAGTGTGGGAACTGTGGTGTTTTCTGCCCACATCAAGGTAACCCTTACAAGGACAAGTTTACCCTATTTTGGACTGAAGAAGACTTTGCAGATTCAGAAAACCGAGGCTTTTTACCGCTGGGAGACAATTTGTATCGCTATAGATTGGAAGACAACAGCACATTTGATGCCGGCTAACATGATGCACGTGTACCCAAAGAAATGTGTGCGGTTATTCAAAATGTAGAACAAGAAATGCCGTATCTCTTACGGTGAGGAGGTTGTAATGGTTCGCTTTACAGTAAACGGAAAGCAAATACAGGGGCCGGATGATAAAGCACTTCTCTCATTTTTGCGTGAAGATTTACGCCTGACTTCTGTGAAAAATGGTTGTGATAGTGGTGCCTGTGGCACCTGCACTGTGCTGATTGACGGTAGAGCCAGCCGCTCGTGTTCGCAAAAGCTACAAAAACTGGAAGGTAAAAATATCGTTACAATTGAAGGCCTTAGCGATCGAGAAAAAGAGGTGTATGCGTATGCCTTTGCGCAATGCGGTGCCGTTCAATGTGGTTTTTGCATTCCGGGTATGGTGATTAGTGCCAAAGCATTGTTGGACAAAAACAATACTCCCTCGCATGAAGATGTGAAAAAAGCCTTGCGCGCCAACATATGTCGTTGCACAGGCTATGTAAAAATAGAAGAAGCGGTGCTTTTGGCAGCTCAGTTTTTACGTGAAGACACTCCCCTACCTACCAAAGAGTGTAACGGCCGCTTGGGTGAAGACTTGCACCGTGTGGATGCTACTGCCAAAACGCTGGGAGTAGGCCTTTACGTGGACGACATCACCATAGACGGTATGCTTCATGCCTCGGCTGTGCGCAGTGCACACCCGCGCGCACGTGTTTTAAAAATAAATACAGATGCGGCACTTTCTCATCCAGACTGTGTGGCTGTTTTAACAGAAAAAGACGTGCCTGGCAACAATAAAATTGGACATTTGGCTTTTGTTTCTGACTATGATGTGTTCATTGCCGAAGGGGATGTTACACGCTTTTTAGGGGATGCTCTTGCCTTGGTGGTTTCGTCTCAAAAAGATAGCCTTGACGAAATTAAAAACTTGGTACAAGTGGATTATGAAGTGTTGGATGCATTGTGCTCTCCCAAAGAAGCGCTTGCAAGCGGGGCACCTAAAATCCATGAAAAAGGCAATGTTTTAGCCCACGAACATCTTGTTCGTGGAGACGCTAAGGCAGCATTGGCAGCTTCTGCCCATGTTGTAAGCCAGCACTATTCAGTGCCGTTTACCGAACACGCATTTATGGAGCCGGAGTGTGCCATTGCCATGCCGGAAGGTGAAGACGGCTTGCTGCTTTATACCGGAGGACAAAGCATTTACGATGAACAGCGTGAAGTGTCGCGGATGCTAGGTGTTGACCCTGAAAAAATCCATGTAAAAAGCCAGCTTGTTGGCGGTGGATTTGGCGGAAAAGAGGATATGAGTGTTCAGCACCATGCGGCCTTGGCTGCATGGCATCTTAAGCGGCCGGTAAAGGTTCTTTTTAGCCGTGAAGAAAGTATACTCATCCACCCAAAACGCCATGCTATGGAAATGGATTTTGTGACCGGATGCGATGAAAATGGCATTTTAACGGGCATGCAAGCCACCATCATTTCCGACACAGGTGCCTATGCATCTTTAGGAGGGCCGGTTTTGCAAAGGGCTTGTACACATGCAGCAGGCCCCTATCATTACCAAAACATTGATATTGAGGGTACTGCAGTTTACACAAACAACCCCCCTGCCGGCGCTTTTCGTGGATTTGGGGTGTGTCAAAGCTCTTTTGCCACCGAGAACAACCTGAATTTGTTGGCAGAGAAGGTGGGGATTTCCGCTTGGGAAATCCGCTATCGCAATGCCATTTCCGCAGGGAAAACCTTGCCAAATGGCCAGATTGCAGGAGATGATACAGAGCTTGTTGCTTGTTTGCTTCGTGTTAAAGAAGCCTTTGATAAAGCACGTTATGCAGGCATTGCCAGTTTCTTTAAAAACAGTGGCATGGGTGTGGGTATCCCGGATATTGGACGTTGTATTTTATCGGTAGAAAAAGGAAAAGTGCATGTCCGCACCAGTGCGGCTTGTATAGGCCAAGGCCTTGCTACAGTAGCAACTCAAATGGTTTGTGAATGCACTGCACTCTCCCCCGACGTTATTGTGGTAGAATCTCCCGACACAGCTCGCACGCCAAATTCTGGCACAACCACAGCATCTCGTCAAAGTGTGTTCACAGGTGAAGCTGTGCGCCGTGCAGCCGATTCCTTAAAGTCTAGTTTAGACAAAAAAGGTAGTCTTGCTATGTTGGAAGGCCAAGAATTTTATGGCGAATATCAAAGTGATACCGATCCTATGGGCAGTGATAAAGAAAATCCGGTTAGCCATGTGGCCTATGGCTATGCTGCCGAAGTGGTGATTTTGGATGAAATAGGACGTGTTGAAAATATTGTGGCTGCGTATGACCTTGGGCAAGTGATTAACCCGAAAGCCGCCGAAGGCCAAATTGAAGGCGGCATTGTGATGGGGCTTGGTTATGCGCTTACAGAAGATTTTCCACTTGAATATGGGAAACCAACGGCAAAATATGGTAACTTGGGGCTGCTGCGTACCACAGAAATCCCGCCCATGGAGATCCATATCATTCAACCTAAAAAACCAGCTTCTTTAGCACTTGGCGTAAAAGGTGTTGGCGAACTGGCAACCATACCCACGGCACCTGCAGTTTGTGGAGCTTATTATGCAAAAGATGGCATTTTGCGTAGCACCCTGCCCATGGAAAATACTTTTTACAAGAAACCTAAAAAAGGGTAGCGGCCAATCATTTAAAAGCATGTATAGGTATAATCAGCTCATAAAAGAGATGGTTTTTATACATGCTTTTATATTTTTTAGTTTTCTTTGTATTGTGATGTTGTTTTTGCTATAATAAATAATAAAATAATACGAATTTCAATTTGAAATAGTGAATAAAACTTAACTATTGTTTTATCATTGTTTAAATTTAGAAATTGGTATCAGTTGAAACAAGGGGGTTATTATGAATAAAATACTGTTCAAAAATGCACAAATTGCCACAAGCAAGGAAGTGATTTGTGCCGATTTGCTTGTAGAGGGTTCAAAAATTGCCGCAATTGGGCCCAATTTATCATCAGATGATGCTCGTGTTATTGATGCAAGCGGGAAATATCTTTTGCCTGGGGCAGTAGATGCACACACTCATTTTGATTTAGATGTTGGGTTTGACCGTGCCAGCGATGATTTTTATACCGGAAGCATTGCTGCGGCCTGTGGCGGAACCACCACAGTGATTGACCACATGGCAGACGGGCCGGATGATTGCAAGCTGTTGCATCAGGTGCCTGTATACCACGAGCTGGCAAAGCCTTGTGTAATTGACTATGGATTTCACGGTGTATTGCAATATGTAAGCGATGAAGTGTTGCAAGATATGGCACTTTTGGCCAGTGAGGGCATCAACAGCTTAAAGTTTTATCTCACTTATGATACTTGTCTTTCGGATGCTGCAATGTTTTCATTGATGCAGAGGGCGAAAGAGCTTGGTATTGTGTTGTGTGTACACTGCGAAAACAATGCAGCTTTGTCTATTTTACGAGAACAATTTGTAGAGCAAGGAAAAACACAGCCTAAATATCACCCACTTAGCCGTCCTGCAGAACTTGAAGCGGAGGCAGTGTTTCGTAGCCTTTGCCTTGCTAAAGCTGCTGGTGAGCCATACTTGTATATCGTCCACCTTTCTTCATCTTTAGGCCTGCAAGCGGCTCTTTTAGCACGTGAAAACGGCCAAAAAAATATTATGCTTGAAAGTTGTCCACAGTATTTATTTTTGGATGATTCTCTTAATGATGATGATAGCGAGGGCTTAAAATACATTTTGTCGCCTCCCCTGCGAAAAAAAGATGACCAAAAGGCATTGTGGCAAGGCTTAAAACGTGGAGACATTGAAACCATGGCCACAGACCATTGTCCTTTCTTTTATGCCACACAAAAACAACGCGGAAAAGATGACTTTACTCTTTGCCCCAACGGCATGCCCGGTGTGGAATTGCGCTTACCTCTCCTTTTTTCAGGTGGATTTATGGATGGCAAGCTAACTTTGCCTGAAGTGGTGCGTTTGTGCTGCACACGCCCGGCCGAAATTTTTGGCATTGCGCCTCAAAAGGGCGACATTTGTCTTGGCTCAGATGCAGACCTTGTTTTATTTGATCCCTCTGTAGACTGGGTGATTCGCCAAGAGGAATTGCATGAGCGTGTTGATTATACACCATACGAAGGGATTGCCATGCGGGGACGTGCTGTTTTGACAGTTTCTCGCGGAGAAGTGATTGTAGAAAACGGCCAATTCTTAGGCGAAAAAGGACGTGGAAAATATTTGCATCGTCAGCCTTTTTAAAAATATTTTTCAGCCTTTAGAATAAAAAATACATTATTATTGTTTTTATAAAAAGAGCGTTAGCCCCAAACAAAAAAATGGGATTAACGCTTTTTTATTATCATTATTTATTACGAATAAAGCCTTATTTTTCAGTTTTATCTTTTATAAACACATGTAAAAGTTGTTTCATCAGCGGGATGTAAGTGATGGTAAACAGGCCACTTGCCAAAATCAGCACCCATTTTTTGTGCTGTGCCGGTACGGCAAACCCTAAAATCACCCCCATGGAGAGCAAACAAATTTTCAACAGTGCAATTGTTGTCCAATTGCTTTGTTTTAAAAATGAATCTGAAATAGCGAATAATTGTTTCATTTTATTTTCCTCCATTTATAAATGCATAAGCAAAGTGTGAAATATATAATATCAATTATATCATATTAAAAAAAGAAAAACATGTGTTTTATACAATAAAAAAACGCTTCCCATTCATTATGGAAAACGTTTGGTGCGCTGTCAGGGACTCGAACCCGGGACCCGCTGATTAAGAGTCAGCTGCTCTACCAACTGAGCTAACAGCGCAAAGGCATATTTGATATATGCGTTGATTGCTTTACCAGTATACACGAAAAATGCAAAATGGTCAATTCATTTTTTACTGTTTTATCAAATGATAAAGTCTGTTTTTGATATCTGATGCCAACTTAAAGCGCTTCTATTTTAGCAACTATTTTCACATGAATCAAAAGAATCCTTTATGAAATCTTATTGTAAAAGAAGCAATATTATGAAATGTGTTCTCTAACAGTCACTTGCCAAATAAAATTGTAAAATTTTATCATTAAAATGGATTTAAAAGTTAAAAAATGATATAATAATCATCATATATTGTTTAGAGTACTCACGTGTGGCAGCCTGATAAATAATTGACACTTAATCGCAAAAATAATAGGCATTAACTTGTTAGTGCTTAGGAGGCAAGTGTATGGTAAGATTAGTCCATATCTATGAAACCCAAGCGGGATTAAATGAGTATTTAACGCAGTGTAATTATAACAAGGATGCCTTTTGTTTTGTTAGGATTTTTACATCTTTTTTAAATCCTGAACTCGCAGTGCCTGTTGCAATAGAAGTAAAAAACCTATTGCCAAATGCCACCATTGTTGGGGCTTCATCGTCTCAAGCGGTGCTATGCAATGGCACCCAACATGAGCATGCAACCATGGTTATTATTGAAACCTATCAGAGTTTTACCATGAGAGTTGCGGAGTTTTCTTTTGAGAATATTAATGCAGAGGAACTTGCTCAACAAATACATCGCACTTTTTGCCCCGAAAATGAAGTAGATGTGCCGGTTGTTCATATTTTGCTTTCAAACCCCAATTTTCATGAGCCTAAAAATAAACCCAGTTTGGATATTGAATGTTTTATTAGAAAGATTAACAGTATTTCCCCAACTTTAAAATTGGTTGGTGGTATTGCCGGCGATTTATATGAAAAAGGAATTTCAGGGTATTTATTTAATGAATCTGGTGTTTTGGAATATGGTATTATAGCCTTTGCAGCATATGATAGCAATGTGCATCATTTTTTGTCTGTTTCCAATTCCATGGATGTTTTAAGCCCTATTTATGAAATTACCGAGGTTGAGGATGCTTACATTTCGAAAATTGAAGGGCAACCGGCTTTAGATTGGATGGCTAATTATTTAGAGCTGGATCGAAAACAATTTGTCACTTACAGCACCATAGAAGACACAATAAAAAACGATTATCTTTTACATTTTCCTTTAGTTTTAGAAGAAGAGAATGGGAGTGGTCGATTCACAAGATATGATGAAGCACATAAAAATCTCGGGCTTTATCATGCCACTTTGCAAAACCACACAAAATTTAGGGTTGGCTATGTGAACCCGATGAAAACAGTGCAAGAGGCACAATCTACTTGTGAAGCTATTTTGGATATCCCTGTAGAATATCTATCTGTTTATGCTTGTCTTTTTCGAAAATTATCCCTAAATAATTGTGCGAAATGGGAGATTGAACCTTTTCGTAAGCATGGGATTTGCGGTGCTTTTTTGATGGGAGAAATCGCCTTTCAAAATGGTAAAAATATATTTCATAACGGTGCATGTGTTATAACTGGTTTTGCCGAAAACGAGAAATATGTTTTACCTGATTTTCACTGTTTGAACCACACAGATCCTTTAAAGGATGACTTGCATTTTTTGCAAAAAGCCAAAGAAAAAGGCAGGGCCTATTTAAAATCAAAAAATGCAAATTTAATTTCCATGTTGGAAGACACGCAGCAAACAAAAGTACAAAATACAGATGAATATACAGGCCTTTTTAATTATCACCAATTTGAAGAGGATAATATATGTGAAAAATATAATAAATTAACCCTTATTGAAAGCCTAACGGCCGATAGGTCTCTTGCCACCCATGGGCATCAAAAATTTTATTCTACAATACGTGATGTGGTGGACACGGTAAAGGAATTTATTTCACAAAATAATCTGAAAAATTCTTTTAATCTGTATATGCTTAACTATAAAACATTCATCGTTGCATCCAGTGCCAGTATGTCTGAAGAATTCTTTTTGGAATGTATGCGTTTGTTTTATCAGCATTTCGAGTATGTTTCATCTAAAAAAACAAATATTTCGGGCGTTTTACGCTATGTGGTGGTGCTCAACCAGAAAAACCCAATTGAAGCTGGCATGAATATGTTACTAGCCAATATAAACAAAGACAATAATTTTATTGTTTGTGATTATGATTCACACGACACCGGTTCTGTATCCGAAGAATCGAAAGTTATTGATATTTTGAATCGTGCCATCCAAAACAAAACAATTACGCCTTTTTATCAGGGTCTATACAACAACAAAACAGGCACGATTGATAAGTATGAGGCTTTGATGCGTGTGATTGACTGCACAGGAAAGGTTCATACTCCTTTTTCGTTTATGGAAGTGGCAAAAAAATATAAATATTATAATCGAATTAGCCGGATGATGATTGAAAGAGTTTTGCAAGACTTTGAAAATCGCCCACAGACGGTATCCATCAATATCACTTTGCAAGATGTACAGTCCGAATCATTTAAACAGTGGCTTTTTAAAAAACTACAACAATACACACACCCTGAGCAGCTAGTTTTTGAATTTGTTGAAACCGAAAATTATCACGCCGTTGAAGCATTGTTGGATTTTGTAAAGGAAATTCGTACCTTTGGGTGTAAAATTGCAGTTGATGACTTTGGGTCGGGGTATTCCACTTTTTCTACCATCGTGGCACTGCGCCCAGACTATATCAAAATTGATGGGAGCATTATACGCGGTTTGTTAAACAATGAAGAAAGCCTCATTATCCTCAACACAATCCGTTATCTTGCGCAGCAACTTAAGGTGAATACTGTTGCCGAATTTGTTGAAACACAGGAGCTACAGCAGGTAATTGAGCTGTATGACATATCATACTCGCAAGGGTATTATTTTTCAAAGCCGGACCCAATTGAACTACTACCTCAGGTGTAAGCGTTACCCTAAAAAAATCTTACAATAATATATCTCTAAGATCTGCTCTAAGGGGATGTAGAGTATACAAAGGAAAATATTATGAAAAAGAACACTGATGGTCTTATTCCATTGATACAAGATATCTCTTGTGTCGATTATGTGAACCGCTATACCCCGGGGTGTATTTTATATGTGAAATTTGATGAAGATTTTACAATTATTGAGGCGAGCCAAGGGTATTTTGACTTGATTGGGTTTAGCAAAGAAGAGGTTCGTGACATTTATCAAAACAGGGGTTTTGTCACTCTTCATCCAGAAGATGCCAAAGCGAGCGCAAAAATATTGCTTGAGCAAGTGTCCACTTATCCAGAACGCCCATTCATGGTTGTTTCAAGGCTTGTAAACAAAGAAAGTGGATATAAAACAGTTCAATTTAGCGGACGATTAATTGAACAAGAAAATGGCGAAAAATTTATTCTTTTTTTAGTTGTCGATATCAGCTCCCATGTGGACACACTCAATCAGTTGGCCGAAGAGCAAAAGTTTAACAATATGATTGCCACCTTAACCGATAGTGTTTTTTTTGATTTAAATTTAAAAACCTCAACAATGCGATATTCTGAAAATTTTGCCGAACGCTTAGGTGTGCCTCATGTTGTAGAAAATTACCCTCAGGACTTGTTAGATAAGGGCGTTTTTTCACAAGAAGATTATGCGCACATGGAAAATAGTTTTTTAGATCGTAGCAGCGAAAAGATGGAATCTGAATTGCGTTTTAACCTGGCAAATGGTCAGTCTGCTTGGTTTTTGTGTCATTACCAAGTGCTGCTGGATACAGAACAGAAACCTTATCGAGTGGTTGGGAAAATGGTGGATATTTCAAACCAACACATGAAAATGGATGAACTGAAAAACAAAACTTTGCTTGATCAACAAACCGGGTTGTACAATAAAGTCAGCACCGAAAAATTGATTCAAAACTTTTTATTATTGAAAGAAAACACCCAAAACAAAAGTGCTCTTATCATCATTGATGTCGACAATTTTAAAGGCATTAATGATGAATTTGGCCATATGTTTGGCGATAAAGTATTGTTGGAAATTGCATCCGATATTCAGGCAATGTTCCGGCAAGATGATATTGTGGGCCGCTTAGGCGGTGACGAATTTTTTGTATTTATGAAAGAATATCGTTCTATTTATGTGCTAGAGCAGAAGGCTATGGAATTGTGTAAAAAATTATGGAAAAATTATACTAATAAAAATACATCTGTCCAAATTTCTGCCAGTATTGGTATTTCACTGTATCCAGAGCACGGGAAAGATTTTTCTTCCTTGTACGAACATGCCGACATTGCTATGTATACAACCAAAGTAGATGGAAAAAATAATTATACGATTTATCAAGGGCAAGCCCGCCCAAATTATAAGGGTGAACGATATGAAGAATCGAATACAAACCAATAAAATCAAGATAATTCCACATAATTAAAAAAGTGTGCGTAATGATTTTAATTAAAAAAATGGTTTTTTAAAAATTAAAAAAATCGAAATACACAATAGGCCGGTTGGACGCTTGTATTCGTCCACCATAGCATACAAATGAATAGGAGATTTATAGTATGAACGATTATTCTCAAACACCGCAATATTCCCCCATCTACACCCCGGTGGAAATGCCACAAGAGCTTCGTAAGTGGAACTGGGGTGCATTTGCTTTTGGCATTTGGTGGGGCATAGGCCATAAAACTTATCTACCGTTGTTGGCATTGGTTCCTTTTTTAAATTTTATATGGATTTTTGTTTGTGGCGCAAAAGGCAATGAATGGGCATGGAAAGCCGGAAATTATATGGATATAAATCATTTTAATGTTGTAATGGCACCCTGGAACCGTGCTGGAAAAATTTCTACTATTATTATGGTTATATTTTTTGCCCTTTATATTCTAGTGTTTGCAATTATTTTTCTTGTTATTATGCTATCATCTGTTCAATAAAATAGGTTCTATTCTCCAGTTGAAACTCAACTTATGGTTCACCTTGAAATAAATATGCGAATAAAGGTTGACGAAAACGAAAAAAACAACTATAATGATAAAGGTTTTTGTTTTGGAGTTTTCCGGGGTGTAGCGCAGTTGGTAGCGCGCCTGGTTTGGGACCAGGATGCCGCAGGTTCAAATCCTGTCACTCCGACCACATCGTCGCTCACTTCATTAAGTGGGCGACGATTTTTTGTATTTATAATAAGCATCACCCACACCATTGTGTGGCTCTTCCTTTTCTGCCAAAAAGCTATGCTTTGGTTTGTTATTTGCTTGTAAATGCACTAACGACTAAAGCAATTGCAAATAAATAATTAAAATGGTTTTAGCAGCCGATTCGACCAATTTTAAGGTATTCAATTGATTTTAAACTTGCTGTCATCCTAAAATTATCCACTTGTGTTTACAATACTACAGTAAAATTATAAATGCATTGATAATAGTGAATAAATTTTTAATGATTCAAGTCTTATCTCTTCCCTATTGAAATCTAGCAAAAATCAGTTAAAATACCCTCATAAATCCATCATGATTTTTTATTTAGAATTTTAGAAGTATTCAAGGGAGAAAACATTTTCCATCTTGTTTTTTTGGGGGTTTTGCAGTATAATTTTATTTGCATATGATTATTTGTTAGTTTATATTTGAAAGTTATAAATGAAGTGATGAGGAGATAGTATGGTAGCCGATGTAGTTATCGTTGGGGCTGGGCCGGCCGGCATTTTCACCGCATTGGAAATGTTGAAAAATGGCACTAAAAAAAGTATTGTTATGGTAGAAAAAGGGCGACCTATCGAAAAGCGATCTTGCCCAAAAAGTAAAACCGGAGTTTGTGTGCAATGTAAGCCGTTTTGTCACATCACCACAGGTTTTTCCGGTGCCGGTGCTTTTTCGGATGGCAAACTCTCTCTCAGCTATGAGGTGGGAGGTGACCTGCCGAATTTAATTACCCCGCAAAAGGCGCAGGAACTCATTGACTATACTGATGATATTTATTTAGAGTTTGGCGCTTCAGAGCATGTGGAGGGTTTGGGAAATCTTGAAAAAACCAAAGAAATACGTAAAAGAGCGATTCAGGCAGGCCTAAAGCTTGTGGATTGCCCCATTCGCCATTTAGGCACAGAAAAAGCGCAAGAGTTATATTATGCTATAGAAAAACACCTTAAAGAACAGGGCGTTGAGTATATTTTTGGCTACGAATGTACAAACTTGCTCTTAAAAGATGGTGTTTGCACAGGTGTGCAAATTTGTCCAGCCGGAAAACCAGATGACATCACAACCGTTGAGGCAACCAGTACTGTGATTGCTACCGGCCGACGCGGTGCGGATTGGTTGGAAAAAATGTGTGCAGAACATGATATTGCACATAAACCTGGCCCTGTTGATATCGGCGTGCGTGTTGAAGTACGCAATGAAATCATGGATGATGTAAACAATGTGCTGTATGAATCGAAACTGATTGGGTATCCCAAACCGTTTAAAAATAAAGTACGCACATTTTGTCAAAATCCTGGTGGTTTTGTGTCGCAAGAAAATTATGATAATGACCTTGCCGTGGTAAACGGGCATTCATTTAAAGAATTGAAAAGTAAAAACACAAACCTTGCGATTCTTTGCTCGCATAACTTTAGCCATCCATTCAATCAACCCATAGCCTATGCACAAAAAATTGGTGAATTGACCAATATGCTTGGAGACAGCCACATTTTGGTGCAACGCTATGGTGACATCATGGATGGGAAGCGTACATGGCAAAAAGAGCTGGATAACGCCAATGTACGCCCCACCTTAACAGATGCAGTGGCGGGAGACATCACCTCGGCTCTTCCCTACCGATCTATGGTAAATATCATCAATATTATCAATGCAGTAGAACATGTGGTGCCGGGTTTTGCCAGCATCGCAACATTG